>NZ_PCQC01000017.1:0-125641 GCF_002979955.1 Pseudomonas sp. MYb2
AAGAACAGTTACAGCGAATTCAAAGCCGAAGAACACCATACCGTCTACGAAGACCGCAAAGTCGAAGCCCGCGCCAACGACCACCTCACCGTGGGCGTGAACCAACACATCAAAATCGGCACCGGTCAGTTCATCGACGCTGGCCAGGAAATTCATCTCAGCAGCGGCATGAAAGTGGTGATGGAAGCCGGCGCAGAGCTGACCCTGATCGGCGGCGGCAGCTTCATCAAGATCGACGCCGGCGGCGTGACCCTGAGCGGCCCGGTGATCAACATGAACTCAGGCGGCAGCCCAGGGAGCGGCACTGGCGCCGCCCCGCTGATACCCGGAATCCTGAAACAGGCCGACGCCGACAAGGCCGGCCAGGTCCTGACCCCGGCCCAGATCAACACCCTCAAACGTAACGCGCCGTTCTGCGAAGAATGCGAAAAATGCAAGGCAGGTGCCTGTGCCATCTGATCGAATTACGCCCAAGGACTGGCTGGCGCAACAGCCGTTGCAGACTGGCGAGCGTTTGTATCTGGTCATTAGCGCAGCAAGCGATTCCGACGCGCTGAAAAACCTCTACCTCACCGAACCCTCCGCCCAACTCCTGCCGATCTGGGGCGGCACGCCCTACTCCACCTGGCAACCGGTGATGCCCTACGTCACCGAGCTCAAAGCCAATTCCGCGTTCCTGCCGTGGATCGCTGAAACCGACGCCCTCGACTGGGGTTGGCTGGCGGTATCGCGTTCGGAGCCGAACGAAGTGTTCGAGCATCTGCGCAGCCTGACTCAGGTGAAGATGCCGGATGGGACCGAGGTGTTTTTCCGGTTTTGGGATGGGCGGCATATCTACCCGATTCTGCATGGGCTTGGGGAGAAGGCCGGGGAAGTACTGCCGATGTTTGAGCGGTATCTGATTAATGGGCAGTCGCTGGAGGTTGGGACGCGGGTTGTGCCGAAGGTGAAGGATTGGCCGTGGTGGGAGGTGCCGAAGCCGTTACTGGACGGCTTGGCCAAGGAAAATCCGACGACGCTGATCAGCAACTTGATGCAGTGGCTGGAAGAAGACCGACCGGACATTTACACCGCTTGGCCCGAGAACAACCTGAAGCTGAAAGTCAGCCGTTTCGTGCGCCGTCCGGACGCACCGAAAAACCTTAAAGAAGCACTGTTAAATCACCTGATTCTGGAGCAAGGCTGATGGATCGCGTTGCCTTTGTTGACAACCAACTGAACACCTTCAAGGACAGTCTGAAGCTGTATCAGGAACAAACCAAAACCTGGTACGCGCGCGTCGCCGACAAGGCCAGTCGGGCCGCTGATATGCCTTCCCTGCTGGGCATGGAGCGAGTAATCAAGGTTGGTGACTCGAGCAAAGCGGTGAGCATGACCGACGGCAATTTCACTTCGAACGTGGCGCAGTGCCCGCTCAAGGGGCCGTTGCTGATCGAAAGTAAATTCGAGTCGGTTTACGACATTCCGGTAGGCGATATCGAAGTCGAAATTGTCGCCGTGGAAGGTGGTGCAGTCAGCAAGGTCAAACTCGACGCACAAGGCAAAGCCGCCTGGACAGGTGGTATTCCCGGCAAGTTCTACAAGATTCGCGTTCATAACGAAGTGACGCCGGCGCAGATCGATGCGCTGTTCAGCTCCTACAGCGGCGTGACAGCTGACCTGGAAGGTTTTCTGCGCAAGGAGTGGGCAGGTTTCAAACCGCAATGGTCGAACCTTTCCACCTCGGGCACTGCAATGGCGATTGGTACCGGCATTCTTGAAGGTGGCTGGGAGGCCATCAAGGGTGTGTGGGATGGCATCAATCAGGTGCTCGACATCCTGCAGGATCCGGGCAAGTTCGCGAAGGATCTTGGCGCGGGTGCGGATGAACTGATCAAAGTTGCCAAAAGCTCGCCGGACATCATGAAAAAGGCCATGTTGCTGGCCAGCGACGAAGCTGCTTTGTTCCTGTTGGTACGCAGCGCCGTGATCTGGCTGGCGGGCTTGCCGCCGATGAAGATGGCGGGCGACATAGCGAAAACCACCACGGCAATGGTCGTTGGTATCGCCATCGACATTGTGATCGGCGTAGTACTGACCATCGCTGCTGAAGGCACCGGCGTTATCTACCTGATCGCCCGCTTGAAGAAGTACGGTGAGCTTGTCCTCAACGCCGTCATCGGTTTTGTGAAGTCGCTGTTCAAGATCATCAATGGCTTTATGGAGTACGTCGCGAAATACACTGCTGTTGCGGCGCGTGGTGTGACGGCTAAGGTGAGAAATGGCATTTCCGAGTTGCGGTTTGATGGGAAGAAAAACGCGAAACTCGCGGATGGCAAAATAGCTGACGATGCCTCCAAGCAGGCGAAGACGCCGGCCGACAAAAGTGCAGAACCTGCCGCCGAGACTTGCACTAACGGATGCCCGGTTTCGATGGTGACCGGCGAAGAGCTGTTGACGCTGACCGACGGTCAACTCGACGGGCTACTGCCGTTTGAGTGGACGCGTCTCTACAGAACCAGTGCCGTGGAAATTGATTGCGGTCTGGGTTATGGCTGGAGCCATGCACTGGCTCATCGCATTGACATCAATGGCGATGAAGTCATCTGGACTGACCACGAAAACCGCGCAACGCCGTTCCCGCTCCCGAGTGAACAACGTCCAGCGATCACTAACAGCCTTTCAAAAGCTGCCATTTTCCTCGGTGACGATCCATCGGAACTAATTCTAGCGCAAGCCGGCAAGCGTCCGTCGTTCTATCACTTCCGTTTCAACAGCAAAGGCACCACCCTAATCGCCATCAGCGACAGCTATGGCAATCGACTGCACGTCACACGCGATATCCATGGTCGTATCAAACGCCTCGACAACGGCGCCGGTCGCGCCCTGCTTCTACGTTACGACCGCAAACACATTGTTGCGGTCGACTATCAGCAGTTCCTGCCCGCAGACAATCTGGAAGACGCCTGGAATACAGTGCAGACGCTGGTGACCTACAGCTACGACGCCCAGCATCGTCTGATCGAAGCAAAGAACGCAGCCGGCGAAGCCGAGCGCTATCGCTACAACGAACAGCACGTCATTCTCGAGCGGCAACTGGCGGGCGGCGCTGCGTTCTACTGGGAGTGGGAGAACGAGGGGAAGCTGTCTCGCTGCATCTGTCACTGGGCCAACTTCTCGCAGATGGAAGCGCACTACGCCTGGGATGACAAAGGCAGCGTGACTGTCACCAACGCCGACGGCAGCGAAGAGGTGTACACCCACGATGATCAGGCGCGACTGATCAGCAAGGTCGACCCGGACGGTGCCGAGCATCTCAAGGCCTACAACGACAAAGGCCAATTGATAGCGGAAAAGGATCCGTTGGGCGCCGTCACCGAGTACCGCTACGACGACAACGGCTTGATGACAGCCGTCATCCCGCCGGAAGACCAAGCCACCACCTATGAATACATCAACGGTTTCGTCAGCGATGTGCATCGCGGCAAAGCCAGTTGGAAGTATCAACGCAACCGTCAGGGCGATATCACCCAACAAATCGACCCGGACGGCAATGCCACGCTATACAGCTACGACGGCCAGGGGCGTCTGCTGGAGATTCGCCACCCGGACGGCAGCCGTCATCAACTCGGCTGGAACAATCTCGGCCAGTTGCTGGAAGAACGCCTGCCCGATGGCGGCCAGCGCAAATATCGCTACGACGCACTGGGTCGGCAGATCACCCGCCAGGAAGAATCCGGCGCCATTACCCAATATCAATGGGACGCAGCCAATCGTCTTGCCCAAGTCACGCTACCGGGCGGTGCAACCCGTGCGTTTACCTATAACGCTTACGGTAATGTCACCGCTGAACGCGATGAACTCGGCCGCATCACTCGGTACGAATATGCCGAAAATCTGCATCTGGTCAGTCGCCGCATCAATCCCGACGGCAGCCAACTTCGCTATCGCTACGACAACTCGCGTTTGCTGCTGACTGAAATCGAAAACGAGCGCGGCGAGCAATATCACCTCGATTACTACGCCAACGGCCTGATCCAGCAGGAAACCGGTTTCGACGGTCGTCGTACGGCTTACGAGTATGACCTCAACGGCCAACTGCTGAAGAAAACCGAGTTCGGCGACGATGGCAGCGAACTGGTCACTGAGTATCAGCGCGATGCTGCTGGTCGGCTGCTGGTGAAAACCCTGGCCGATGGCGAAGAAATCCACTACAGCTACGACGCCCTCGGTCGCCTAGTAAACGTCGACGACGGCCACTGGCCGCTCGCCTACAAATACGACCTGCAAGACCGCCTCATCGAAGAACACCAAGGTTGGGGCACCCTGCGCTACGAGTACGATAGCGTTGGTCAGCTCAAACACTGCCGCCTCCCTGACGGCAGCAAACTCGATTACCGTCACCAACCGGGCGGGCAACTGAGCAACATCGACCTCAATGGCTCGCGCCTGACCTCTCATCAGTTCAGCGCCGGTCGCGAACAACAGCGTCAGCAAGGTCTGCTGCTCAGCCAATATCAATACGACGAACAAGGTCGCCTGCAAGCACACAGCGTCAGCAAACGGGACAAAAACCTGTTCCAGCGCCGTTATAACTACGACGCCAATGGCAATCTCGCGGGCATCGATGACAGCCGCAAAGGCAACCGCAGCTATCACTACGACCCGCTCGACCGACTGATCAGCGTGCGCGGTGCTACTCCGGAAAGCTTCGCTCACGATCCGGCGGGCAACTTGCTTGGCCAAAGCAATGAAGGCACCGCCAACCTCGCCAACGTCAAAGGCAACCGCCTGCTGATGCAGGGTGATCGTCACTACGAGTACGACGCGTACGGCAACCTGAGTCGCGAACGCCGTGGCACAGGACAGAAACTCGTCACCGAGTATCGTTACGACTGCCAGCACCGCTTGATCGGCGTTAGCCTGCCGGGTGGCAGCACTGCAACCTACAATTACGATGCCTTCGGTCGACGTATCAAAAAAACCGTCGACGGCCACATCACCGAATTCCTTTGGCAAGGCGAGCGCTTGATCGCTGAAAGCGCCGAGAACCGCTACCGCAGTTACATCTATGAACCGGGCAGCTTCCGTCCGTTGGCCATGCTCGACGGCGAAGGCCCACGTAAAGCCACCCCGTTTTACTACCAACTCGACCACCTCGGCACACCGCAGGAACTCACCGACTACAGCGGCGAGATCATGTGGTCGGCGAAGTACCGAGCCTACGGCAACCTCGTAGCGCTGGACGTCAACGAAATCGATAACCCGTTGCGGTTCCAGGGTCAGTATTTCGATGCGGAGACGGGGTTACATTACAACCGCCACCGCTACTACAATCCGGGAACTGGACGGTTTTTGACGCCGGATCCGATCAAGCTTGCGGGTGGGTTGAATAGCTACCAGTACGTGCCTAACCCTACGGGGTGGGTGGATCCGCTTGGTCTAAACACTTGCCCTGGTGGGGATAAGTGCATTCCTGGCCAAGGTGCCGAGCCTCCAGAGCAAAAAGCCAAGGTTAGCGATGGATCCCCGCCTCCTCCAGACGTTCAATGGACAAACCATGGAAATAAACATGTGGCCCCTAAGGCTCCTTGGCCTTCTGTCGTAAAATCCACTGCCAATGGAGGTGCAGCGAAATATGTGCCGGGCACAGATATAGAAGCATTAGAACGGCACGCGTTTGCAAACGGACAAGATGTCAATAATGGAAAACCATGGAAAGTCATTGATATGGGAAAAACTATCGGTGCTAACGACGGAAAAGAAACCCGGTACATGAGGGTGGAATTGAGTGCGAACACCATACATGGACATCCGATATCTGAAGAAGCCTTCAAAAAACTAACCAAGAAGAAAAAATAATCGATGAACATTGATAAAATAATAACGCTCGGCGGAACAATTACTTTCGATGATCTCTCCACATTAGTTGGAAGCGACATCAAACTTATTACCGACGATTTAAAAGAAGATCTATTACAGGCATCACTGCCACTCGAACAAATAATTGATATTGGATGGTACCCAGAATTCAGCGAAAATGGCTCCTTTAGAATCTCGCTAATTTCAGATCAAAACTGGGAGTCGCCCACGCACAGCGAAAGCGCGAAAACTTGGACTGAACTTGAAAGAGCGTTAGATCACACTCTGAATAAAATAAAAAAACCTTAATATTTACGCAGGCGTAAAATAGATCTTTCGTAAAAAACACCACTCCCGAAAACTTTAGGCCTATTTACCGCTTATCATTACAATAATAAAAATTATAAAAGTTCAACTGAAAATGAGACAGTTTCATTTGCTGCACTCAAGAGAAACCAGCCCTTTTTTTAGAAAATAAATTTGTCCCCTTTCTTCGCACTACCAGTGGGATGCTGCTAACCGTCTGGCACAGATCACCCTGCCCGGCGGCGCTACCCGTGCGTTCACCTACAACCCATACGGCCGCGTCACTGCAGAACGCGACGAACTGGGGCGCATCACTCGCTATGAGTACGCCGACAATCTCCATCTGGTCAGCCGTCGTATCAATCCGGACGGCAGCCAACTGCGCTATCGCTACGACAACGCACGCCTGCTGCTTACCGACATCGAAAACGAACGCGGCGAACACTATCAACTCGATTACTACTCAAATGGGCTGGTCCAGCAGGAAACCGGTTTCGACGGGCGTCGTACCGCTTACGAGTACGACCTCAACGGCAAACTGTTGAAGAAAACCGAGTTTGGTGACGACGGCAGTGAATTGGTGACCGAGTATCAGCGCGATGCCTCTGGTCGCCTGCTGGTCAAAACCCTGCCCGACGGCGAGGAAATTCACTACAGCTACGATGCACTTGGCCGTCTGGTCAATGTGGACGATGGTCATTGGCCGCTTGCTTATGAATATGATGTGCAGGATCGACTGATCACCGAGCATCAGGGCTGGGGCACCACGCGTTACGAATACGACAGCGTCGGCCAACTCAATCACTGCCGCCTGCCGGATGGCAGCACACTCGATTACCGCCACTTGTCCGGCGGTCGGCTGAGCAGCATCGACCTCAACGGGTCGCGCCTGACTACGCACCAGTTCGACGCTGGCCGTGAACAGCAGCGCCAACAAGGCGTGCTGCTCAGCCAATATCAGTACGACGAACAGGGAAGGCTTCAAGCGCACACCGTAGGTCAGCAGAATCGCAATCTGTTCCAGCGCCGCTACGCCTACGATGCAAACGGCAACCTGGCCGGCATCGATGACAGCCGCAAAGGAAACCGCAGCTACCACTATGATCCACTGGATCGTCTGGTCAGCGTTCGCGGCGCCACCCCCGAAACCTTCGCTCATGACCCGGCCGGCAACTTGCTCGGCCAAAGCGATCTGCCAACTGCGAACCTCGCCAACGTCAAAGGTAATCGCCTGCTTATGCAAGGCGACCGGCATTACGACTACGACGCCTACGGCAACCTTAGTCGCGAACGCCGTGGTACCGGACAGCAACTGGTCACCGAATACCGCTACGACTGCCAGCATCGCTTGATTGGCGTCTCGCTGCCCGGTGGCAGCACCGCAAGCTACAAGTACGACGCCTTTGGTCGTCGCATTGAGAAGACCGTCGATGGTCAGACCACAGAGTTTCTCTGGCAAGGTGAACGCCTGATCGCCGAAAGTGCCGAGAATCGCTATCGCACCTACATCTACGAGCCTGGCAGCTTCCGCCCATTGGCAATGCTCGATGGCGAGGGCCCCCTCAAGGCAACCCCGTACTATTACCAACTTGACCACCTCGGCACACCTCAAGAACTCACCGACTACAGCGGCGAAATCATGTGGTCGGCGAAATACCGTGCCTATGGCAACCTGGCCACCTTGGACATCGCCGAAATTGATAACCCTCTGCGCTTCCAGGGTCAGTATTTCGATGCCGAGACGGGATTACATTACAACCGGCACCGCTACTACAATCCCAGCACCGGGCGGTTTTTGACACCGGACCCGATCAAGCTTGCGGGTGGATTGAACAACTATCAGTATGTGCCTAACCCTACGGGGTGGGTGGACCCGTTGGGGCTGGATAACTGTCCGGGGGGACCAGGATGCGAAATTCCTCCATCCGTAGAAGATCCCGTTACGAAAGCCAAAGTCGATACAGGAGAACCCGCCGCTCCCACTTCTACGGGCTATGGCCCTAATGATCCAGCAGTAAGGATTGAAGGTGAATGGTCTACAAATGACCTGAAACAAGCACTGCTTGGCCACCCGCCGAGAGGACTTGGAAGTCCTGACCTTCATCACGCGGATCAAATGCCTGGATCAGCAATCCATGAAATATTGCCAGCGGAGCATCGCGGTAACAAAGCACTTCACCCTAATAAGTTCAATCAGGGTGTAACTCTAGAAATGAGGCAGCAGGATCGAAATCTTCACTGGTGGTATCGTGCGAGAGAACAAGGCGCAGATGAAAAGCTGCCAGAATGGATTTATGACAATCAAGGTCGCAAAAAATGAATTTTTCCGAATTTGAAGAACTTGTAAACGAAAAAAAAATGGCCAACCCAGTATGGTTTGGCTTGGAGCCAGACAGCCTAGCAAGCGAAGACAGTGTGATTTTCGCTCAAAATACACTGAACGCAACGCTGCCTATTGAATACGTACAGTTTGCGAAGCGATTTGGCGGCGGATATTTCGCATTCGGAATCGTCTACTCTCTGGATGAAAACAGCAACTTCAATATTTTAGAGATAAATAAATCCGAATCAACAACCAGAGGAACCCATATACTATTTTCCGAAAATGGAACTGGTGATTTTTATGGATTTGAAATTAAAGATAGCCAATGCCTTCCAGAGGTATATTTTTTCGATCACGAAACTGAAAAATGGCAAAAAACAAAGTACGAAAACATGCTCAGCTTCCTTGCTGAAACTGCACTATCCAACTAAAAAATCAACTAAAATCGCAAGCAGCATCAATGCTTTATTTTAAATCATGATTAAAACAATTAAGGAAAAAGGAAAAAGGGGACGGAGTCTGAGAAATCCCCGATTTTTCTTACAGTAAATCAAGAAGTTAGGAATTGAAGTGGCCTGCATGGGTCGGCAGCTTGTATTGCACCACACAAAAACAAGATCCCGATCCCATGCAGGCCATCCGATTCTTACACAGCGCGCTCGCCCAAGCACTTCCCACTGTCCATTTTCGTCGTCTGAAAACAGACGATGTGTTGTGTCAGCGCATTACTCCAAGGACGTCGGCTCACTCTGACGGGGCTTGGTCGATTCATGTCAGGCAAGGCCTACCCCAAACACGCCATCAAACGAGTCGATCGGTTGCTGGGTAGTCGGCATCTGCAAACTGAGCGTTCGCTGTTTTACTGGGTCATGTTGCGAGCCTTGCTGGGGTCGCTGAGACATCCGTTGATCCTAGTCGATTGGTCACTGATCGATGCGGCTGGAGAGTTCTTTTTGTTGCGTGCAGCCATTCCTCTGGCAGGACGTTCGTTCCCGATTTACGAGAGCGTTCATGAGCGCGAAGGTTGTCCGAAATATCAAAAACGGCTGCTGCAAACGTTGGCCGAAATGCTCCCCAAAGACTGCATTCCGGTCCTTGTAGCTGATGCAGGTTTTCGCCGGCCATGGATCAATGCCGTCGAGGCGCAAGGCTGGTATTACGTGGGTCGAGTGCGTAACCGGGACCTCTACCGCAACGACGCACGAATTTGGCTGCCGGTTAAAAACCTCTACGCCTTGGCGTCGTCCTCACCAAAATCACTGGGTCGGATCGAGATGACCCAAAGCACTCCGCACTTCATCCATTTGTACTATGAATCTATCCCCTTTTCTCCTTGAGCAAGCAGAACCATGCATAAATACCAAGACTTGATAACGAAACTCGATAACTCCGACGAAGAAACATTTTGGCTCGGACCCGCCACTGCCGAGCAAATTAAAAAACTCGAGAACATTCTAGGCATAAAGCTGCCTGAAGATTTCGTTGACTTCTTGAGTGTATGCGGTGGTGGTGCAGCAGACTTAGAAATATGCGGAATTGAGAATAATGATGCAACTCTAGATAACGGCGGAACTGTAAATTACAGCACCATGTACTGCCGTTCAGAGTTCGAATTACCTAGTCATTTTGCCGTCATTTATTTAAAAGACGACGAAGTTTGCTGGGCAATTGATTGCGGCCCCACGAAAAATGGACAGGTCATTAGCTACGATCTATTTAAGCGCAAACCGTCTAAGAAAATAGCGGAAAACTTCTATTCATTCTTTGAGGAATACGTCAAACTCAGAACTTAACTTTCAACCGTGAGTTATCTAGTAAGCAGTCGAGGCATTCCACATTATATATTCTAGATGCGTGAGGTACCCATTGCAATTTCCGATGTAAAATTTATGAATCCTGCTGGTCAGCACCAGACAAAAGGGGACAAATTTATTTTCGACACACTGAAAATAAATCTGTCCCCTTTTCTGCTTGCCCCCTTTTCCACTCAAATAAATCCGTCCCCTTTTCTCGTAAAGAGGATGGTACGATCACGCTAATACCACCTGGAGAATTTCCATGATATTTAAATCAGCCGGCACAGAAGTCAATCTAAACACGGTCACTTACAGGAGCCTTGGCTTCGGTGAGAAATCAATTCTCGAAACAAAAAAATACGAAATGACGATAAACAACGATGAGTTCCCGGAAAACTTCATCAACCATGCAAACTCATTTATTGTCGAATGCAAAATTGATGACTCTGAGCAAGGCTACGCTGACATTCCCGAACTAAAAAAAATAGGTTATCCAACCTTTAATGAAATTTTAAACGACCATCACAATTTGGCTGCCAGCCTTATAAAAGATTATCTTTACTTCGAGCTTTTTTACTTCTTATTCCCCAACTCAAGAGAGCTTAAGGTGGTTATTAACAGCATCGAAGACATAAAATCAGATGGAAGATCAATTACAATCACGGGCGACACGTATCCAGTTCAGAAAATTTAGAAAATCAAATCTACAACTCAAAGGAGAAAAACTACAATTGCAATGACAAAAAAACAGAAAAGGGGAGAGATTTATTTTCTACAAGCTGAAAATAAATCTGTCCCCTTTTCTGCTGAGCAGATCTATGAGCTACGGACCGCGATTGCTGAAGTGAAATTTGTGAACCCTACTGGTCATCATGGGGGCAAAGGGTCCACAAAAGCACATAATGAAATACTTAAAATAATTGACAATTCGAAAGATTACGGCGAGTTCCGACAGGACCTCAATGAGTGGGCGGGTCGGAGGTTAGAAGGTGGAGTTGACTCTCTCCCATCCGGCCTTAAAAATTGAGGAGAAAAAGATGAGTAATAAAAAAACAGTATCAATTTGGACTGCAAACGCCGACTGGCAGCAATCCACTCTTCGGGAAATAGTGACGCCTGCCTATTCTGACGATGGAGAATCTCTAGGATCGGAGTTCAGCAATGCATTTTCTCTGGGCTTTATTGACGACGACTTTATTGAAGCTGATTTCGTAGAGCCAACTAAAAATTTGGAAAAAGCAATCGAGGATTTTTCTTATGACTCCGATATCATCGCTGAAATAAAAAGAAAAACCTCGCTACTTCACCTGAAAAAAAATAAACACTGTTATTGCAATTTACAATTGTGCTTATAAAGGAAAAACCACAGCTTCCATATTACGAGGCATCGAATTTACATATCGAGGTCAGTTTAAATATCAAGATTAGGACACATGAGACGCAACCGATAAAGATTGAAATTTTTACTTTCCTAAGTGCCCATCGGATGACCTTTACCCTTCAACCTTAAATGCTCGTGACTAGCCTCGTCGATGTCAAAGACAAGCACCCGACGACACCCTTCCTATATGGGTAATTGCACCGTAACGAGGGACAAACCACGTTTTCTTTTTCTGAAGGTAATCTAGAAAATATGGCGATGGCGGAGCACAACAACTCCATCTAGATGGGCAAAAAGTAAACTTCGACAAACTCGACGTACTTCCGAAAAAAAATGAGAACTTTTTATGTGATTGCTAGTAAGGATATGGAGCCAAACCTCCCGCATAGCTCAAACTGGCCAAAGCTTATAGGCTACTCCTTCGCAGATAACTATTTTTACTTATCCGAAGGCAAAGGCCACGGCTTTGCCGCGAACGACATGCCTGAATCGAAGGCTAAAAGACAAGAATGGCTTGAAATATTTACAGCTTTAGACGCGACTTGGTTCCTCAACATGATTGACAACACTAACTTCACCAGCGAAACGGATTTCCGTGAAAAATTAACAGCACACATTGGCAACGTAGATATAATATTATTTTGACCAACTCGAGTTCGGTATTACACCAGCAGGCAGAAGACAAAAAGAGAACAGATTTATTTTCTACTAACTGAAAATAAATCTGTCCTCTTTTCTCTAGTTAACGTGGTCTGCCCCTGAATAATATTGAGACTCGTTGAAATCCTCACAACTGGAAAAAGCCGCAATGACGACCACTTTTGAAACAGCTTTAGAACTTCATGAAACATCTGACTTCTTTAAAGGCAATGGAAAATATTTTGCTCGCGGCTCTGACTGGGGAGATCATCTTTTCATTAGCAACTGGCAGGAAATGTGCGGAGTTTTAAAACACAAAAAAGCAGCACGACACCTGCTGACAACTATATTTCAAAATTATGCAGAACACTTAAAAGAAGATTATTCAGATGCGGAAGGATTGCTTTCAAACATAAGCGCTTACTACACACTTAAAAGCAAAATCGAATTTCTGTCAGACAATAATTACGACTTGGTTGAGAGCCTTGACGAAAACAGCAAAAAAACCATAGGGAAATTATTCCGCCTTCTTAGACAGCATTACGACATAAAAAACGAACTCTTGCCAAAATACAAATTCAATGATGAGATCAAGCGATTAAAACTCAAAGGCTGTCTAATTGACCTCGAACACCTTTGAGCAGTATTTAATGCGACTACCTCACACCACCGCACGATCAATACTTGACCAGTCCTCATGAATAAACATCAGATCACTTTAGCCAATGGATGGACAGCAACCTTTGATAACAACGGTGAATTCCGTATGGGAGCCGAAGGTTGGAGCTTGTCTTTGCAAGGGCCGGACGGCAGGAATATTCATTACTTCGCGGATCAGATCATTCTGGTCAACGATGACGACGGCACCCAGGCAAATTCATGCCTGCTTCTTTCTACTGATGGTGTTTACGGTTATTTGAGTACGGCCGTTGATAGCTGCTGGGTGATCGATTTTTCGCGATGCATGATCGCACCACACCGAGTGAATATCCGTCACTACCACGACGCCTACGATGAAAGCGTCGCAGCTTACGAGCAGCCGGCCTTCAAACGCGCGAGGCAATACATCAGCGTTGTTGGAAAGTACATTTATCTGACCTTCCCTCTAACCAAAGATGAGGACTTTCCCAAGATATGGGAGGAGTACCTCTCGATACGCAGACGCCAGCTGGATGAGTTGTATTTCAGAAACTGATCAAAGGGCGCCATCGTCAGCGAAGTGCTTTCACGCGCCCTACCCGATCAACTCATCTGCCACGTCGTACTTAACCACCACCCGATTCCGATACAACCTCACCCTCTCCACCAATTCCCCAACCTGCCCTTTTTCCCTGACCTCTCGCCAAATCTCGTTCTCGCGAAACACCCTGCTGCCTTCCCGCACAAACCGATGCGCCTCTTGAAACACGTGATAGCGATACTCCCTTACCCGATCACACAACAACTCCCCTTCGAGTTGTGTCTCGCCGACGTTCAACTTCAGCTGAAAGCTCCGATCCGTCGGGTTATGCAGCACCAGATCAACGTAGTTGTAGAAAATCGCCGCCCCGGACCCAAACGGCAGCACCCGCCCTTCATCCGGAAACGGGTCGAAGCTGTGGTTGGAACGCTCGACCACCACCAGCGGTGAATGAATCGCCATCCAGTGGATCAGGTTGCTCAGTTGGCAAATTCCACCGCCTACCCCGCGTCGAGCTTCGCCGAAAGACAGTTCCATGCCTTCAACGTAGCCGCGCTTCAAAGTCGGGCGGCCGACGAGGCGGCAGAAGGAGAAGTGTTCGCCGGGGGCGATGATGACGCCGTCGATCGCGGCGACGGCGAGTTTCAGGTTGATGACTTTGTTGTGTTGCAGGGCGAGGTCGGAGTCGCCGAGTTTGCGGATGAGTTTCGAGGTGTGTTTGAGGTAGCGATATGGCAGGCGCTCGGCCGTGGCGACGCGGCGAGCGTAGCGTTTGCCGGAGCAGCGCCAGGCAATCTGGCGGAACAGTCTTTTTTGCCACACGCGCAGCCAATACAAGGCCGGGTGGTAGAGGGAGAGTGGTTTCATCCGTGACACAACGGCGATTGCCGTTTCTTCCTTGAACCGTGATAGGGCACGCATTTTATCCGTTAATGGTTGGCAGCACCGCATGCATTTCATAAACCAGCGGTCTCAATTCGACACACTCTGCCGGTTACCCAATCTGCAAATTAAGGTTCGCCTAAGGTTGTCTCGCTAAGATCGCGGCCACGAAACCCTGTCGCCCTTGAATCGCAGATGAGCCCTTCTGTCATGAATGCCTTTAATTTGCCCACCCCACCGCAGGCCAATTTCAGTCTGGTCCTGGTCAACTACAAAACCCTGGACTTGACCCGCATGTGCCTGGAGCTTCTGCGCGAGCACGTCACGGAACAGCAGATTCCCGTGTGGGTAGTGGACAACGATTCGGCGGATGCCAGTCTCGATTACTTGCGTTCTCTGGACTGGATCAACTTGATTGAGCGGCCTTCGCCGGGTAAAGAGGCCGGACATATTGCCCATGGCAAAGCACTGGATCTGGTGCTGGACAAAGTTGCCACTGACTACCTGTTTCTACTGCACACCGACACTTTCGTTTACGACAAGGAAGTGTTTTCGATGATGATGCGCGAGTGTACAAAAACGCCGGACATCGCCGCCGTCGGTTGTGTCGAGCAAATCAATCGCGGGATGTTGCGCGATACCTGGCGTCTAACTTCGCGTTTCTGCAAACACTATGTTCGACGGGCGAAAACGCAATTGGGGCTGAAAACCAAAGAGCCAAAACCGTATAGAGAGACTCACCTGAAGAGTTTCTGCACTCTGTGGAATGCACGGTTGATGAAGTCCCAGGGGCTGCACTTCTGCATGGATGATCGGGTACCGGGTTATACGCTGCAGGATCGGATGTCGGCTCTGGGCTACGGCATCAAATTCCTGTCACCTCGGAAGATTTTCCATTATCTGGATCACATCCAGTCCGGAACCGTTGCGGCAGCAGGCACTTACGGCAAGGATCACCGCCGCACGAAGATGTATCAGGCGTCGCTTAAGCGCTTTCAGGGACAGCGAGCGTAGGCCGGGATGCTTAAAATCGGCACAAACAAAAAGGGCGACTCTAGAGTCGCCCTTTTTGTTTGCAGAATTTGTATACAACCACTTTCTGAAGGTGTTCGCCCAGTGTAATGGCCTGGCAATCCATGCACCGGTAAAGAGCCCTGACACTGGGCGAACGGAGGGGATTTTAATAGAAGTTGGCGCTTATGTCGTCATTGATAAAGATGAAATTTATGTACTAGAAAGTTAAAAAGTGTGTATCGCCGATATTTACCGAGAAACTTCCGACAACACACTTTTATATGATTGTTCTCATACCTAAACCTGTACAAGAACAATCACTCTGTAGAGTTAATGCTCAACTTTCGTGTTGACTGGTCACTTTTAAGATATCGGTGTAAGTGACGATGACGCTCTGCCCTTCTTTCAAATCTTTCAGTTTGGCTTGAATTTCAGGCTTTTTCACGTCGAGGACTTTCGATACGCCCGCCGGGTTTTGCAGGGTCACCTGATTTGTCTTCAAATCAATTTTGGTGATTTTCAATTGCACCTGAACCTGACGGTACGCTTCACCACCGGGGTTATCACTGCCCGGGGCCTTACGCAGCTCACCGGTACGTTCGGTGGTGCCAGGCAGACCTTTATCCACATCGGTGTCGAGGTAGGCGGCGACGGAACGCTGCACTTCGATGTTGACCTGATCGCCGGCCTTGAGATTGGCGAGGTTTTTCGCCTTGTCGCTGAGCTGAACATGAACCGGCTTGCCTTCGGCGCCTTCGAGCACAACCTGATGGTTAGCGGCATCGACGGAGATCACTTTGGTGGTGACCTGATCTGCTTCAACAGTGGCAGACAGCGGAATATCGGCAGCCAGGGCGCCGAAGCTGGTGGCGGACAGTACGGTTGCGAGGGTGATGGCCTTGGCCAGTGCGTTGAGCTTCATAAGCAATACTTTCCCTGTGATGAATGGCAGCGCCCGGCGCCGAATTGGCTTCGGCGACGAACGTGCCACTGAGCATAGACGCTGTTCAGGGCTTGGCTTTGGTTTGTGTCGAGGAGCTCTGTTGTTTTGCGGTGTCCTGCGCGGTGGATTCGCCGCTGGGCGTGCCTTTGCCGCTGTTTTCACGCTGTTTCGGGTCGGTGGGCCGCAGGGCGTCGTTGTCGCGTTCGGTTTCGCCCGGTGGGCGGGGTTCGTCGGGGTGTTCGCCTTGGGTGATCGGTTTCATCGGGTTGTCCTCAGGCTTCGGGGTCGTCGAGTTCACGGGCGACGTTGATGGCGGGGGAATCCTTGTGCAGGTCGTCGGCCTTGGCGCGCAGGATCTGCCATTGCTCAAGGTCGATGGCGCCTTGGCCGAGCAGGTCGTCGGCGATGCGTTGCAGATCGAAGTAATGTGCGTCGGGGGATTGCTGCCAGTAGGTCTGGTCGTCGAACAGGCGCTGCCAGGAATTCAGGTCTGGGGGTTTCAGGTCGTCGCTCATGGCTAATCCTCGGCAGATTTTTCTGTAGAGGACAACACACCAACCCAAGTTCAAACCGATCCATTGTAGGAGCTGCCGAAGGCTGCGATCTTTTGATTTTGCTTTTAAAAAACAAGATCAAAAGATCGCAGCCTTCGGCAGCTCCTACGGGGATTCGTGGGTACCTTTCAGTACCCGGTCATTTCCAGATAGCCCTGGCCGGGATGACTGCCGCTGATGTGCACCGGGCCCTCCCAATACGGGATGCGCAGGTTCATCCACGCATTGGGGTTGAGCGCGTCGAGGCTGATGTCGAGGTGTTTGTCGGGGATGCTGATCGACCATTTCACCGGCATCGCCCGGCCGGCGACGTTGGCGGTGTCTTGCGGGGTGAGCCGGATCTGCGAACTGCGCAAGGTTTGCGTCTGGCCATCGGCGGCTATCCACGTGCCGGTGAGATACGGCGCGCCGTCCTTCTGACGCATGCGATAGAGCATCACGTGTTCGCCGCTGTCCAGGTGCAGGGAAAACCAGTCCCAACCGGTTTGATTGGCGGTCAGCGGCTGGCTGCTCCATTCGCGATCGAGCCACGCGGGGCCGCTGACGGTGTAGCTCTGGCCGTCGATCTGCAATGTTCCGCTGGCCTGGAAAAACGGCTGACTGTAGTAATATGAAGCCTGACCTTCTTCGGATTTCTGGCTGAAACCCTTGTCCCCCTGCAACACCAATGGGCGGCTGGAAGTGAGGTGCAGTTGATAGGCGAAATCCTTGTCGCGTGCGCTGAGCTGCAGATCGCGCAACGGATCCTGCGCCTGACTGGCAAACCGCCAATCGTCGATCCACGCCTCGAACGGTGCCAGTTGCACACCCGCTTGCCCTACCCCGCCTCGCGCATAACGTTCGGCAGCGTGATGCACCGTGCTGGACGTCACCGCCGCATGCCCCAACCAGATCGTCTGATTGGCCCAGCCGGCCTGCTCTGCCACTGGTTTCAATGCACTGCGAAACAAGGTCCATTGCACGCCGAACTCGTTGCCCTGCGCGTCCTTCAGGTTGGCGGTGATGTACCACCACTCGATGCGAAAGCCATCGTGCGCGCCGTGATCCGCCGGAAAACCGAACACGCGCCCCGGCACCACCGGCGTAAACGCCAACGCCTGATCGCCCATCCCGGCGAAGCCTTTCTGCTCCGGCACCGATTGATCGCAACCACCGAGCAGCAACAAAACCATCAGCACAACGAGCTTAATCCTCATGGGCAAACGTCCTCAGCAGATCAGCCGGTTGCGTGCGATACAGCGAATACAGCGGCCATGCCGAAGCCAGTAACGTCGCCAACAACGCCAGCCCCATCAATTGCAGCAATTGCCACGGGAACACCCGCAATGGCAGCCGCCAGCCAAATGCCTGCACATTGATCACCGCATCCAGGCACCACGCCAGCGCGATGCCCAGCGGCAACGCCAACACCAGCGTCAGCACCGCCAGCAACCACGTCTGTCCCAGATTGAGCAGCATCAACTGCCGTCGCGTCACGCCCAGCGCCCACAACGGTGCGAGTTGGCCGAGGCGACTCTGACTCTGGGTCAGCAGGCTGATAAACAGCGCCACGCCCGCCACCGCGAGGGTCAGACTGTTCAACGCTGCCGTCGCGGCAAAAGTGCGTTCGAACACCTGAACCGACCAGCCTTTGAGCCGTGCCTGATCGACGATGCGGCTATCCTCCAACTGAAACCGTGCCTGCAATGCGCTCAGCAATGGCGGAATATGTTGCGGGTCGATGCGCAGGTTGAAGCGATTCGGCGTCAGTTGCGGCCAGCCGCGCAGCAGGTGATTGACGTTGGCGATCACGTGTCCCTTCGGGTTGCCGTAATCGGCGTAGATGCCGACGATGCGTGGCGACCACGAGCCGTTCGGCGTGGGAATCGTCAGGTGTTCGCCAGCATGTAGTTTCAGGCGTCGGGCGAGTTGCTCGCTGAGCATCACCGCATCATCCGTCGCCAGATGCCCCCACGGATCACCGCCGCTGGAATCGAGCAACGGCCAGTGCTGGCGATAATGTGCATGATCGATCACGCCGAACACCTCCGTCGGCCAGCCCTGCAACGTCACCGACACCTGCCAGTTGGGCAGCACTGCCGCGACGTTCGGCTGCTGCTTGAGCCAGCTGTACATTTCCCGGGACTGCGCCGGGTTGGTCGGGTTGATGTACAGCTCGGCGCTCAGACGCTGTTCGAGCCAGTCATCGAAGGTCTGGCGAAAACCGGCCGTCATGCTGCCGGCGCCGATATTGGCGGCGAGGGCCAGCAGCAATGCCATCAATGCCAGACTCAATGCCGGCAATTGCTGACGGCAATCGGCGAGAAACCACTGGCCGAGCACTGAGCGACTGCGCCCGAGCAACTGACTCAATATCGCACTGAGCAACACCGGCAGCGCCAACGCCGCGCCGAGTAGCAGCCCGGCCATCAACACGAAGCCGCTGGCCAGACTGTCGCCCCAGATCAAGGCCGCCAACGCAATCAATCCCAACCCCGCTGCCAGCCAACCCTGGCGCCGCAACCAACGCGCATATTGCTGATGCCAGGCTTGCGGATCGGCCACGGCCAACAACGGCAAACGCGCAGCACGCAATAGACTGTTGGCCCCAGCGAGCAAGGCGCCGAGCAGACTCAAGCCGATGCCGCTGAACCACCACCAAGGGCTCAGACGCAACTGCCCCGCCACTTCCGCGCCGTACAAACCGCGCAGGCTGGCGGCGACGTCCGGCAGCAAGACACTGGCCAACCAATAGCCGCTGATCACGCCGAATAGTCCGCCGACCAGTGCCAGCACACCCAGCTCAACGATCAGGCAAACAATCAACATCCGCGCACTGACCCCGCAGGCGCGCAACGTACGCAGCAGACCGCGCCGTTGCTCAAGCGCCAGCCCGATAGCGGCGTGGACGATGAACAATCCGACCAGAAACGAGAGAAAGCCCAAGGCATCCAGATTGAGGTGAAAGCTCTCGGTCAGGCGTGCCAGATTGTTTTCTTCGCCGCTGCTTTTGAGTTGCAACTGGCCTTTGAAGGAATCCGGCAGTTCACCTTGGAAACCCTTGGGTAACAATAGCCGCGACAGTTGCCCAGGTTGTTCGAGCAGTGTTTGCGCAACGCCGATGTCCACCAGCAAAACGCCCGGCGCCATGTCCTTTTGCACCAGCAACGGTGGCAACGACAGCCCATTCACGGTCTGCGGCGTGTCGCCTTCACGCAGATCCAGCGCTTGCAGAGTTTCCGGAGAAATCCACGTGCTGCCCGGCGGCGTGAAAAACTCGACGATCCGTTCGATGGGCAGCGCCTGCCCGGCCACCGCCGAATCGGCGGGAAGCGATACCGGCTCAATGCCCAAGAGTTGCAACCGCTGATTTTCGAAGCCCTTGAGCAGCAACCGGCCCTGCAACAGCGGCGACACCGGCCAGCCCTGTCGGCGCAGATCAACGAACCATTGTTGCGCGAACGTCGCGCCATTCGGTGTGCTCAGACTGGCCTGCGGTTCGCCGCCGATCATCTGGCTGGCGCGGGCGTAGCTGTCACGGGCCTGACTGTTCAGCGCTTCGACACCGGTGAGCAAACTGGTCGCAAGCCACAACCCGGTCAGCACACTGAAAAACTGCACCGGATGGCGTCGCCAATGGCTGAGCAGCGCGCGCAGTGTCTGACGAAAAACCATCACGTCAGCCGTCCTTTGGATAGCACCACACGCTGAGCCAATCGCGCCGCAACCCGCTGACTGTGAGTGACCATCAACAACGTGGTGGGCGTGTCGTCGAGCAATTCCAGCAACAAGCGCAGCACTTCATCACTGGTCGCCTCATCGAGGCTACCGGTGGGCTCATCGGCCAACAGCAATTTCGGCTGCGACGCCAATGCTCGGCCCAATGCGACCCGCTGCTGCTGACCACCGGAAAGTTGCTCGGGATAGCGCTTGAGCAAATCGCCGAGCCCCAGACGCTGCACCAGATGCGCCTGCCAACGCGGCTCATGCCGCCCGGCCAGACGCGCCTGAAACGCCAGGTTGTCCTCCACACGCAGACTGCCGATCAGGTTGAACTGCTGGAACACCAGACCGATTTCTGTGCGCCGCCAATTCGCCAGTTGCGCCTCGTTCATCGCCTCCAGCCGATGCTCGCCGCTGCGGATGCTGCCGCTGTCGACTTTGTCGAGACCGGCCACCAGGTGCAGCAAGGTGCTTTTGCCACTGCCGGATTCGCCCATCAGCGCCAGACTGCTGCCGGATTCGAGCGTCAGGTCGATGCCTTGCAGCACCGGCAATGGGCCTTGCGGTGTGAGATAGCTTTTGAAGACATTTTCAACACGAAGCATGCCGCCACCTGATTGGTCAGTGTGGGGCAAGGATAGCGGATGGCGATGACAGACCTGAATCTTGCGGTGAACTCAATGGCCTCATCGCTGGCAAGCCAGCTCCCACAGGGAATGAGGTTGTTCACAAATATTGAATTCACCTTAAAACGCTGTGGGAGCTGGCTTGCCAGCGATGGGGCCAGTCCTGCCAACCCAAAATCTATTGACCAGCTGCGACACTCGCCGGCGCCTGCGTCGGCGTGACAATGCTGCCCAGATCAATGTGCTTCCACTCAGGCTTGGCCCCGAGCCGCGCATTGAAGCGGTAGTTGAAGGTAAATTCATCCGCCGTCGCGACACTCAGTGGCTTGCCATAAACCGCCTCGATCCCCGCCAGGTCATAGCCCATCAACTGCAGCAGCGTCGGAAAGATGTTGTAGTGGCTGGAGCGATCCTTGTTCGCCGCCAGTTGCGCCGACCAGTCCAGCGTCTTCAACTGGCTGCCCTGGATCACCACTAGCGGAACCAGCCCTTCCTCCTCGACCGGGTCGCCGCCGCAATGGGTATTCAATCCAGGATTGCCGCGCTCATGCAGATCCTGACCGTGATCGGAGGTGTAGATCAGCGACGCGTTATTCAGATTGCCCTGAGCGAAAACCCGCGAGAAAAACTCGCCGACATTCCATAACACCGTGTTCTTGTAGGCGTTGCGATACAGCACCCAATCATCTGGCTGACCATTGAAACCGTTGCGTTCGCCGGTATCGGCCACCTCGGTGAACTGCCCGCGCGGCAAGGTCGGGCGGTAGGCCATGAACGCATCCGGGTATTTGTCATGCACCGGGAAGTGCGCGCCAACCTTGTTGATCACCACCAGCTCCGACTTGTCGTCGTTGAGCAATTCGATGAGTTTCGCCGCTGCCGCCATGTCGCGATCGCGCACGCTGGTCTGGTCAAATTGCACAAACTCGTCGATGTCCTTTTTCTCGGTTTCGGTCATCAGGTTCTGCAGATTGCCGGCGGTGCGCTGGGCGTCGATGTACACGGTGCGCAGCCCAGCCTTTTTTGCGTACTGCCAGATCGACGGCAGCGTGCTGTTGATGCGCATGTAATCGGCGCGGGTGCCGCCGTAGCGCAGGGTTACGTTGGTGTCTGCGCTGCAATTGGCGATGGACGCCGCGTAGCCGTAATTGAAGATATCGACGCCGGGACGCGCCTGTTTGAGGTTGCTGTGCACACCGAACGGCGCGTTGATGTCCAGATAATTGCCGGAGATGCTCTCGTCGATGATCAGCACGATGTCGTGATCGACGGCTTGAGTGTTACGCGTCAGCGTCACTGGTTCGCGCGGGCCGACGGTGTTGTGCAGCGCTTCATAGGCAAACAGGTTCAGATAGGCCAGCGGCGTGTACATGATCGGCAGGCCCCGCGCACCCTCACCCGCACGCAAAAACAGCACGGCACTGAGCAGCAGCACACCACACAGTGGCGCCGCCACACGCAAAGCGTTGGGAATCGCCAGCCCGTGGCGGGGTTTCAGGCCGATGCCGAACAGCAACAGCAAACCGCTGAGCACGCCACGCAAGAGCGCGTCCCGGTACTGGTACGCCGCTTCCTGGATGAAACCGCCGGAGTAAACCAATGACACGAAACCGCTGTAGGTCAGGTAGTCCGCCGTGACCCGGGTATAAACATCGAAAAACACTGCCGAGACAAACATTGCCAATGCGAACACGTGGCGAATGAGAGTTTGCCTTATATACGCCATTAGATATAACGCAAAAGTAAGCGCCAAAAACATCGCGCCAAAAAGAAGTACAGCAAAACCGAAGCCGATAGCATTTAACCGATCAATGTAATATTCGGAATAAATCAACAAATAAACAATTAAGAACAATTCTTTGGCATATCTGAACATGGCGATACCGATCGGTCAAAACGGCAGGGAGTCAAAGGTTTGTCAGTCAGAACCTGACACTAGCACCCGGCCATCAAAGCGCAAGAATTGACTGTTTTTTATAGAAAGCGTCAAAAAAACGGTGACTCAAATCTGACACAACCAAGACGCTACAAGCCTTTAAATTAGCGGCTTACGACCGTTTATCGCATATTTGAAATCTGAACAAATCTGCACGAAAGCAACAAATTCAATCGCAGCAATGACTTGATGGCCAATCGCCAAAAAATGCTCAAGTGTTATACAGATGCAACATGTCATTTTGCTGACACGCTTTTCAAACGCTGCGCTATACCCCTTTAACTATCTCATTCCGTAGTTAACTTTTGGTGTTACTGAGGTGCGCAGATGGACGTGAGCGTATTTGGCACTGGCTATGTCGGACTTATACAAGCCGCCGCACTTGCAGATGTCGGTCATCGCGTTTTATGCGTGGACATTGACCCCAACAAAATTAAACAACTGCAACAAGCAGTGCCGCCAATTAGCGAGCCAGGTTTATCCAGCACGCTTGAGGAAAACATCAAGGCCGGCCGTCTGCTGTTCAGCACCCAGGCCAGCGACGCCGTCGAGCATGCCGAGCTGATTTTCATCGCCGTCGGCACCCCGGCCGATGAGGATGGCTCCGCCGACCTCAGCCACGTGCTCAACGTCGCCCGGCAAATTGCTTCGTACATGGAAGCTGACCGCACCCTGATCATCAAATCCACGGTGCCAGTGGGCACGGCCGATCAGGTGTTGGCCACCGCCAACAGCGAATTGCTGCGTCGCGGCAAGACTGATCTGCAAGTGCGGGTAGTGTCCAACCCGGAATTCCTCAAGGAAGGCAGCGCCCTCGCCGACTGCATGCGCCCTGACCGGATCATCGTCGGCACTCACGATGACGCAGCCCGCGAACAGATGAGCGAGTTGTACGCGCCGTTCTGCCGCAACCACGAAAAAATCATGTTCATGGACAACCGCAGCGCCGAGCTGACCAAGTACGCCGCCAACGCGATGCTCGCCACCCGCATCAGTTTCATGAACGAGTTGGCCAATCTCACCGAACTGCTCGGTGCCGACATCGAAGCGGTGCGCAAAGGCATCGGCTCTGATCCGCGCATCGGTTACCACTTCATCTATCCGGGCTGCGGCTTTGGTGGATCGTGCTTTCCCAAGGATCTGCGCGCGCTGCTGCACACCGCCGAACACAACGGTATGCCGCTGAAACTGCTGCGCAGTGTCACCGACGTCAACGACCTGCAGCGGCACATCCTGTTCAGCAAACTCAAAGCACAGTTCCCGCAAGGCCTGGCTGGCAAGTCCATCGCGATTTGGGGCCTGGCGTTCAAACCGAATACCGATGACATGCGCGAAGCGCCTAGCCGTTATCTGATGGATGCGCTGTGGGCCGAAGGCGCCAGCGTGCAGGCCTACGACCCGGAAGCCATGTCCGAATGCCGGCGCATCTATGGTTATCGCAACGACCTGCACCTGTGCGCCACCCGCGACGACACCCTGGAAGACGCCGATGCGCTGGTGATCTGCACCGAGTGGAAAAACTTCCGCGTGGTCGATTTCGAGTTGCTCGCCGAAAAGCTGCGCTCGAAGGTCATCATCGACGGCCGCAATCTGTACAACCCTGAACAAGTGGCGGCCGCCGGCCTGCATTACAGCGGCATCGGTCTGCGCCACATTGCCCCTGAAGGACTGCGGCCATGAAGGTGCTGGTCACCGGTGCGGCCGGTTTCATTGGTGCCCATTGCGTGTTGCGGTTGCTGCGCGACGGCCACTCGGTAGTCGGTCTGGACAACTTCAACGGCTACTACGACCCGCAACTCAAGCACGACCGCGTGCAGTGGGTGCGTGAGCAGGCCGGCGATTTCCAGCTCGCAACGGTTGACCTGGCCGATGCCCCGGCCATCGAAGCGCTGTTTGTCCGCGAACGTCCGCAAGTGGTGATCCACCTCGCCGCGCAAGCCGGGGTGCGTTACTCGCTGGACAATCCACGGGCCTATCTGGACAGCAACCTCAACGGCTTCCTCAACATTCTCGAGAGCTGCCGGCATCACCCGGTCGAGCACCTGATATACGCCTCGTCGAGTTCGGTCTACGGCGCCAACCAGCACACGCCGTACTCGGTGAAGGACGGCGTCAATCATCCGCTGTCGCTGTACGCCGCCACTAAAAAAGCCAACGAGCTGATGGCGCACAGTTACAGCCATCTGTTCGGCATTCCCTGCACCGGCCTGCGCTTTTTCACCGTGTACGGGCCGTGGGGCCGGCCAGACATGTCGCCGATCCAGTTCGCCCGGGCGATCAGCGAAGGCACGCCGCTGAAGCTGTTCAATTACGGCGAGCACCAGCGCGACTTCACCTATATCGACGACATCATCGAAAGCATTGCCCGCCTCATCGAGCAGCCACCGCAGGTCAATCCGCAGTGGGATCGCGAGCAGCCCGACCCGGCCAGCAGCATGGCGCCGTGGCGCCTGTTCAATATCGGTGGGCAGCACCCGGTCGAGCTGAAAACCTATCTGGCGCTGCTGGAAAAACACCTCGGTCAGACCGCCATTGTCGAGTTGCTGCCGCTGCAACCGGGCGACGTGCTCAACACTTGCGCCGAGGCCAGCGATCTGGCCCAGGCCACCGGATTTCAGCCCCGGATAGAGCTGGATGAGGGACTCGGGCGCTTTATCGCCTGGTTCCGCGACTACTACCCCACTGCCTATCGCCCACGCGCCGTTCGCGGCTGAATTCATGTGGAGGACTCCATGACTGGACATGAGAAAGGTGTACCGATCCTCGAAATGCGCCGCGACAAGCGCGTGGATCCCGAGCACCGAATGCGTCTCGACGCGGCGATTCATCGCCAGGGTCGCGGCTGGTTCACGGGACGCGACGGCGGTCGGCCATGGCAACTGTCACGCACCAATCGCGTGGTCGCCTGCCTCGGCGCCTTGCTGATTCTGCTGCTGATTTCGCCGCTGTTGATCGGTCTGGCGCTGACCATCAAATTCACCAGCGAAGGCCCGGTGATGTTCGTGCAGAAACGCACCGGTTATCGCGGGCGCAAATTCGGCATGTACAAATTCCGCACCATGGTGGCCAACGCCGAAGAGTTGAAAGAGTCACTGCGTCACCTCAACAAGCACGGTGCCGACGCGATCGATTTCAAGATCGACCACGACCCGCGCATCACCCGCATCGGTGGTTTTCTGCGGCGCACCAGCCTCGATGAACTGCCCAACCTGATCAATGTAGTGACCGGCGACATGCGCCTGGTCGGCCCGCGTCCGACCTCGTTCAACGCCTACCGCTACAAGGACAATCACCTCGCGCGTCTGGCGATCTACCCCGGCATGACCGGCCTGTGGCAGATCTCCGGGCGCAGCAACATCGACTTCGACCAGCGCGTTGAGTTGGACCTCAGCTACATCGCCGAGCAGAGCCTTTTGCTTGATCTGAAGATTCTGTTGAAAACCCCCTTCAAAGTATTCAGCGGCCACGGAGCAAGCTAATGGACGGTTCAACCAACAAAAGCCTGAGCATTGCCAACCCCAGCGAATCGAACCTGACCTCGACCGTGCTGGATCTTGATCTGCGGATCCTGTTCCTGACCGCCGCCAACCCCGGCTCAGGCACCACCACCAGTGCGCTGGCGCTGGCCGGCCAACTGGCACAAATGAGTAGCGGCCAAGTGCTGCTGGTCGATGCCAGTCAGTCGGCGAGCAATCTCACCCAGCAGTTGAACCTGAGCAAGGAGCGCGGCCTGCGCGACTTGCTGTTCAACCCCGACAAACCGCCGCTGTTGCAGGACTGCGTGGTGCAGGTCTCAAGCCTGCCGTTCCACGTGCTGCCCAACGGCCGGCCGATCCGCACCCTGGAGCACCTGACCGCCGAGCGGCTGAGCCCGTTGCTTGATCAATTGGGCAGCCAGTACCGCTTTGTGGTGATCGATGGCGACGCGGTGTACTCCGACGCCGACACGCTGGTCATCAGCACGCAAGTCGATGGCGTGGTGCTTGTCGTACGCGCCGAAGACACCCGCTGGGAAGTCGCCCAGGCCGCCGTGCAACGCCTGACTCAGGCCGGGGCAAAAGTGGTCGGCAGCGTGTTCAACCGGCGCAAGTACTACATGCCCAAATGGCTTTACAAAAACCTGTAAGCGAACGCAAAGGATGACGCCATGAACGCCAAAATGCTTGTCCTGCTGTTGCTGCCGCTTGCAGGCTGCTCCAGCAATTCCGACACCCGCAACATGCCGGTGAATATCCTCACCGCCACACCGGCCAATGCGCAAGCCACCGACATGCCGAGGGTCGAGCAGACCCTGCGCCCGAAAGACGTGCTGGATGTGATTTTCCACATCAGTACCAGCGGCTCGGACGCTTACCGCGTGCAGTCGGGTGACCAGATCGGCCTGAACTTCACCGCTGCCAGTCAGCTCAACGGCACGCAACTGGTGCTGCCTGACGGCAGCATCGAACTGCCGGGCGCCAACACCTCGGTGAAAATTGCCGGGCTGACCAGCGACGAGGCGCGGCAGGAAATCCAGCGCGCCTATCAACGCAAGCAACTGTTCCAGCCCAACCGCAATCAGCTCTCGGTGCAGATTCTCAGCCCGCTGAGCAACGAGCAAAACCTCAAAAGTGCGCTGAACCACCCGGCCACCGGCATGAGCCGCGAAATCACCGTCGGCACCGATGGCTATGCGAGTTTTCCGGAAATCGGCGCTGTGCCGCTGCAAGGCATGACCGTCAATCAACTGGAAACCTTCCTCAACAGCAAGTACGCACAACTGCCGGGACGGATGACTGTGGATGTGCTGCTGAAATCCACCGCCGGCAACGAGATCTACGTGCTCGGCGAAGTCGCTCAACCGGGCTCGTACCCGATCCGCCGGCCGGTGTCGGTGCTTGAGGCCCTGACTCTTGCCCGAGGCACCAACGTCAAGGCACGCCTGGATTCGGTAGTGATCATGCGGCGCAACGGCAATCAGGTGCAGGCCATGAACTACGACGTCGAGAAAGCACTGTCGGGCGATGCGCCACAGATCGCCTACCTGCAACCGGACGACATGCTCTACGTACCGAAAACCAAACTGGCCAGCGCCGGCGAACTCGCCCGCCAACTGGCCGATGTGGTGCTGTTCCAGGGCGTGGGGTTCAGCTTCGGCTACCGCGTCGACAACAAAGGCAGTGACAACTGACTCTCAGGTGAACGACATGAACCCAAAAGAAAATTACCTGCACGAGTTCTTCAGGATTTTCTTCGCCAACAAGCAACTGGTGAAGCGCATCTTCCTGATCTTTGCAGTGATCGCGCTGTTGCTGCCGCTGTTGCTCAAACAGAGCTTCGATATCACCGCGCAGGTGATCGTGCAGTCGAAAAAACTCTCCCAGGGCGATGCGACGACCTCGCTGACCCAGGACAGCGCCACCTTCATTCCGCCATCGCTGGCGGATATGGAGACCGAAAGCAATATCCTCCGTTCGCCGGCGCTGATTCGTCAGACCATCAGCGAACTGCGCGATCAGGGTCAGTACAACCCGCCGCCGGGGATGCTCAGCAAACTGGCTGAACCGTTCAAGCGTTACGTCAGCACGCCGCTGCGCGAATACGTGATCAATCCGCTGCGTGATGCACTGGGCATGGAAACCGATCCGGTGCGCGACACGGCACTGGATGGCTTGACCCAGGAGGCCATCGACAATCTGAAGATCGAAACCCTGCCGGGTTCCAATGTCATCTCGATCGTCTACAGCTTCCCGGATCCCGCCCAGGGCACGACGTTCGTTGCCACGCTGTTGCGCAACTATCTGGTCGATCGCCAGGCGTTGCAATCGATCGAGCTGCCGCACTCGTTCTACGAGACCAAGAAGCATCAATATCAGGTCCGCCTCGATGGCCTGGAAGGCGCGCGGCTGAGCCTGCTGGAAAGCGTCGGTTCGTCCGATCCGAAGGAGGAAATCACCTTTCGCCTCAACGCGATCAACACCGAAGAGCAGGCACTCAACCTGTATCGCGATCGCTTGCTGCAAAGCCAGCGCTGGCTCGATTACCTGAAAACCAGCCTGGCCGCTGCCAACACCAACAAGCTTAACGACTACACCTTTCCGTTCACCTTCACCACGACGGTAGACAACATCGCGTTCGAAGACCGTGAGATCCGGCAGATGGGCGAGGCGCTGACCACTCAGGTCAGCCGCTATATGAATGACCTGGCGATATTTCAGCCCAGCAGCGAACCGATGTTGCTGGCCCGCGAGCAAATTGCCCGCACACGCCAGCAGTTCCTCAAAGTGGTCAACAACCGCATCCAGGAACGCACGATCGACCTGTCGGTGGTCAGCCAGGTCATCGAGCAGAAAACCGCGCGCATTGCCGAGTTCAAGAATCGCATCCATCAATTGCAGCAAACCCAAAGCAAGCTGCGCCAAATGGACACCGAGATCGGCGCATTGCACGCAGCGTTTTCAACTTATGCGCAACGCTTTGCCGAAAGCAGCACGACACGCGCGCTGGATAACGACTTGTCCAACGCTCGTGTCCTGAGTCCGCCGTATGAACCGACCGAGGCGGCGTTTCCCAAGCCGATGTTGATCATTCCGTTCGGCCTGCTCACCGGACTGCTGCTGGCCATTGCCTTCGTCTATGTACGTGAGTTCTTCGATCACCGCTTCAAGCATCCGGCGCAAATCAGCCATGAACTGGGCCTGCCGGTGCTGTTGGTGCTCAACGAAGAAACGTCGCAGCCGGGCAATCCGCACAAGAACTGGACCGTGCCGAGCCTGGTTCACTGGGTGCGCAATTGAACGCGGCGTCCACCCCGTGCGTCGCCCTGCCGATCATTCATTTGCTCAGCAGCGGCGGCTTCTACGGCGCCGAGCGGATGTTGCTGGATCATTGCCTGGCGACGCCGGGGCAGCATCAGGTGCTGTTCCTCGACGCGCCACCAGAGCTGATCGAGCGCTTTCGCCAGGCCGGGGTGGACGCTCGCGGCTGTGCCGGGCTCGGTGGACTGCTGTGGCACTTGCGTCAACGCCGTGGTGACAAGCCGTTGCTCAACACGCACAACTTCAAAGGGCTGCTGTTCGGCTGGGTCGGCGCCACTGTGTTGCGCCTGCCGCTGGTGATCACTCAACACGGTTTCACCCCGCGCAGTCGCAAGCAGAAGTTCTACACCTGGCTAAGCCTGCAACTGTGCCGCACGGCTTCGGTGAAGCGGGTGGTCTGCGTAGCGCAAAGCATCGCTGTGCTGCACCGTCAGGCTGGCGTCCGTGCGGAGAAGTTGCAGGTGATTGCCAACGGTTTGCCAGCGGCGCCAGTGCTGCCGCCGGCGCTGGAAAGACAACGCTGGCTGGTCGGTTACGTGGGTCGGTTGAGCAGTGAGAAAGGCCCGGATCTGTTTCTCGATGCGCTGATTGCGTTGTGTCACCAGCATCCGCAACTGGACGCCGTGATGCTCGGCGACGGTCCGGAACGTGAGGCCTTGCAGGCGCGTATCGACGCGGTCGGTTTACAACAGCGGATTCGCTTGCCGGGCTATCAGACGGCGATGCAAGGCTGGTGGCAGCAACTCGATGCGCTGGTAATCAGCTCGCGCACCGAGGGTACGCCGATGATTCTGCTTGAAGCGATGCAGGCCGGTGTGCCGGTGGTGGCATTCGCGGTCGGCGGTATTCCCGATGTCTTGCAGGACCGCCACAACGGCCTGCTCGCCGCCCCGACCGATACCGCCGCCCTCGCCCGTCAGCTCGACACGTTGCTGGCCGAACCGAAGCTGGCCGCACAACTACGCGACAACGCCAGACGCACACAACAGGAACGCTACGACCTCAAGGCTTTGGCTGAACGCTGGTCGCAGCTGTACATCCACACGGCACGGGAGGCACGCGCATGATTTTCCCGCTCTCGATCGTCAGCCTGCTGGCACTGGTCTGCATGGCTTTGCTGGTCAGTCCTTATCCGTATCTGGCGCCGGGGGCGGTGTTAGGGCTGCTGGGTTTCACGGTGCTGTACCGCAAACCGGCCTGGGGCCTGCTGGGCATTGCCGCGCTGGTGCCGTTTGAAGGATTCTTCAAGGACAGCGTGTTATCCGGGAGCAAACTGATCGGTGCTTCGCTGGCGCTGATCCTGGCGTTGCAACTGGCATTGCATCAGATTCCATCGCAGCGCCTGCGCAGCAATCTGTGGCGCTACCTGATCGGTTTCATGGCGCTGTACCTGCTGAGCCTGCTCGCCACCGACAATATGGGCATGTCACAGAGTCATCTGCGTGAGCTGAGCGTGGGCCTGATTCTGTTCGTGATCACTTTGTTGATCGGCCGCGAGCTGAACCTCGATATGTTCGCCCGGCTGGTCACGCTCAGCGTCAGCGCGACCTGCGCGATGGCGATGTTTTCCAGCCGATTCCAGGACAAGGGCCGCGCTGCCGGCCTGCTCGAAGACCCGAATGCCTTTGCTCTGCTGATCGCCTTCGCCGTGCCGCTGGGCCTGTTGCTGGTGATTCGCAGCCCGAACCTGCTGCACCGTTTGTTCTGGGCCGGCTGCTGCCTTTTGCTGCTCGGCGGCATGACCAAAACGGAGTCGCGCTCAGGGCTGGTGGTATTGGCATTGAGTCTGGCGATCGGTGTCTGGCATTACCGCCAGCACCTTACCCGCATCCGTCCCCGGCATTTCGGATTCGCCATGCTCGGTGCCGCCATCGTGCTGCCATTGGCGATTTATGCGATGCCTGCCGGTTACCTGGCGCGCATCCAGTCGCTGAGTATCTTGAGCGCCGGGGCCAAGGCTCAGGACGAATCCCTCGGCCGTCGCGCCTCGTACATTGTCGTCGGCAGCCAGATCATCCGCGAGCATCCGCTGCTCGGCTCGGGCCCCGGGACCTTCCCGCTGCACTATGCAACCACCGGTTATGCCAAGGCGTTCTCGGCCAACCGCAAGATCGGCGATCTGTATCGTCGGGCGCATAACACTTATCTGGAGATTTTCAGCGAATTGGGGATTCCCGCCGGCCTGCTGTTTGTCGGCATGCTCGTGCAGGGTTTCTACAACCTGATCCGCGCACGACGCGAATGGCTGCAACGCCGCAAATGGCAGCAAGCAGACCTGATGACCCATCTGGGAATGAGTTTTCTGTCGTTGACGTTGTTTCTGATGTTTCTCAGCGCGCCGAACCTGAAATACCTGTGGATCATGCTTGCGCTGACCTGGGTGCTGCGCCTGAAAGCCGAGCAAGCACCGCTGACGGGGACCAAGGCATGAGCCGGATCAGCATCGTCATTCCGATGTACAACGAGGCACGGCACATCGGCCGCACCCTCCTGGCCGCTCGCAAAGCCGCGAACGCCGCCGACATCGACTGTGAACTGATCGTCGTCGACAACGGTTCCACTGATGACGGACCACAGATCGCCCGCGCATTCGGCGCACAGGTGCTGGTGCTGCCCGGCCTGCTGATCGGCGCTTTGCGCAATCGTGGCGCAACGGTTGCCAGCGGTGAATGGCTGGCGTTCATTGATGCCGACATCGAAATGCCCGAAGACTGGCTGAACGAATTGTTCGCTCTCGAAGCGCAGAATCAGGGCGACATTTTTGGCTTGGATCTGCACACCCCCGCCGCCGCGCCGTGGTACGCGACCGCCTGGCAACGACGCATGTTGCGTCCATCAGCGCACGCCAGTCGCACCGTGGACTGGCTGCCCAGCGCCAACCTGTTGATGCGCAAACGCTGGTTTGACTTCGTCGGCGGATTCAACGAAACCCTGCGCACCGGCGAAGACAAGGAATACACCTTGCGTCTGAACACACAGGGCGCACGGCTGCTGTCGACCCGTAACAGCATCGCCCTGCATTGGGGCTACGAAATGAACTGGCGCGAGTGGATGGGCAAGGAGCTGTGGCGCCAGGGCAGCCACCTGCAGTTGCTGCGCACCCATGGCATGAGCCTGCGCCTGCTGCGTTTTCCGCTGCTGTCGTTGCTGGTCTGGATGACGGATTTTCTACTGATCGTGGCCTTGCTCGCCGGCTTCGCGCAGCTCGCGGTGATCCTGCTGGTGCTGACCCTGCTGCCGAGTCTGATGCTCAGCGTGCGGCAGAGTATCAAGCACCACAACGCTCGCCTCACCTTGCAGCTGTGGGGTCTGCACTGGTTACGCCTGCACCTGCCCAGCGCGGCACTTGTTCTCAGTCTGTGTCATTGGAACGCCAGGAGGCCCGCCCGTGGCTGAATTCATTTTTTGCCTGTGCCTGCTGCTGCCGGCGTACGCCTACATCGGCTATCCGCTGCTGCTGACCTTGCTGGCGCCGCTGTTCCCGGCCTGGCGGCACGCGCCAGCACCGCCGCTTAACGTCAGCATCGTCATCGCCGCGCACAATGAGGCGCGGCACATAGAGCACAAGTTGCGCACCCTGCTGGCCCAGGATTATCAGCCCGCCACGCTGCAGATCATTCTCGCCAGCGACGGTTCGAGCGATGACACCGTGGCCTGCGCGCACAAAGTGATCGATCCGCGCATCACCGTCCTCGACCTGCCGCGCCAAGGCAAAGCCGCCACACTGAATGCCGGCGTCGCCGTGAGCAGCGGCGACATTCTGGTGTTCACCGACGCCGATAACCAATGGTCGCGCGACACCCTCGGCCATTTGCTCGCGCCGTTGAGCGACCCGCAGGTCGGTGCCTGCGCCGGGCACATGGTGATCCCGGTCACCGGTGGCGGCCTGAGTATTGGCGACAGCCTGTATCGGCATTATGAAGGCTGGTTGCGCCGGGTCGAGAATCGCACCGGCTGCATGGTCTCCGCCGACGGCGCCCTGCTCGCCTTGCGCCGCGAGCTGTTCCAGAACGTACCGGCCGAGGTCAACGACGACTTCTTCATCAGTACCTGCGCGCCGGTCGCGCACAAACGCATCGTTTACGTGCCCCAAGCGCAAGTGATCGACCAGGGCGTCGACGAAGCGGGCAAGCAATGGCGCCGCCGCCAGCGGGTTACCGTCGGTGGCCTGCAAAGCCTGGCACAACGCAGCGCACTGCTGAATCCGTTCAAGTACGGCCTTTATTCCATCGCGTTGATCAGTCACAAACTGATCCGCCGCCTCGCGCCGATTCTCTTGCTGCCGCTGCTGCTGAGCAATTTCTGGCTGTGGAACGAGCACGGTTTCTATCGCCTGAGCCTGGTTGCGCAATTGCTCGGCTACGCGGTGGCCATCGCCGGCCTGCTGGATTCGCAACACCGTTTACCGAAACCGTTCCGCCTCGCGGCGTTCCTGCTGGTGACGCTGGCCGGCATGAGCGTCGGCCTGTGGCAGTTCCTGCGCGGGCAACGCTACGCACAATGGAATCCTGACCAGAATCGTTGAGAGGACTCATGCCATGGCGATCAAACAACTGCTAAAACGCACCAGCGGCTGGCTCTATCTCAACTCGTCTGTGGGGCGCAACCAGTTGCACGGTGCGGGGGTCATTCTGATGCTGCACCGGGTACTGGCCAACGACCGTGCCGCCAACCTCCCGCACCGCAATGAGCTGTGCGTCGGGCCCAAGGCCTTCGAGCATTTACTGCTGTGGCTGCGGCGGCATTTCGATTGCGTGCCGCTGATGGAAATCCTCCAGCCCAATTCGCTGCGCAGCGAGCGCCCACGGGTGGCGCTGACCTTTGATGACGGCTGGCGCGACAACGCCGTCAACGCCTTCCCGCTGTTGCAGAAGCATCAGGTACCGGCGAGCATTTTCCTCTCCACCGATTTCATCGGCAGCCGTCAGCGTTTCTGGTGGGAAAGCCTTGGCGAAACCCTGTGGGGCAGCCACGGTGAAAAAGCGCGGATGCACTTGATCGAGTGCCTGCAGTTCATGCATCACCCATTGCCGGTACTGCTCGATGACATCGATGTCGACCGCCGCAGCCTGGCGCTGCTGCATTTCCTCCAAGGGTTGAAGACGCTTGACCCGCAGGAACTGGAAAAACTCACCGATGAGTGCCCAGCCGAATCACAGCCGCAAGCGCTGGACTGGCATCAAGTGCGCGCGCTGGAGGCTTCCGGTCTGGTGCGCTTTGGCCCGCACGGTGCCAGCCACGCCATCCTCACCGGCCTTGATGATCAGCGCCTGAACGAAGAAATCAGCCGCAGCCGCGATGCCTTGTACAACGGCTGCAATCGCCCACTGCCGGTGTATTGCTACCCCAACGGCGACAACGATGAACGCGTGCGCGAGCAGATCGCCAATCACGATTATCCGTTCGCCCTCGGCACCGGCACCGGCATTTATCGCGGCGAAGGCGACCCGCTGAACTTGCCGCGCTTCGGCGTCAGTCAGCGCATCGCGTGCAATCCGGCGTTGTTGTCGTGGCGCATTTATCGCGGGGCACGGCCATGAGTCGCGGCAGCTACCTCAAGCATCTGGCCCTGAGCATGGGCACCAAACTGGCAATGATTGCCTTACGCCTGCTGCGCAATGTGTTGCTGGCGCGGATTCTCGGCCCCAGTGAACGCGGTTTGTTCGCCCTGCTCAGCACCCTGCCGGACCTGATCAGCGCGGCTACCAGCGGCGGTTTGAATTCGGCAGTCGGTTATCAAGCGGCCAATCAGCGGCCGATGGGCGTGTTGCTCGCTCAGGTGTTGGTGTTCGGCTGTCTTCTGGCCGGGCTGCTGACCTTGCTGGTGGTCGCGCTGGCCCGTGAGTTCGGCAGCGAGCTCGATGTGACAATGCAGCTCGGTCTGCTGGCGTGGCTGTTGCTGCTGGCGGTGCCGTTGACCGTGCTTAAAAGCGGCTTGCTGACCTTGCACAACGCATCGGGCGGCGTGGTCGCCTTTAATGTTCTGCGTCTGATCGAATCCCTCGCGCCGCTGCTGTTGTTTGTCGCGCTGTTCTGGATGTGGAAAGAGGCAGCACTCGAAGCCGCGCTGATCAGTTGGCTGGCCGGCATCAGTCTGGTGGTGCTGGTGGGCTGGATGTGGCTCAAACGCGCACAGCCGCTGCAACTGCAATGGGACCGTGCGAGCCAGAACGAGCTGCTGCGCTTCAGTGCGCGCAGCCATCCGGACCTGCTGTTTCAACAGATCATTCTGCGCTCCGACTACTTGTTTATCGGCGCCCTGCTGGGCAGTACCGCGCTCGGCCACTACGCCATGGCCAGTGCCGCCGCCGAACTGTTGCTGATCGTTCCGGAGGCAGTCACCACACCGCTGATGAAGCGACTGCTGCAACAGGACAAAGGCATGGACAAGGTCACGCCGCTGGCCCTACGCCTGACCGCCACGGTGATGCTCGGCGCCTGCATCACCATGGCAGTGATCGGCGAATGGTTGATCGTCACCCTGTTCGGCGTCGCTTACCAACCGGCCTACCCGGCGCTGCTCGCGTTGCTGCCGGGGCTGCTGGGCCTGTGCTACGCAAGCATTCTGCGCCTGGATCTGATTGGCAAGGATCGCCCCGGCACGGTGTCGTTGCTGATGGGCATCGGCGCTCTGTTCAACCTGGCGCTGAATCTGCTGTTGATTCCTGCCTACGGCATTGTCGGAGCAGCGGCGGCTTCATCAATCGCCTATCTGGCGGTGACGGTGGCGATGCTGGTGCTTTATTGCCGCTTGAGCGACGTGCCGTTCTGGCAAACCTTGATCATCCTGCCCAGCGACATCACCCCGATGTGGTTGATGCTGCAACGTCGGAAGACAGCATGAAACGCCTGGCCCTGCTGTTCGGACTCGGCCTGACGCTGAACGGTTTCGCGGCGCCGATGCAGTGGGGCGATATCCGTGACGGCAGTTTGTATCTGCAAGCGGAGCGCCCGGACACCGTAACAGTGCGATGGGTGCCGGCATGGCAGGCCGAGGCCAATGAAGAGCATATTTATCTGCTCGATGGTCAGGGCAAGCTACAGGGCGAACGGCTGATCAAAGCCAGCGAAACTCGCGGTTCGCAGAGCTGGACTTTGCTGCCCGGGGCTGCCAGCAGTCGACTGGAAATTCCCGGCTATAGTTTTCGTAGTTATCGGATTGAACATGACGAAAAAACCGTGGCGCTGTTTGCCCCGGCCAAGGTGCATTTCAGCGCGGAAGTACGTAACGCCACTGAGCTGTATTTCAGAGTCGCACCCGGCGAACACGCGGTGCTGGCCGGCAAGTTTCATGGCGGCGTCAGCGGTTTGCAGGCACAGCGGGTGGGCGATGAGCAAACGCTGACGCTGGCACTGAAACCCTATCGTGCCTATTGGCAGTTCGATCAGGTCGCCCTACCGGTCAGCCAACAGGAACAAGTCTGGCGCCTGCGTCTGCGAGGCACTGGCAAAGCGGCATTCTGGCTCGACGGCACAGCCAATCTGTTTGCACAAAATCCGCAGCAGTTGCAGCCCTTGCGCGAAGATCCGGGGCAAACGCATTTGACCCTGCACGATAAAATTCTCGGCCGCACGCCGGATCTGGGCATTGCTCTGCCGTACCTCGTGCCACCACCCGCCAGCCATGCCTTACTTGATGCACTGAGGCCGGGGGCAGCGAGTTACTACAGCTTCGTTGACGTCACCGCGAAGAATCCACATTTCGAAGACGCGTTCCGTCAGCTTTATCAAAATCGCTTCGGCATTCGCCAGGACATCACCCTGCTCGCCGGCACCGGACGTCAGGCCGATCTGCGCGCCGATGCACAAAGCAACAGCGGCCTCGACGCCTGGCTCGCCGGCACCCGCGCCCTCGGTGGCAAAGGCACGCATTACATCGGTTTCGCCGACGAGCCTAATCTCAACTATTCAAGTTACGAACAATACCGGGCGATCTTCAACAGCATGGCGCGGCAGGTGCGCAGCGACCCGGCCAACGCCAAGGCTGGCGTGCGCATCGCAATGCCGGCCAGCTCGCGGCTGGTCAACGGGCCGTTCACCGAAAACGCAGCGGACAAGCGCGGCATCGATTGGGCGCGGCGTCTACTTAGTGAATCCGCCGATCAGGTCGATGCATTGGCCTGGCATGAATGGATGATTCGCGACTTGCTGGCCACCCGGGTCTACCGCGACAGCGTGCGCCGCGCAGCAGACCTGGTGGGGCTGGACGCTAAAGGTCAGCCACGTAAAGCGTTGCTGCTGGATCAGACCAATCTGTCCAGTGGCTCAGCCCTGAGCCCCTACGATCAGGAAACCCATTACACCGCGCTGTGGTGGGCCTCGGTGGTGATCAACGCTTCTCAGGATGGACTGCTGAGCATGCTCAACTGGTTTCAGGCGGCCGACGAACCGCCCTACGGCAAGGGCATGGTGCGCATACACGACGATGGTCGCTTCGAGCTCAAACCGGTGGGCCTTGCCCAGCAATTCATCGCCCGGCATTGGCTGCCGCAAGTGCTGCAACTGGATAACGACGCTTTTGAGGTGGATGTCCTGGCGATGGCCGGTGACGAGCAGCGCGCACTGCTCGGGGTGAACAAAGGCACGCGTCTGCAACGCGTTGATCTGAGCGGTGCCAAGTGCCCGCTGAACCAAAGCGCCCTGCGTTTCTTCGGCGCTGACAATCGCAGCCGCGACATACCGTTTGCCTGCGAAAACGGGCGCGTACGTTTCGAATTACCGGGGCAAACCCTGTTTGCCCTGACCTGGAGCGCTTCATGAACCGCCCTTCGATGTTCTGCCCCGCGAGCCTTTTGCTGTGCGTGGGACCCTTAACAGGAGAAGAGACCATGGATGTATTGCGAAGACTCTGCGGACATATCCGTCGTAAAGGCCTGCGAGCGACCTTGGCGAAGATCCGCAGAATGTACATTTTTGCCCATCAGGAACTGCTGTGGATGGAGCGCGATCTGGTCAGCCCCGTGCCGCCACACAGCCTCAAACCCTACCCGCCACTGCGCATGCTGAAGATCACCGAAAGCAACGCCAGCGCCTTTACTCGCTACTTCGGCAACCGCGTCGGCGTCATGGCCGAGCTGGCCAGTGACGGTCACACCGGGCATATGCATATCGACGACAACGGCGATGCCGTGGCGTTTATCTGGGGCACGCCACGCGACTATTTCGATCGGCATTACTACCGTTGCCGGTTCCCGGTTAAACCCGGCGAGTTTTTCGAATTCGGCGGCGAACTGACCCGTGCCTACTGGGGCACCGAATTGTCGGTAGATCTGCAACTGCGCCTGTGGGAAGCCATGGCCTTGAAAGGCTGCCGCAAAGTGGTCGATGTCTGTGACTCGAGCAACGTCCCGGCGCTCAAGCTGCACCTGCGCATGGGCTATACCGAACAACAGCGGATCATGAATATCTACACGCTGTTCGGCCGCTGGCGCTTCTATCGCGAAACCCGCTACAGCGGCTCGCGTCTGGCGGCGCTGGGTAAAACTTCCCGTCCACCTGTCACAGCAACGGCGGCCTGAACCCATGGTGATGCGATTCGAATGGCGCACCTCCCTGTGCGCTACCGACTTCCCGGCAACAGCCTACGAAGCACTACGCCTGCGCGTAGCTGACCACACGCCGTTCAACAACCTTGGCTGGTTGTGCGCGGCAGAGCAGGCCATGGGCGAGGATCAGCGCCTGCACATTCTGCTCGGCTGGCAAGCCGAGCAATTGCTGCTGTGCCTGCCACTGGTGGCCAGCCGCGAACGCTTCGCTGGCGTACCGTTTCGCGTTTTGCATCACTTGGGTTATCCAATGGCCGATCGCCTGGCCCTGCTGTCGTTGCTCGGCAGCGAAGACATGCACAAGGCGCTGGTGCTGATCCGTAAGCATCTGCCCCATGCGCTGCTGCAACTCAATGAACTGTCGGAACCTGCCGGTGAAGAAAGTGCGCTCACCGAATGGATGGCGCGCAGTTCCACGGCTGAACGGCGCCTGAGTTGCCGGGTGCCGGTGCATCTGATCAGCGATGCCGATCATCAGGAGATCTCCGGCGACCCGCGCTACAAGCTGCGTCGGGCGCGCAAACGGATTGCCGCATGCGGTGCGCAAGTACGGCGAATCACCCCCGATGCGCTGTCGATGCCTACGATTTTAGAAGCGCTGCAGGAAGTCGAGTCGGTCAGCTGGAAAGGTGACGAGGGCGTCGGGATTTTCGCCACCGAACGCAGTCGTCAGTGGATGCAAAGCGCCTTCACCGCCCTCGCCGCCCAAGGCCTGGTTCGGGTCGTGACGCTGGAGCTGAACGGCCGCTGCATCAGCTATCGCCTCGGCCTGCTCGAACAGGGCCGGCTCTACGATTACAACCTGGCGTTTTTGCCGCAGTACGCCGACCTCGGTAGCGGCCGGGTGCTGCTGGAGGAATGGATTCGTTGGGGGCTGGATGAGCACTGGCGCTGGATCGACGCGTCGCGGGTCAGCCTGGAAAACTCCAGCCATCAACTGCACGAACGCATGACCGGGCAACTGGAACACTGGCGCTGGAGTTTCTACTCATGGCGCCCGAGCGGTCTGCTGTTGGGCCTGGGACTACGCCTTTGGCACCACGTCAAACCGGCCCTGCAAAAATGGATCGCACCGCGTGCCGACAACTCGACGGCGGCGAACACATCCGAAATTCAACCGGCAACACCATCCAACACACCTGGGCTAGCGCCTCGGAGGGCATCATGAGCGTCATCGAAAATCTGCTTCTGCGCATCAAACAAAAAGGTCTGCGCCGCACCCTTGGCGCGCTGTGGAAACGTTACGTGTTCGCTCACCGTGAATTGCTGTGGATGGAGCGCGACCTGGTCACGCCGATTGCCGCGAACAAACTGCGCCCCTGTGAAGGTTTGCGCAGAGTCGACATCACCGAGGACAACGCCAAGGCATTCGGCAAGTACTTTGGTGACCGCGTGGAGACCATGGCCGAGCTGGCCGCTGAAGGGCATACGGGGCACATGTACATGGACGAGGACGATCACACCGTCGGGTTCGTCTGGGCCAGCACTCGCGACTATTACGACCGCCACTTCTACCGCTGCACGTTCCCGGTCAAGCCCGGTGAATACTTCCAGTTCGGTGCCGAAATTACCCGGCACTATTTCGGCAGTAGCTTGACCGTCGATGCACAGACCGCACTTTGGCAAGTCATGTCTGCCCGAGGCTTTAAAAAAGTCGTGGATATCTGCGACAACGCGAATGTACAGGCCCTGAAGATGCATATTCGCCTGGGCTATCAGGAACAAGGGCATATCACGCATGTTTACGACCTGTTCGGGCACTGGCGTTTCTTCCGCGAATCGAACTACAGCGATTCAAGGCTGGAGGCGCTGCGCAAGCCGGAAAGACCGGCAGTGACGGTGGCGGCGCAGGCTTGATTCAGTCGGGATATTTGTGGCGGTTTTGATGCCGCCATCGCGAGCAGGCTCACTCCTACACGGGATCGCATTTCAAATGTAGGAGCGAGCCTGCTCGCGAAGAGGCCGGCAGCCGCACCGATCAATCAGGCCTTGGTGGCGACGAGGGTAAAGCACATCGGCATCTGCGCATCCCGATTCAGATACTGGTCATACACCTCTTCCCGATTCGAATGCGCGTACTCCCGGAAGTGCGCAATGTTCAGCCCTGCCGCAATGGCACCGCTGAAAATCGCCCCCAGCGTATGCACAAACCAATACGACTTCGCCGCCTGCTGTTCAACCTTGCCGACGTAGACAATCGGTTCTTCCTGCACAAAGGGCTCGGCGCGGAAGTACGAAGTGGCGAGGCGGTAGGGATCCTCTGCGTCGGGATCGACCATCTCCAGAAATGGATGGGTTTCGTAGATCACCAGTTTGCCACCCGGTTTCAGCGTCGAGGCGACGTGGCGGAAGAACTCGCCGATGTCCGGCATCCAGTTGAGAACACCGATGGTGATCAGCGCCACGTCAAACCGGTTCTGCAAAGACGCTGGCAGGTGATGAATATCGGTTTCGATGAACTCGGCGTTATGCGGTGAACGCTTGTTCAGCTCACGCGCCTGTTCGAGAAACGCCGACGACTGATCGACACCGACCACGCTTCTGGCACCGAGCGCAAACAGGGAGAGACTCTCGCGGCCGTTGTTGCAGCCCAGTTGAATCACATCCTTGCCATCGACCTCCAGCAACCCGCTCAAGGTCTCATCAAGGCAAGAGAAATCCGCCTGCGCGACTTCGCCGAGCAAGGCCTGCCAATCAGGCGAATCCTGGTGATGGCGAGCGGAATCGTTCCACGCCTGTCGATTGCTGTCGATGGCGGTTTTATTGTTGGGCACTTCCATGGCGCACTCCGGACGATGCTCGTGATTGAGCGGATCCGAGTCTAGATCAGCCCGGCAATTGCGGTTGTTGCAAACTTGTAAGCCAATTCGTGTAGGAGCTGCCGCAGGCTGCGATCTTTTGATCTTGTTTTTAAAGGTCAAGATCAAAAGATCGCAGCCTGCGGCAGCTCCTACATATCTGAGTGTTCATGCCTACAAGTGTCGGCGAATTATCAAAACAGATAGCGGACACGGCTGACTATTCAACTCTGCTCACATGGATATCCTCACAAAGCGCAGACATCCGACGCGCACAAAAAATGGCTAAGGAGGTTTAACCATGAGCCAGACGTTAACGAATTTCGACGTGGCAGCATTGCTGGACAGTGACGAAGCCATCAGCGAATACCTGTCCCAGGTTCTTGCAGACGGGGATAACGAAGAGTTTCTTCGCGCAATCGGCTATGTCCTCAAGGCCTGCGCACAGCCGGGGCATGTGATCAATCACCCGGTTGTTTGAATGTCGGGCAGCTATAGTTAATAGCCTTGGGGAAAACCGCACTCGCAGGTGCCGCCATGCATATGCTCGCTCGGCTGTTGTTGACCGGCTGTCTGCTTGCTGCCACTCAGGCGCAAGCGCTGGACAGCAATTTCAATTATTACGGGCCCAACCAGCCCTTCGCCCACCCTGCTCCGTATTCGCTGGGTTCCACACCGCCCAAACCTTACGACGATACGGCGCCGCAGGATTTTGTGGTGATTCCGGGTGACCATGAGTTCTACGATTCACAATTGCCGACGGTGGCGGATGCGACGGTGCGGGTGTTTATTCGCACGTACGATGCCGAGCGCGGGATTTATGTGAATGACGAGGTGCTGGATCCGGGGTGTTTGCTGGAGTGTTTGAGCCGGCAGCAGCATTGATCCGGCACCTCCGATCCCTTGTAGGAGTGAGCCTGCTCGCGATAGCGGTGTGTCAGCAATAAAGAGGTCGACTGACACACCGCTATCGCGAGCAGGCTCACTCCTACAGGGGATTTGCGGTGGGGCTACCACTGCCGTTTATCGGGCCGGGCGAGGCCGAGTTTTTCGATGCGGTAGCGCAGCATGTCGCGGCTCAGGCCCAGCAGACGCGCGGACTTGGTGACGTTCCAGTCGGTCTTGTCGAGCATCTTGCGCACCATGTCGCGTTCGACTTCCGGCAGGTTCATCGATTCGGTGTTGCTCGCCGGGCGCGGTTCGTAGTGCATCGGGGCTTCATGAATATGCAGCGGCGGCTCGTCGACCAGGCTCATGCACACGTTCAACTGATGCGCAGCAATCGTGTCGCTCGGCGCCAGCAACACCGTTTGCTCAAGCATGTTGCGCAGCTCGCGCACATTGCCCGGCCAGGTGTAACTGAGCAGCAACTCCTCGGCTTGATCGCTGAAATGCAGATTCGGTTTGCCGTAACGCTTGCCATGGCTGGCGAGGAAATGCCGCGCCAGCAGCAGAATATCTTCACCCCGCGCATACAGACGCGGCACCTTGATCGAAATGATCCGCAAGCGGAAAAACAGATCACGACGGAATTTGCCCTGCTGAACCATTTGCTCCAGGTTGCAGTTGGTCGCACTGATCACCCGCAGATTGACCTTGCGCTCCTTCACCGAACCGACGCGGCGAATGGTGCGATCCTCCAGCAACTTCAAAATTTTCGCCTGCAACAGCAGGTCCATCTCGCCAATTTCATCAAGAAACAGCGTGCCGCCATCCGCCGCTTCCACTAACCCGACGCGGCGATCCTTGGCGTCGGTGAATGCGCCCTTTTCATGCCCGAACAGCTCCGATTCCACCAGATTCGACGGGATCGACGCACAGTTGAATTCAATGAACGGACCTTTGCTGCGCGGGCCGTCGAAATGCAGCGCGCGGGCCACCAATTCCTTGCCGGTGCCCGTCTCCCCCTCTACCAAGACCGGCGGCAGATCGGTGTTGGCCATGCGCCGCTCGGCATCGAGCAACTGGCCGATGGTGTTCTTCAGATACTGCATCGGCGCCGAGTCGCCAATCAGCGCCTGCACCCCGGATTTCTGCGCCTCGCGTTCCTGATAGAACGACAGCGTGCGTTCCATCCGTTCGGTAGCCAGCGCCTTGTCGAGCAGCAGTTTGAGTTCCGTCAGCGCCACCGGTTTGGTGACGTAATGAAAGGCGCCCTCCTTCATCGCCACCACGGCATCTTCGACGTTGCCGTAGCCGGTCATCATGATCACTTTCAGATCCGGCGCGCTGATGCGCAGCTTCTGGATCAGGTCGTGGCCGCTCATGCCCGGCAGCGAGTTATCGGTCAGCACAATGTCGGGCATGAAGGTTTCCAGTTGCGCCAGCGCGTCCTCGGCCGAATGGCAGACGGTCACCTCGAAGTCTTTGCGCTCCAGGTAGGTCTGAATATTTTCGGCCAACAGTTCGTCATCCTCGACCAGCAGAATGCTGTGTTCCATATTCCCCTCCCGATGCCACTTTGAAGTTGAGACTGACGCGGGTTCCTTCCTGCTCGCGGCTGGTCAGCACGACCGAACCTTCAAAACGCTCCATGATTCTTTTGACCAACGCCAGACCAACCCCGAGGCCGCCCTGTTTGGTGGTGAAAAACGGTTTGAACACCAACAGTTGCTGCTGCGCGCTCATGCCCTTGCCGGTGTCGCTCAGGGTCATGCGCACGCGGTCCGGCTGCGGTGATTCGAATTCGACGCTGAGCACACCGCCCTTGGGCATGGCTTCCAGGGCATTGGCGAACAGGCTATTGAGTATTTGCGTGAGCAACACCTTTTGACTGACGACCGGCGCGCAGTTTTGCGGACTGAATCGCACTTCGACGCCACTGCGTTTGATCAATGCATCAAATGCGCCAAAGGTGTCTTCAACTGCCAACACCAGATCGACGGTCTCACCGTCGTCATTCATCGGCCGCAACGACACCAGCAACTCGCGCACCCAACGTGACATGCGATCGACCTGGCTGATGATGTCGCCGATGTTGCGCTGCGCACCGGGGCTGGCGATTTCCTGGGCCAGTTCGGCGCTGGAACGAATCGTCGCCAGCGGATTGCGCAGGCTGTGCGCCACCGCCGAGGACATCTCGCCGAGGGCGACGAAGGTTTCGTTGCTGATCAGTTGTTGCTGCTGGCTCTGCAGCAATTTCGCCGCGCGCCGGACGATCCAGAACAAGGCTAGAAAGATCGCCGCACCGCCGAAGCAAGTCGCTGCCCAGATCGAGGCAAATCCACGGTCGATGCGATCGACCAGATCCGCCGGCTCCTTGTAGACCTCAACCATGGCGACGACTTTGCTTTTGTCGGCGTTAAACATCGGGATGTAGTTCTCGATGAACAGGTATTTCGGTTCGCGCAACATTTGCTGCTCGGGTTTCTCATCGTCGATCTTGTGGTAGCTGGAAGACACCGGCACTTTCATCTCGAATGATTCGTCGAGCTCATCGTCATCCTTGATGTGCACGCCGATAAGCTCAGCGTTGGTCGACCAGATCACCGTGCGATCCAGCGCATAAACGGTCGCGAGCAAAATGTCCGGCAAGTGTTCGACGTGATCGAGAAACTCGGTGCGTGCCGAAGCCTGTAACGCCGGATCAACATCGGGATAGTGGTTGTCCTGGCGCGGGTCGAGCATCTCGCCCATCGTCCGGTTCGGATTGATTTTCGCGTGACGCATTTCCGCCGCGCCGATGGCCTGGACGAATTGCGCAGTCAGCAGCGCGTCGCGCTCGACGCTTTCGGTGACCACGAAGCGCGTGGAGATATAACCCAACCCCAGCGCCACGGCGGCGATGATGAAAAAACTCGCGAGCGAGAACCAGCGCAGCAGATTGAACTGCTCGCGCCAGCACTTGCCTGCGACCGATGGGTTCGGTGCAGAGGTTTTTTGTGCTTCCAGTCGCTGCATGGGAGTGCCCTGGAGTTTTTCTATCGAGTCGCGTACAGAGATCAGTGTAGGTGGCTCTGACCGCGACACACGGTTCAATGATGCTATTTCGCCGCTACTGCATACGACTCACCGCTGCGGCTGGATCGCCCGGTTTTACTGGCGTCAACGCCCCGTCGGCCACGGCAGCGGTGGACGGATGCTGGCGCTCGGTTTCTTCACTGAGAAAGTCGATGATCGACTGCGCGGACGGCTCGTCGAGGCGCAGGTTGGGCATCGGAATTCGCTCGAATTGTTCATACAGTTGCAACGCGATCGGGTCTTTTTCCGCGAGCAGGCGATCCGGCTCGCGAATCCAGCGATTGAGCCATCTCGGGTCGCGGTTGCGGGTCACACCGATCAGGTCCGGGCCGATGCTGCGCATGCCGAGGCCCTGCCCATCCATGGGGCCAAGGCTGTGGCACGAGGCGCAGCGGGTGCGGAACAGTTCTTCGCCGTTGCTGGGCGGGCGAATGTCCGGGGCATTGGCGTAGCTTTCCTCGATGCTCGGCTGCTTCCAGTTCTGCAGGGTGTTGGCCAGTTGATCGGCGAGGATCCACGGATTTTCGAACGGCGACGCCTTCATCCAGCGCCCGGTGCTCTGGTTACCGACGATCAGGCTGAGGTTGTGATCCTTGCTGCGACCGTTGTCGACACCTTCGATGAACAGCCCGAGTTTCTTGCGCAAGTCGGTGACGTCTTCGAACTCGCCGGTGAGAAACTTCCAGCCGGGGCCGACCTTGAAGCGCTGCGAATAGGCCTTGAGCACTGCGGGGGTGTCACTGAGCGGATCGATGCTGATCGAGTAGAAAAAGATGTCCTGGCCGACCCGATCGCCGAGCAGTTTCTGCACCTGGCGCAAGCGTGCAGTTTCCAGTGGGCAAGAGTCGCTGCACGAGGTGAAGATGAAGTTGATCACCACCACTTTGTCTTTGATCAGGTCATCGAAGAAATTCACCTGCCGACCGTCCTGATCGGTCAGCAAGGTATTGGGGAAATAGTCGCCACCCCACGGGGTGGCGGATTCACTGGCCGCTGACGGTTCGCCGACGCTGGCCTGGTGTGCCAGCAGCACACGGCTGCCGAGCACACAGGCCACCAGCATCAGCACCAGGTGCATGCCCAGCGCCCGGGAGCGCGGGGTATGCTGCGGTAGGCGGTCAGCGTGCCGGCGGTTCATGGTTTGACCACCACTTGTGGGCCAACACCGTCACCGTTGCGGAAGGTAGGCAGCGCGGCAGAGTTGACGTAGCGCACACCGTCCCAGCTTGGCAGTGGGGTTGGCATCAGTTGCAGTTGCCCGGGCTTCTCAAGGTCCCAACGCAGCAGCATCGAGTTGTCTTCATGCTGAGTGTTGTGACAGTGCTCCATGTACGTCCCGGCAAACTCGCGGAAGTTGATCGCCATTTCGACGCTGTCCAGACCGTCCTTTTCCGAGCCGATGCGATAGACGTCCTTGCGCGCCCATTTTTCCCACTCTGGCGGGGCCTTGCCGCCGCGACTGAGGATGATCCCCTCTTCGAAGTGCACATGCACCGGATGGCTCCAACCCGTGCCGCCGGCCTTGATGTTCCACACTTCGAGGGTGCCGAACCCGGTGATACCGGCATCGGTCGGGCCGCTGGACAGCTGAGTCGAAGCATTCAAGCGACGCGGGTCCATGTGAAAGCCGAAGCCGCCATCGGTCTTGACCGTCCATGGCGCTTCATCGGTGCCGTCGGAACGGCCGAAGGTGAAGGTGCGGTGGCGAGCCTTGGCTAGCACGGCTTTGTCGGCAGCATTGTCGCGGTGAAGCTTCAGCGGGATCATCACCAGCCCTTCAGCCTTGCCCGGTTTCGCCGGTTCGTAGGCTGCCGGGTTCATCGCCAGATCCTGGCCGGTGTAGGCCTTGACGTTGAGCTGCAAGACCTTGCCAACCGCCGGATCGCCTCTGTCCCACTGCGGGCCCTTGCTGGTCTGCTTGATCACCGCCAGGTATCTCTCCGACAGGATGTCGCCCAGCGGGATGACATCTTTGGGTCCCTTACCGTCGTCGTGAGCCTGCAGGTTGACGAAGAACAGCTTGTCCCCCGGTTTGATGCCGTTTTTCGAGAAGTTGACGATGATGTCGAAGCGCTCGGCGATACCCTGAGTCGGCAGGATCGCGTTGTGGTTCTGTTTGTCGCCATCGGCATCGAGATCCATGCTGCCGTCAAACGGTACGCTGTGTTCCATGATGTTGCCGTCGTTGGCAATCATGTGAAACGGCACGCGACTGTACGACACGCCGGAGTTTTTCGGCCCCTGGAACTCGCCGCTGGTGCCTTTGATTTCCCGCACCAGCGCCAGTTTGAAGTAGCGCGACACCGAGCCGTTGAGGATGCGGAAGCGATAACTGCGCGCACGCACATCGAGGGTCGGTTTCCATTGCCAGTTGACCAGCAACTGATCACCGAGGAAGCCGTCGGTGTTGAACGGGTTGAACCACAACTGCCCTTCCTGATCCCACGCCTTGTCGGCAAACACCAGGTTGACGTCGTAGTCACGGTTGCCCCATGGCAAGGCGCTGCCGCTGGGCAGACGCAGGTTGACGCCGTCGTCCACCGATTCATTGCCGCGATCCAGCGCGCTGTAATAGTTCATCATCGCCGCATTGCCTTTGTAGACGTTCTGCGCGGTGAAATCGAGCATGTGATCGTGGAACCAGTGAGTGCTCATGGTCTCGCGCCAGTCGCCACGGATTTTGATCGTGCCGTGGTCGCAGGTTTTCTTCGCGGGGGCCAGGTCGTTGACCCACAAGGTTTCACCCGGTGCGCAAGGGAACGCCGCACGTGGGTCTTCAGCCTTGGTGTTGATGCTGTCGTAACCGGCGAGCTGGATCGGCCAGCGATAGTCATAGAACTGCCCCGGGAAGAAGAACGCGTTGGCATAGCCATCGCTTTCCGCCGGCGCGTGACCGTTGTGCTCGTGGGTACTGATCGTATGCAGACCGAAGCCTCGGTTGGCCGACGGGTCGATCGGCAAGCCGTTGTAGTGACGCATCATCACCGGTTGGCCGTAGCGCACCATCAACAGTTTTGGCGGCAACGTGCCGTCGAAGGTCCACACCGAATTGTGGTTTTGCGCTGGCATGGCCGGGTGGAAACGCGGGTCGACACCTTTGGCGGTGCCATCGGTCAGCGGTACGCCAGCGACGTTGTGATACAGGCCGCCGGGGCCGAATTCGCCGACGGCGTAATGGTGCATTTGCACACTGTCACGCAGGCCACCATTGAGGCGCGCGCCGGTCTGCACGGTTTTGTAGGCGACTTGCGGGTAGAACTCGTTCCAGCGCTGGTGCGCCCAGCCTTTTCCTGGTGGCCGCCCTTCGGCGGACGAGCCGATATGGCGGTTGAGGTACACCTCGATCTGCGCCTGCCACGGATTGCGGTCGACGACGTTGGCGAACTGGCTGGGGAATGGCGTCAGACCGGGTTGCCGCAGGAACGCATCAAGCGCAGTGCCGGGCGGCGCGCTGCGGGCGATGTTGTTCGGATCTTGGGCCGGTGCCGGACCGATCGCCGCTGGTGGAAACGGCAGCGACGCGGCCGGGGTGGTCGGGTCGAGTTTTTCCGGGCCGAACTCTTCGAACAAGGTCAACTGCTGGGTGAACGGCTGCGCGCCATAGAGCGGGCTCGGCTTGCCGTTGGTGGGGTAGTTGAAACTGGTCTGCACGGAGGGTGGCAGGACGTTTTCGATACGCGTTTCAGCGCGATCGCCTTTGACCCCGTCAGGTAGATCGAAGGAGTCTTCGTTGGCCTCCGGCATGGTCAGAATGGCGTTTAGCGCGCCAGCGCGGTCGGCCGGTTCGTCGTAGTACGCCGAGGGGTCGGAGACTTCTGGCTGTCGCTCGTCATCAATGGGACTGGCGCGGACGCCGGCCATGGTGCCGAGGGTCAACATCAGAAAGACGCTCAACGGCGTCAGCAGGAAGGTGTTGCTTGGTCCACGCGTTGTTCTGTCCATCACCAGCCGCCTCATCAAGAAAGGGGTGATGGTGTTTTGCAACTAGTGCGCCAAGAAATTATTTCCAGTTGTAACAGGGGCTTGGGGATGCTGTGGGTTTCCCCACTTCCCGGTGACCGGGGCTTGACACCCACTGGTGGGGGAAGTTCATAAGTTTTTGCGGCGTTTATAAACTTGTGTACCAACTGACGCAGGCTGCGATCTTTAAGAGTGATCGTTCCCCCGCTCTGCGTGGGAATGCAGCCCGGGACGCTCTGCGTCCCATTGGAACGCGGAGTGTCCCTTGAGGCATTCCCACGCAGAGCGTGGGAACGATCAAGATCAAAAGATCGCAGCCTTCGGCGGCTCCTACAGGGAATGTGTGGTTCAGGTAACGAGTTGAAAGGCCAACCGCACGGTGGTGCCCTCGCCTTCGCGGCTGTCGAGGGTCACGCCGCCACCGAAGCGTTCCATGATGCGTTTGACCAGCACCAGGCCGACGCCCAGACCACCGGTTTTGGTGGTGAAAAACGGCCGGAAGGCCATGGTCCGTTGCTCTTCGTTCATGCCTTTACCGGTATCGCTGAGCACCACGCACACACCCCGATCATCGCTTGGTTCAAGGCTGACGGTCAATGTGCCGCCCTTGTCCATCGCTTCGAGTGCATTGGCCAAAAGGCTGTTGAGGATCTGCGTCAGTTGCACCGGTTGGCTGAGCACCATCGGCGTGTGTTGCGGATGAAACACCACCCTCACCCCGGCCCTGGCGATCTGTTGTTCGAACGCCACCAGGCTTTCGTGCAACGCCGCCACCAGGTTCACCGGTTCCGGGTCATCGTTGAGTGGTCGCAGCGATTGCAGCAGTTCGCGTACCCACTTCGACATGCGGTCGACCTGACCGATGATGTCGTTGATGTTCTTCTCGGCCGGGCCGGCATCGAACTCCAGCGCCAGTTCAGCGCTGGAACGAATGGTCGCCAACGGATTGCGCAAACTGTGTGCCACCGCTGAAGACATCTCGCCCAGGGCGACAAAGGTTTCATTGGCGATCAGTTGTTTTTGCTGGGCCGCGAGCAGAATCGCCGCACGCCGCACGATCCAGTACAGGCCCAGATAAATCAGCCCGCCGCCGAGCGCGGTGGCCAGCCAGATCAGCACCATCCCGCGCTCCATGCGCGCGATCAGATCCTTGGGTTCCTTGTAAATCTCGACCATCGCCGTGACGTTCTTGCCCTCGGCGTCGAACAGCGGGATGTAGTTCTCGATGAAGATGTAGTCCGGCGGCGTGATGAATTTCTGTTCTTCGCGGGCCTTGTCGACATCGTGGTAACTGGCAGAAACGGGGATTTTTTCGTTAAAGGCGCGATCAAGGTCTTCATCGGCATGAATGTTGGTGCCAATGAGCGCGGGGTTGGTTGACCAGATCACCTGGCGGTCGGGCGCATAAATATTGGCGAGAATCACGTCCGGCAAGTGTTCGATGTGATCGAGAAACTCGCCCCGAGCATCGGCCCGGGCTTGCGGACTGACCTCGGGAAAGTTCGTGTCCTGACGTGGGTCAAGCAATTCACCCATGGTCCGCACGTTGGGAATCGACACATGGCGCACCTCGGCCGAGGCGATCGCCTGAATGAACTGTGCGGTGAGCAAGGCATCACGCTGCACGCTTTCATCAATGACAAAACGCGTCGACACCGCGCCAAGCGCGATGGCCACGGTACCAATCACCGCCATGCTGATCAGCGAAAACCAGCGCAGCAGGTTGAACGACTGCTTGCGCGAGCTCAAGCGCAGATTGCCCTCCTCGACCGGTAGCGATTTCGACTGCATGTTCATGGCGGCGACTTCTCTATACGTCCCTATAGGGTTATAGCCCACGGGTGGGGGTTTGCCCGGTTGCGGGGATATCGCCCCGATATACACCTCCCAAACCACCACAAGTCCCTGTAGGAGCTGTCGAGTGAAACGAGGCTGCGATCTTTTGATCCTGTCTTATTAAATCAAGATCAAAAGATCGCAGCCTGCGGCAGCTCCTACAGGGATCTCGGTCGCCCACATATTTTGTTTACACCGAAGAAGCTTGCTCGCGAAGGCGGCAGGTCAGTCGACATTTTCGTCACGGGAAGTCCGCATTCGCGAGCAGGCTCGCTCCCACATTGGCCTGGTTCGCTCACCTGTTTTGTGTTCACCGAAGAACCCTGTAGGAGTGAGCCTGCTCGCGATCGCGGTGGGTCAGCTGAGATTTTTGGTACAGGGAGACCGCTATCGCGAGCAGGCTCACTCCTACAGGGGGTTTGTGTAAGGCGGGCAATGATGGTACTCCCCACCGTCCCCGATTCTGGGGAATGACGCCCTTTCCCCGCTGGAAAAAACCCCAGCTTCATTCCTGCAAACCCTTCTAATCCGGCCTTCTCCCGCCCATTCACCGCACCTTGGCATGGAAGGTGTACAGGCCCCTTCAACTGACCCATCCCCAAGGGGCAGGTACTTTGATAGAGGGATTAACTCATGCACCCTTTACTGTCCAAAACCGCGACCGTCCTGGTCGTGAGCGCCTTGGCCCAAGGCATTGCCCAGGCCGCTTTGTTTGCTGTTGATCCGGGCCCGTACGCGCCGGCCACCGGTGGTTTCGCCAGTTGGTATCAGGACACCCACGGTCGCACGCTGGATCTGTGCCTGTCCAAAGCACTCAGCTCGCGGGTGCCCAGCGCTCCCGGCGCGCCGTCGTACATGTGCTCGCTGCTGCCAACTCCCGGGGTGTTCGATGACGCCCAGCCGATCGTGTTCCCGAGCAACTTCCCCGATGAAGCGTTCTGGTTCACCGGCGAGACCACCCTTGTCGACGCCGCACGCGGCATCGACCTGACCTACGTCAGCGCCATCGAAGCCGCATTCGCTGCCGAGGAACCGGTCGAGGGCGATCAAGTCAGCTTTGCGCGGATCCGTATTCGCGTCGATGTGCCGACCGCCGGTACCTACGTGATCACCCACCCGTACGGCGTCGACGTGTTCAACATCGACACCCCCGGCCGCCGTGCAATCAACATGACCCGCGACATCGGCATCGGCACGCCGAAAACCTACGACGGCGCGCTCAAGGGTGACATCGGCCCGTTCCTGCGCAGCGTCAACGGCCCCTACACCGAGACCAACCCGCTGACCGGTGCCGCCGAACAATTCGTCGGCGACCCGAACCTCAGCGAGGCGGTCACTGGCAGCCCGTTCAATACCAACTACGTGCGCATCGAAGGCCCGAACGGTCTGGATCTGCGCGCCACCACCTTTGCCGTCTCCGGCAAGTTGTCGACCGTGGTTCGACCCACGCCGATGATCGCGCAGCGCAGCACCTACTCACGCAAGGCCGGCGACAGCGCACCGGTGGCGCAGCAAGACGTGTTTGTCCTCGCGCCGCCGGCACCGGGCACAGCGGCCATCACCAGCAGCACGCCCGTGCTGAACATGACCGAGGCCAACACCACCGGTAGCTGGTACGCGCAGTCGTCGGCCAACCCGACCTTGCCGACCACGCTGCAGGTGACCGCCGACAACCACCTGGCCATCGCCAGCAGCACGCCGACCACCCTGCCCATGGCCCTGACCGACCTGGTGGTGATCCAGAGCGCTCAATACAGCCTGAGCTCCGGACAACTCACCGTCGTAGCCTCGACCAGCGACGAAACCTCACCGCCACTACTCACCGCCACCTCCGGCAGCGGCGCCGCCATCGGTGCACTCGGTGGCGACGGCGCGGTGAAAACGCTGGCCACCGGGATCTCGCCGATTCCGCCGTCCCGGGTTCGCGTGACGTCGTCCAACGGCGGCAGCGACACCGAAGAAGTGGTCATCGTGCAATGAACGCTCACATGCCCAGATCCGCATCAGGAGGCATCATGAACAAGTGGCCACGCTTTGCGCTCAACGCGCTCGGGCTCGCTCTCTCGCTGACCGGCAGTGCCTATGCGCAACTCGCCGCCGTCGACCCCGGCCCCTACACCTTCGCCACCGGGAAATTCCCGATGTGGTATCAGGACGAAAATCAGCTGTCGATGGAGCTCTGTCAGTCGCGCGCGGCCAGCTCGCGCGTGGCGGCTACCACGCCGCCGGCCTACATGTGCATCCTGCTCGCCGAGCCGGGGATCTACGACGACGCCCAGCCGATGATTTTCCCTGACAACTGGCCGCCGGAAGCCTTCTGGTTCCTGGCCGAAACCGCAATTGCCGACAATCCTGCCGGCTATGGCGTGGATGCTTATGTCGCCGGGATAGAAGCAGCGTTCGCCTCGGAAAATCCTGTGGATGGTGATCAGCAAAGCTTCGCGCGGATTCGCATCCGGGTGAACGTGCCCGTTGCCGGCACCTACACCATCACTCACCCCTATGGCGTGGAAACGGTCAACGTCACCGCCCCCGGTCGGCGAGCGATCAACATCACTCGCGACATCGGCATTGGCGCGCCGGGAAATTTCTCCGGCGCTGTCGGTGGTGCCATCGGCCCGTTCCTGCGCAGCGTCAACGGCCCCTACACCGAAGTGAACCCGGACACCGGTGCCACGGAAACGTTTGTCGGCGACCCGAACCTCAACGAAGCGGTGACGGGCAGCCCGTTCAACACCAACTTCCTGCGGATCACCGGGCCTGCCGGAACCATCCAGTCCAACGTGTTCAGCCTGTCCGGCAAAGTGCTCGACAACCGCCAGCAAACCCAAGTGGAAATCGACCGCGCCACCTACCGCCGCACCGCTGCCGGCGTGCGTGCCGAAGTGTTCGCCAAAGCGGCTAACAGCTCAAGTCTGTGCTTTCGCGAAAGCGTGGCGCTGCTGCCCGGCCCACCGCCGACGCCGTGCCAGACCAGCCTGTTGGGTGACAACAACGGCCTGTTCTTCGGCCACCGATTGGGCACTGGCGCGGTACCTTCGGTAGTCGTCGTGACCGCGACCAACCCCACCGGTACCACGCGTCCGACCGCCGTCTCGGCCAAGCTCACCGACGTGGTGAAAGTACAAACCGCGCGCTACAGCTGGGCCAACAAAAGCCTGTTGATCGAAGCGACATCGAGCGATGAAGTGGCGATTCCGGACATGGTTGCCCAAGGCTACGGACGTCTGTCGAAGACCGGCACCCTGCAACGCATTACCGTTGCCGACCTGACTCAGCCACCGGCCACCGTGACGGTGAAATCCGCCGCCGGCGGCAGTGACACCGAGGCTGTCGTCGTGGTCGGCACTGCGCCGGACACTGGTGAAAACCAGGCGCCAATCAGCAACGCGGACACCGGCAGCACCAGCTTCGGCGTGCCGATCACCCTCAGCCTGTTGACCAACGACAGCGATCCCGATGGCGATAATCCGCTGGGCATCACCGCGTTGACGCAACCGGCAGCCGGCCAAGGCACCGTCGCCCTCAGCGGCACCGCTGCCGTGGTATACACCCCGCCAGCGGTGGTGAACGCGCCACTGACCACGACCTTTACCTACAAGGCGCAGGACGCCAAAGGCCTGGCTTCGGCCAACCCGGCCACCGTGACGATTACCGTCGCACCGAACCAGGCACCGACCGCCGTCGCTGACGCCGTCGCCACGCTCGGTGTGGCGATCCCGATCAACGTGTTGGCCAACGACACCGACCCGGAAGGCAACGTGCCTCTGGCCGTCGCCAGCCTGACCCAACCCGCCGCTGGTCGCGGCACGGTCAGCAGCAACGGCACGGTGATCACCTACACCCCACCGGCCACCGTGACCACGGCGTTCACCACGACCTTCACCTACATCGCCCGGGACAACTTCGGTGCCCTGTCGACGCCGGCCACGGTCACGGTGCAAGTGTCGCCAAGACCAGCGGCGGAAACGTTCGCCGTCACCGCTTCCACGGTGCAGGCACGCTCCGGCGGGCGCTTCAACTGGGACTTCACCGGTACTTCATCGGTGACCACCGGCAACACCATCACCGTGCAGGTCACCACCCCGACCGGGCTGGTCACCCTTGGCACCACCACGGTGCCGTTGACCGGACGCTGGCGGCTGACGCTGAACAACACGCTGGTAGTGCCATCGGCCAACCCGACCGCGACGATCCGTTCGTCCCAAGGCACCGTGCGCACAGTCTCGGTGACCACGCTGTAGGCCTGATCCCCAGCCGCTCTCGGGTGGCTGGGGCTAATTTGAAACCGGTTAACGCCTGACAGGATGTGAGCCATGAACACGCCGACCGCCGCCCTGCTTTGCCTGCTTCTGCTGTGCGGCAGTGCGGGTGTGCGCGGCGAAGACCTGATGGACAACGACGACCTGGTTCCGACCAGCAGCGACCTCGGCGAACTGCCCCCACCGGTGGGTCAGCAAGCCCTGATCGACCAGCTTGGCCAGGCCAACGTCGCCCTTCTGCAACAGAACGGTCAGTCGCTGCTCGGGCAGATCGTGCAGTCGGGCAGCAATCAGGAGGCGTACATCCTGCAACAGGGCAGCGACCTGATGGCCCTGATCAACCAGAACGGTTCCGGCAACTCCGCCGCGATCACGCAAAACGGCAGCCATAACCGCGCGCAGATTTCGCAAAACGGCAACAACAACGACGCCAGCATCGAGCAGGCCGGCGCGGGGCTGCAAAGCGCCGTGACCCAGTCGGGCAACGGCATGAGCGTTTCGGTCAAGCAATATCGCTAAGCACTGCAAATCATCGGAGAGTTCAATCATGTTCAAACTGACGCCCCTCACCGCCGCCCTGCTGGTCATGATCAGTGCCCAGGCCATGGCCGACGACAGCCTGTCCACCCAGAGCCAAGCCGGTACCGCCAACATCGCGGATGTGAAACAGACCCAGGCACCGTTCAGCAGCGCCACCCAGACCCAACTGGGCCAGGGCAACGACGCCGCCGCCGTGCAAGACCACGCCACCAGCGTGATCACCCAGGACGCCGTCGGCGACTACAACGCCGGTTACGCCGAACAGCTTTACGAAGACAACGCCACCATCACCCAGCAACAAGTCGGCGCCTTCAACACCGCCCACGCCAGCCAGTCACTGGGCTTCGGCTCACCGAATAGCGCGCTGCAACAGCAGCAAGGCACCGGCAACTTCTCGTTCGTTTATCAGGACTCGCAGAACGGCAGCGAAGGTAAAACCTTGCAGTTCGGCGACAGCAACGAAGCCAACATCGAGCAACTCTATGAAGGCACCGGCAACAGCGCGGTGATCACCCAGTACGGCACCGCCAACTACGGCACCGCCGAACAAGTGCTGCACAACGGCGGCCAGATCGGCATCAACCAGGCCGGCGAAGGCAACTACGCCTACGGCGACCAACGCAACGGCACCGGCGGCAACATCACCATCAACCAGTTCGGCAACCTCAACGGCACTGAAATCTGGCAAGACTCGCAACTGGCAAGCCAGGCCACCGTCAACCAGTACGGTGACAGCAACGAAACCGTGGTCGACCAGAGCTTTGGCGAAAACAACAGCGCTGCCGTCACCCAGGTCGGCAACAGCAACGCGATCTACGCCGACCAGTTCGAGTCGGTCAACTCGACGCTGGCGCTGTACCAGGTGGGTAACGGCAACGTGCACTTCACCTACCAGAACGGCGACAGCCATGTGCTCAACGCCACTTCGGTAGGCAATGACAACAAGGTCTACGCCAGCAATTGGAAAGGCCCACAATCCGGCGGGCAGTTCGGCAGCGGCCAGCGTGCGACGGTTACTCAGGCGGGCAATGGCAACATCGCCAGCTTCACTCAGGATGGCGTCGGCCAAGTGATGACCACGCATCAGACTGGCACGGGCAACAAGACCACGGTCAGCCAGGCTGAGTCGTATAACGAGCTGTACTTTGATCAGAATGGCAGTGACAACATTCTGATCTCCGATCAGCGCGGGACCACCAACCTGGTGCAGGGCTCATCGAACGGCACGGGCAACAGCGCAGAGTTCGATCAGTCCGGTTCGGGCAACCAGGCATATACCGCACAGTTGTATGGCAGCGACAACATGATCACGGTCAAACAGGCCGACACCATGAACGTGGCGTACGTGACCCAGGGCGGTACCGGGAACATTGCCAACGTCGATCAGAGTGGCGTGACGCAAACGGCAAATATTCAGCAGTTCGGCTCGGCCAACCAGGCGACGGTTTTGCAGCAGTAGGGGTTGGGTGTTGGTAGGCCGCGATTCTCTGGTGAGGGGATCGCGGTTTTTTGTGTCCGCAGGACCGATCAACGACACGTGTTCTTTAACGCTTCGGATCAGCCACGTCCTACAGAAAAAGGAATGTTTTCTGGCGGAACGAACGCTTTAGCGAGCGAGCTTTGCTCCTGCACGGGTTTCTTTTTGCCAGTTTGAGTGCGGCAAATGACACGTGCCGGGGGGCGTGGCGCGGGTCGCCGAGCAGTGCGCGGTGGGACGGGGCCGCCGGCCTCGCTGATGTTGTAACCCGGCGCGATTTCGGCGGAAATGGCCGGGTCGACTGCAACCTGAATCGAGCGTGTCAGATGAGCGCCCGACGCAAATCGGCGGCGGCCTCGGACAGCACTTGCGCGGCGCGCTCGACCACCGGCGCCATGCTGATGAACCCATGAATCATGCCGTCGCAACGCTGGTCACGGACGCTCACGCCAGCTTCTCGCAGGCGCCGGGCAAACGCCTCGCCCTGATCGCGCAGCGGATCGAATTCGGCAGTGATCAACGTAGTCGGAGGCATATGCGCCAGACTTGCGGCGCGTAACGGCGAGGCCAGCGGATCATCGCCCTGCCCGGCCTTTGGCAGATATTGCTGCCAGAACCAGTCCATCATGTTCGCCGTGAGGAAAAACCCTTCGGCAAATTCCGCATAGGATGGACTGTCGTTACGTGCGTCGGTCACCGGATAGAACAAGCACTGGTAGCTGATCTTCGGCTTTTGGTGCTGTGCCGCCAATTGACTGACCGCGAGCGCCATGTTGCCGCCCGCGCTGTCCCCGGCCAAGGCGAGACGACTGCCATCGACACCCAACTCGGCCGCGTGCTTAACCAGCCAGCATATCGCCTGATAGCAGTCCAGCGGTGCTGCCGGGAACGGATGCTCCGGTGCCAGGCGATAAGCCACCGACACCACCACTGCTTCGGTCTGGCGCGCCAGCGAGCGGCAAAGATTGTCGTGGGTATCGAGGTTGCCAACGACGAAACCGCCACCGTGGAAATACACCAACAGCGGTAAATCGTGTTCTTCCGAGGGTCGATACAGTCGCGCATCGAGTTCACCGACCGCGCCGGCAACGCGCAGATTGCGCACCTCGCTCATCGGTTCACCGGGAATGACCGGCTGCATGTTGTCGAAAAACTGCCGGTATTGCGCGGCATCGAGCTGGCCGTAATCGGGTGCTGGCAGCTCGCTGAATTGCTGGAGAATCGGGGCGATCTGTTTATCGACTGGCATGGACGTCTTCCTTAACATCTGACATTTGAAACTGTGGGCTGGATTCTTCGAGGATGCTTTGTACACGAAGCTGCACTGCCGCTTCAAAGCCCTTGTGCAGTGCACCCCCAAAAGCGCTTCGCGGCGATGGCCGCAGACAACTGCGCCGCCGACTCGGCGGGGGTCATGATTGGGTCAAGGCGGCGCCTTCTATTCGTCTGGCGGAGCGCGCCTGCATAGTCCGATAGGGGGATGCCGCCGGTCTGATGATTCGCACGATCAGCTCTTTGGTTCTTCCAATGCAGTACATGCCCTTGCTCGGAAAACAATCTCATGAACAATAAAATGGCTGTAATCGGGCTGGCTGGCCTGATTTCGATCTGCCCGCTGTTTGCACTTGCCGTGGAAAAAACCAGCGGTTCTTCGATGCCGCCGACGGCAATTCCGGGAGTGAATCAGGGAGGGTCGGAGTCGAAAGAAGAAAAAGCGAACAAGAAAGGAGAAGAGGCTTCGGGCTCCAATTCCGGGGCTGAAGCGCACGAGACGCAGAAGGATGCCGAGGGTTCGAGTGATTCAGGAGATATGAAAAAATCCGGGCAATGAATTCTCTCTGGCCGTTAACTTGAGCAAACTCGGCAGATGGTGGCGCTGAGCCATGAATGGTAAAGTTCAGGCTCTAAATCAGGGATGGCGCGTCATGATCAAACGAATTTTTGTAGCAGCAACGCTAATGTTCACCAGCCTTGCGGCTAACAGCGCCAATCTGCCCAACGAGCTTTTGGAAGAGTGCAAACGAGTAGAGAACTCGGCCAGAGCAATCATGAATGCCAGACAAGAAGGCGTACCCCGTACAACCGTGCTGGAGATGGCCGACGCCGCCGGAAAAGAAAGTGAATACGTAGGCAGTTTGTACAAAAGTTTGATCGGAAAGGCCTATGAATTCCCGCAGCAACCCGACGCCAAGATGCGACAGGGCTTGGTCGATGAATTTCAGAAGACGTATTACTCGCTTTGCATTGATGCCGCGCAAAAGACCTCGGGCAAAACTACCTGAAGGGTTATGTGGATCAACAGACAGAAAAAACCCGCCGAGGCGGGTTTTTTTTGTGAGTCAGGCGATCAAGTCGGGCCATACTGATTTTGCAGGGCATCCAGTCGCGCCTGTTCGCTCTCACTTAGGCCGCCGGCATCAAAAAGCGCTTTGCCGTCCGGGCCATCCAGCCGGTAGACCTCGACGGTAAAAATGGCTCCAGCCGGCGCTTCAATCTTGCCCCACTTACCGAATTTGTTGGGCAAAAGTTGCCAGGTCGCACTTTCACCAGACTCCAGACCACCGCTGATTTCATAATTGAAAGCGTCGACAAACCATGGAACCGCTCGTTCAGGGCTGGCAATGGTGCCCTTGAAGTATGCGCGCGAGACTGGATGCGAAGTGCCATTCTGCACAGTCAACTCAATAACCGGCTGAGCGATCTTGGAGTACTTGTCAGCTTGCTGCTCCAGAAGCCTGGACTTCGATACGGCAAACTTCGCCAGCTCGTTTTTCGCGATTTCGGCAGAAGCAGCCTTGGATTTCAGTTCCTTGATTTCCAATAACGCCTGCTGTTTTTTCTTCTGCTCGGTCGCCGCGCGAATGGTCGCTGCCATCGTATTTACGTCGGCAGCGGTCTTTCCATCCAGGCTTAAACTGTTGCTCTGCTGCACGCCGACCAGCGACGTATTGCCGAGACTCAGATTGCTCAAGGCAATCAGCATCAGGTCTGCCGAGAACTGTTTCTTCTCGTCTGGAGAGAGCTTTTCAGCAACCTTTTTAGAGGACTCCTGCAAGGATGCTTCAGTGGTTGCGTCCAGTTTTGGATCGCCACAACCGGTAAGTAATGCTGCGAACAGCCCGATCAACAACATCCGTTTCATTTGTTTTTCTCCTGATGGCAAAGCGAATTCGGGTAAAGAGCAAAGGTGCTAAAAAAGTCGCTGTTTCGATACTCTATCCATGCTGCTGAACAAGGTGATCCCGCATATAGCGGGATAAAGCAGATATTGACCGGGATAGACCATCATCCCGACAGCGCAGCCAACGAGCAGCGCAATACCGCCATTGCGTCGGTGGCGAGGCGTGAATCATTGCTGAATGCGCGCCTGCAGTTGGCACGAGGATCCTGCTAAATTCAGCATGTTCATACCTTTTGAACAGTTGTGCTGAAGCTGAAGAAGTAGAACGAGATTTTTTCTTCTTCAACATCCCTCAGCTCATATCTGACTCTGTCGAGACCATCGTCGATTCGGCTCACGCTCAGATCCATGAATTGAGTTAGTCCACCGCCGAAGCCTTTCAGGTGCAGTGCGCTGACGTCATGGAATTTTACCGTGACAGCGGCTGTTTCTGGATTGTTGGAGGACGACATGGTTAACGACAGGTCGTACTTGAAATCCTGCATCTCGATGTTCATTGAGATCACACAGTTGTGCGAGAACAGGAGATCGTTCAGGTGGGGAATGCTGTTCATGGTTAGCGAACTCGAAGAGGGATTCATATTCACTTGTTTTCAGTCCGCCAATTACCCAAGCGGCTTTCCCCTACCGGGACACAGATGCCAGTTTTGACCACCTCATCGGGCTCCGGAGTTTCACGATCGCTCAACTCTTGAATGACCACTTGGCAGATACCGAGCGCTGCATGCTTTGTCTGAAACGCAAGATAGGCCTCGTAATCTTTTCCGGCTCGAGGAGTAAAGGATCGTGCAGGTGCATTACACATGACCCCTTGGAAGGAGATTATCGAGATTACCGTTGGCACGCCCGCTGGCAGGACAAGCTCCGAGTATTTCTCTCTATAAGACAAATGCGCGGAGTGCCACGAAGGGCGCATTCCGATGACTTCGTTTTCATACTGCCCGGGCGACATGCCTAGCAGATTCACCTGACCTTTTTTTCGGCTGACCTCTGCATCAGCGTTCGCTTTGTACTCTTCACAAGATTTACCTGGCGTGTAGGAAGCCCGGAGATTGGGGTTTGAATAAACCCTGATTCGAGCAGTAGAGGCAGGATCATATTTTTGCTGTTCGGCTTCATTAACGACCGGAACAATCTGGGCGCAACCGGATGCAAAGAGGCATGCCGAAATGATCAGAGCGGCTTTCATCGAATCATCCTTAAACTTTCAAAAAAAGCATGAATCATTGCAGCTGATTTCTGCAGCGCATAATCCGCCCACCCTGTACGAATCTGCCTGCGGGATCAACTGCAAAAGCCTTCCGAGCAATAGCCTCGTAGCCACTACTAGAGTCCCACTCGTTACCCACGCCTTCACGGATTTGTCCGGCTGCATGCATGCCCCCCGTTGTATTGGCGCCAACTGCTTCGGTGAAACAAAGCTCAATTTACGTGCGACGGTTTTGCAGCCAGTGAACTTCCTCCGTCCACTGTCGCTGGACACGCTGCAAACGTGCGCATGGAGCAGGTCTGTGCAGAGGTAGCGGCTATCCGTTGCTCAATTCTTCGCAAAAACACCCAGTACTGTAGCTCACCTCTAACGATGGATATCCGGTGTACCTTAGCCCTCCTTGTCCACAGAATTGTCCAGCCAACTTAATATTTTATAAAAAATACTTATTTTAATGAACAGAAAAACACGCGTTTTCTGTGCTTGTGCAAACGGAAACACGAAACCTTCAGAGGCAGTCTCGCGCAGGCTTTCCTTCGATCGAACGAAATACAAATCGACCGCCCATTGCTGAGCCATCAAACAGCCATCACAATAACTACTGGTCGAATTCCTAAAGGCAAACACGATGTTCACGTTTTATATAGCGATTGGTCTGGGGCTCATCTGGACAGCTCTATGGTTTTTCGTAGAGTCGCGCCACCGCGCTGCCCTGAACATATTTTGTTCGATTGTGGTTGTGGGAACAATCGCCGGTATGTCGCTGGCCAGACTGTAAGTGCGCAGAAGTGGTGGTGATCGTTTTGATCACCACCGCCTAAGGTGATCCGAAAAAATCATAGTGAGCCTGCAAGGATCCAACCAGTTGAAATTTCAGCTTTGGTTATCTCTCAGAGACGAAGGTGCAGGCCGGCAACTAGGCTGCTATCGAATCGATCTTGCGACCAGGGTGCGTGCTGTACTTCGCCACCAGAGCGTTCCAGTGCCGAGGGGCGATCCGCCCTGCTTTTTAGCTTCTCATTGCGGACTTTGATCTCGCGACGCTCGTACTCGCCGATGGCCTTGCGGGCTTTCTCGCTGTTCGCCGGCGCATGGGCCAACGCGCATTTCGGACTGCACACCACCTGCAGGGTGTTGAACATCGGGGCGAACTTCTCGCCACATGCCTTGCATGTCCTCTGCTTCGCCTCCTGAGAGCATTGCTCATGCAAGACCCCTATCACGACTCTCGGTGATTAATGGCTTCTAGCCTTCCGCGAAGATTGTCGTTGACTGCGACGAGGACGATTTCAACTACGGCATTTACGACTGAGCAACGAGCGCCACAACAGCCTGTCGTTAACAGCCCGATCCTCTCTGTGAGAGCACATCGGGCTGTGATCTGAATCCCGCCGCCAAGCGGCGAGCTTCCAAGCAGCGAAGCCCGAGCAATGAACTGGGCTGATGTAAGGATTGGCACCTGCCAGATCACACCCCGACGTGGACAAAACGGCGACATATAGCGCCCGCCTGCAACGACTCAAGTGTCGAATCGATGTCTAGGGGACTGGCGTCAAAGCGCGCAAAACGGCAGCGAGATGGTGTCAGCTACGAAGGTAAATGGTAAGTCGATGAACACAAGCGGGCCGAGAAACATCCAAAGGTCGTATTCACCCTCAACACCGTCATAGCAGTCATATGAGCTGTTCGGATTGGTAACCGCGCCAAGCCAGGCGCAGCCACTCAACTGTGAAATAGCCAACATCAAAATGAGCTTCCGTAGCACGTAACTTCCTTATCACTTTCCCATTGTGTGATGTGTAGACGTCATCGGGGAAAGTTAGTCACCTGCCCCGACACAACCCGCGCGAACTCTGAGTCGATGGTGACGCCGTTGCTATTGTTGGTGAACTGTAAATCGTGACCGCCCTGCACTGCGAACAGCACCGAGATTGCGCCGCCGGCAATGGTGTTGACGATTGCGAATCGATCGGCGCTGACCAGGAACTGGCTTTGCAGCCCGGCACCGGTGTTTTCGATACCGAGGCCGATAGCTCAGACACTACAAGGAGTGACGTGGGAGGCACGGGCCTGTGCATTGGAGTGCGTCCTGTGATCAGGCCACCCGAGCGCTAGAAACTACACGCAGTTGAGTGGCGGGCGTGATGCCAGAGTGCTTCAATCGAGCCTCACTTAAAAAAGGAGATGTGCAATGGAGTTTCTTAAACCCCTTAGTATCTTTTCGCTGGGTTTTTACTCGGCAATCGGCGTCGCTGCGCTGATTGCGCTGTACTTTCTGTTTTACGGAGCAAGATGCGCAGATTCGTGGATGAAACGTCAGTCGATGCCAACTGATCGCGTGTGGGCCTATGTCGTCATTGCGGCACTTTTGGGTCTGTGCATTGGAAGCTTCGCTCAGGGGTTAACCGAGATCCAAGCCGAATGCGCAGCCTATGGTCAACCTGTTGGTCAGTGCCTCTTCAAGCACCTCAGCCCGTAGGCAACTTACAGCGGCCCGACAGAGAGGGAGTCGATGCCTCCTAGTCGGGTTGCTTGGTTGTCATAAATTGTCTCTTGTATGCCCAAACGTACGGCTTGAAAAGATGTCACTTTGCCTCTATCTAACGGAAACCATAAATGAAAAGGCTTTAATTAAATGACTGAATCGACAAAAAAGCCTGCCGCCCCCGTCACAACCGAAGCAAAAAACTTCAGACAGCCTATCCATCAAAGAATGCATTTTTGAGTCTGCGGCTTACTACAAGACGAAGTCGGAAGGCAGAAGAGTCCTAGTTGTTTCTGCAGCTCTTGAGTTGATAGCCAGAAAAGCGGCCGGGCCGACGCCTACGAACCTCGAGGCTGAGCTGAAACTACTGTCAAAATACGCCGATTACATCCAGGCAGCGACGAAACTTAAGTGACTCACCGGTGCCGCACTTACCTGCGGCACACCTACTCTTCCCCGCCACCCAGCAGCACATCAATCAGCTTCTGCTCACCAAGGCGCATTGCACCCAGACACTGCAGGTCGTCGCACTTGGGGCCAAGCCCGAACATCGTCACTTCGCCTTCCCGCACAATGAGGGGCAGCGCGCCTAAAGTGCATTCCGGATGCATACCGTTATAGAGATCATAATGGCCTGCCCATAGTCCCCTTTGGGCTTGAAATAATGGCTTGTTGCCGGTATTAAGTCCGCGTAAACAACGGTGCAGAACTAAAGGTAGGAAATGGAAAACCTGACAAAATTGCGAGTCGCGCTGACAATCGGAGCACTTGTCGGGTTTGTGCCAATCACCCTCCTCTTCGCAGCTGGCATCGTGGCTTTGTTCATTCCACTCTTTTTCGTCATCCCAGAGCCCCCTCTAGTTCTACTGGGAGGTATAGGCGCATTTATCATCTCGCTGCTTGGGATATGGTCAGCCTGGAAAATTTATGCTCTTGCGATGGCAGCCTCACCAAACGTGCGCAACCCTCGATCACTTGCATTGGCTACTGTGGTAGCCATGATCTGGGGAATGTTTCTCGCCTACTACCTGCGCGGGCTTCCCGAACTCACGTGCATATTCCTAATGCCTGGAATAGTCTCGACAGCCATGCTCGCCGTTACGTTGAAAAGGCAAAGAGCCTGACGCAGGTGGCACACCGGCTAACGTCTTTCATTTGACGCGACACACGTTTGGCCGTCGCCTTCGAGCGGCGGGTGTGGCCGAAGAAGACCAAAAGGCACTTCTGGGCCACAAGAACGGCAGCATCACCAGTCACCATTCGGGCGCTGAGCTCGGGCATCTGATTGAGGCTGCGAACATGGTATCAGCAACCGATTCACGTGGGCCGGTGCTGACAATTTTGAAGAGGAAGCAAGCGTGAGAAATGGAGAAGTCACGCAAATGTCACGCGCATGAAAAAGGCCAATGCTGCGAACATTGGCCTAAGTCATTGAATTATATGGTCGGGACGGAGTGATTCGAACACTCGACCCCTAGCACCCCATGCTAGTGCGCTACCGGACTGCGCTACGCCCCGACTGGTCTTGCAACTCGCTCTTCACCTCGAAGAGCGCTCAAGAATATAGCGCAAGCTTTTGAAAACTGGAAGTATTCAAAAGCAGCTTTTTATTTCTTGAGTACCACCAGCACGTCTTCCAACTCGGCAATCATCTGCCGGATCATCTGCTTGTATTGGGTGGTGTCATCTTTGGCTTCGTCGCCGGACAGGCGCAGGCGTGCGCCGCCGATGGTGAAACCTTGGTCGTAAAGGAGCGCGCGAATCTGCCGGATCATCAGCACGTCCTGGCGCTGATAATACCGGCGGTTTCCGCGGCGTTTGACGGGGTTGAGTTGAGGAAACTCCTGCTCCCAGTAGCGCAGCACGTGTGGCTTTACGGCACACAGCTCGCTGACTTCACCGATGGTGAAGTAGCGTTTGCCCGGGATAACGGGGAGTTCGTCGTTATGACTTGGTTCCAGCATAAGCCTCAACTCGGGCCTTCAACTTCTGCCCTGGACGAAAGGTGACCACACGGCGAGCCGTGATCGGGATTTCTTCCCCCGTTTTCGGGTTGCGGCCAGGCCGCTGGCGTTTGTCCCGAAGGTCGAAATTGCCGAAACCGGACAATTTGACCTGCTCGTTGTCTTCAAGAGCGTGCCTGATTTCCTCGAAAAACAGTTCTACCAATTCCTTGGCTTCCCGCTTGTTCAGGCCCAGCTCTTCATACAGACGTTCCGCCATCTCAGCTTTCGTCAAAGCCCCCATACGTCACTTCCTTAACGTGGCGTTCAACCTTTGTTCGAGCGAGGTGAGGATATTTTGCGTCGTCGAATTCACCTCATCGTCATTAAGAGTGCGCGATGGATGCTGCCAGGTCAAGCCAACTGCAAGGCTTTTTCTATCAGGATCAATGCCTTTACCCTGATATACGTCAAACAGCCTGAGATCTGTGAGCCATTCGCCTGCATTTTCACGGATTACGTCCAGTACAGCCGAGGCTGCAACGTCTTTGTGCGCGATCAGTGCAAGGTCACGACGCACTTCAGGAAAGCGCGACAACTCGTGGAATTTCGGCATTTTACCGAGCGCCACTTCAGCCAGAACCAGCTCGAAAACGAATACGGGACGATCCAGACCCAAAGCTTTCGACAATTCCGGGTGGATAGCACCGATGAAGCCGACTTCACGCCCTTCTCGCTCGATGCGCGCGGTTTGACCCGGATGCAGCGCTGGGTGTTTGCCCGGTGCGAAGGTGAATGAATCCAGTGCACCGGCAAAGCCCAGCACCGCTTCCACGTCAGCTTTGACGTCGAAGAAGTCGACGGTGTCGCGACCTTGCGCCCAGCCTTCCGGCAGACGGCTACCGCAAACCACACCGGACAGCATCGGCTCTTGCTTCAGGCCTTCGAGCTGACCGACGAAGCGCAGACCGCTTTCGAACAGACGCACGCGATCCTGCTGGCGATTGAGGTTGTGCTGCAGCGCTTTGACCAGACCCGGCCACAGCGACGAGCGCATGGCTGCCATGTCATTGGAGATCGGATTGGCCAGCAACAGCGGCTCAACACCCGGATTGAACAGCTCGAACTGACGTGGATCGATGAAGCTGTAAGTGATCGCTTCCTGATAACCACGCGCGACCAGCAGACGACGCAGTTCCGGCAGATCGCTACGCGCTTCAGCCTTGGCTTGCGGCGCCAGGCGCGCTTGCGGGTAACGAACCGGCAGACGGTTGTAGCCGTACAGACGGGCCAGCTCTTCGATCAGATCGACTTCCAGGCTGATGTCGAAGCGATGGCTTGGTACTTCTACGCGCCACTGACCTTCACCGTCGGCAGTGATACCCAGACCCAGTCCGCCGAGCAAACGCTCGACTTGGGCTGAATCCATTTCCATACCGAGCATCTGGGTAATGCGCTGGGAACGCAGGGTGATCGGTGCGATCGACGGCAGGTGCTGCTCGCTCACGGTCTCGATGATCGGGCCGGCGTCACCACCGGTGATTTCCAGCAGCAGGCCAGTGGCGCGCTCCATGGCTTCACGGGCCAGTTGCCAGTCAACACCACGCTCGTAGCGGTGCGAAGCGTCGGTGTGCAGGCCGTACGAACGAGCCTTGCCCGCCACAGCAATCTGGTCGAAGAACGCACTTTCCAGGAATACATCGCGAGTGGTCGCGGAAACACCGCTGTGCTCGCCACCCATCACACCGGCAATCGCCAGGGCGCGAGTGTGGTCGGCAATCACCAGCGTATCGCTACGCAGGCTGACTTCCTGACCGTCGAGCAGCACCAGCTTCTCGCCCTCTTCCGCCATGCGCACGCGGATGCCGCCATTGATTTCGGCGAGATCGAAAGCGTGCAGAGGCTGCCCCAGTTCCAGCATCACGTAGTTGGTGATGTCGACGGCAGCGTCGATGCTGCGCACGTCGGCACGACGCAGACGTTCAACCATCCACAGCGGCGTAGGCTTGGACAGGTCAACGTTGCGGATAACGCGCCCCAGGTAGCGCGGGCATGCCGCTGGCGCCAACACTTCTACCGAGCGCACTTCGTCGTGCACGGCAGGAATGCTCATGACCACTGGACGAGTGACCGGCGCGTCGTACAGCGCACCGACTTCACGGGCCAGACCGGCCAGGGACAGGCAGTCGCCACGGTTCGGAGTCAGGTCGACTTCGATGCTGGCGTCTTCCAGGTCCAGATACACGCGAAAATCTTTGCCCACCGGCGCATCGGCCGGCAGTTCCATCAGACCGTCGTTGCCTTCGCCAACCTGCAGCTCGGCTTGCGAGCACAGCATGCCGTTGGACTCAACGCCACGCAGCTTGGCTTTCTTGATTTTGAAGTCGCCCGGCAGTTCGGCACCGATCATCGCGAACGGGATCTTCAGGCCCGGACGCACGTTTGGCGCACCGCAGACGACCTGGAAGGTTTCCGCGCCATTGCTGACCTGGCACACGCGCAACTTGTCGGCATCAGGATGTTGCTCGGTGCTCAGCACCTCGCCCACCACCACGCCACTGAAAACACCGGCGGCCGGCGTAACGCTATCGACCTCAAGACCGGCCATCGACAGACGAGCAACCAGCTCGTCGCGATTTACCTGCGGGCTAACCCAGCCACGCAGCCATTGTTCACTGAATTTCATCCTGCTCTCCTAAGAATTCGTTACGACTAGCGAAATTGCGCGAGGAACCGCAAGTCGTTGTCGAAGAACAGACGCAAGTCGTTCACGCCGTAACGGAGCATGGCCAAACGCTCGACGCCCATGCCGAAGGCAAAACCGGAGAACTCTTCCGGATCGATGCCGGACATGCGCAGCACGTTCGGGTGAACCATGCCGCAGCCCATCACTTCCAGCCAGCCAGTCTGCTTGCAGACGCGGCAGCCTTTGCCGCTGCACATCACGCATTCCATGTCGACTTCAGCGGATGGCTCGGTGAACGGGAAGTACGAAGGACGGAAACGTACGGCCAGTTCTTTTTCGAAGAACACCCGCAGGAACTCTTCGATGGTGCCTTTGAGATCGGCGAAATTGATGTCGCGATCGACCAGCAGGCCTTCGACCTGGTGGAACATCGGCGAGTGGGTGATATCGGAGTCGCTGCGGTACACACGGCCTGGGCAGACAATGCGGATCGGCGGCTGCTTCGATTCCATGGTGCGGACCTGTACCGGCGAGGTATGGGTGCGCAACAGCATGTTGGCGTTGAAATAGAAGGTATCGTGCATCGACCGAGCCGGATGATGGCCTGGGATGTTGAGCGCTTCAAAGTTGTGATAGTCGTCTTCGACCTCTGGGCCTTCAGCGATGCCGTAGCCGATATGGGTGAAGAACTGTTCAACACGTTCCAGAGTCCGGGTTACCGGATGCAGACCACCGGAGGTCTGGCCACGGCCAGGCAACGTCACGTCAATGGATTCGGCAGACAGTTTGGCAGCCAGTTCGGCTTCTTCAAACAGGGCCATGCGCGCATTGAGTACGCCTGTGACACGCTCCTTGGCAACGTTGATCAGGGCGCCGACTTGCGGACGCTCTTCTGCCGGCAAATTCCCCAGGGTCTTCATCACCTGAGTCAATTCACCTTTTTTGCCAAGGTATTGAACCCGGATTTGCTCCAGGGCATTGATATCTTCAGCGCTTTGCACAGCCTCTAGTGCTTGAGAGACCAGCGCATCCAGGTTTTCCATGTACAGACTCCAGATACAAAATAGGGGAAGAGCTTGAAGGCTCTTCCCCTATTTAAGACGTTTACCACCTGGCCCCACGGAAGTGAGGCCGGGTGATTGTCGGGGGTACTTAAGCCAAGGTGGCTTTAGCTTTCTCGACAATCGCAGCAAACACCGCTTTTTCGTTCACTGCCAGATCAGCCAGAACCTTACGGTCGATCTCGATGGACGCTTTTTTCAGGCCAGCGATGAAACGGCTGTAGGACAGACCGTTAACACGAGCACCAGCGTTGATACGAGCGATCCACAGAGCGCGGAACTGACGTTTTTTCTGACGACGGTCACGGTAGGCGTATTGGCCTGCCTTGATTACCGCTTGCTTGGCAACACGGAATACGCGGGAGCGTGCGCCGTAGTAGCCTTTAGCAAGTTTCAGAATTTTTTTGTGACGCTTACGGGCAATGACGCCACGCTTTACACGAGCCATGAGTTACTTCCTCTATTCTTGACTAAAATTAACGAAGGCGCAGCATGCGCTCGACTTTTGCCACGTCAGACGGATGCAGCAAGCTGCTACCGCGCAGTTGACGCTTACGCTTGGTCGACATTTTAGTCAGGATGTGGCTCTTGAAAGCGTGCTTGTGCTTGATACCGTTAGCAGTTTTCAGAAACCGCTTAGCAGCACCACTTTTGGTTTTCATTTTTGGCATGTTCGGATACTCCGCATTCAGTTGATAAACATAATCAGAAGGCCTGCCGTGCCCTGTTGATTACTTCTTCTTTTTCGGGGCGATGACCATGATCAGCTGGCGTCCTTCCATCTTAGGATGCTGTTCGACCGAACCGTACTCGAGCAGGTCAGCTTCAACCCGCTTGAGGAGTTCCATCCCCAGCTCCTGGTGGGCCATCTCACGGCCGCGGAATCGCAAGGATACCTTGGCCCTGTCCCCATCACTCAGGAAACGTACCAGGTTGCGCAGTTTTACCTGGTAATCCCCTTCCTCCGTCCCTGGACGAAACTTGATTTCTTTTACCTGAATCTGCTTCTGGTTCTTCTTCGCCGCGGCAACCTGCTTCTTCTTTTCGAAGATCGATTTGCCGTAATCCATCACACGGCAAACCGGTGGGATTGCGTCTGCGGAGATTTCCACCAGATCAAGCTTTGCTTCTTCAGCAATACGAAGCGCTTCATCAATCGAGACGATGCCAATCTGCTCGCCATCAGCGCCAATTAACCGAACCTCGCGTGCCGAGATATTCTCGTTGATCGGGGCTTTCGGTGCAGCTCGTTTATCTTGTCTCATTTCACGCTTAATAATAATTACTCCGAATCTGGGCGACCACGCCGGGAAACCGCTTGCGCGAGAAACTCAGCGAACTGGGCGACGGGCATCGAGCCCAGGTCAGCACCTTCACGAGTACGCACAGCGACAGTCTGCATCTCGACTTCCTTATCTCCGATAACCAAGAGATAGGGAACCTTGAGCAAAGTATGCTCGCGGATTTTAAAGCCGATCTTTTCATTTCTCAAGTCGGACTTGGCACGAAATCCGCTTTCGTTGAGAGTTTTTTCAACTTCTGCAACAAAATCTGCCTGTTTATCAGTGATATTCATGATCACCGCCTGCGTTGGCGCGAGCCAGGCAGGGAACGCACCTTCGTAGTGCTCGATCAGGATCCCGACGAAACGCTCGAAGGAACCGAGGATCGCACGGTGCAACATCACTGGGTGTTTGCGGCTGTTGTCTTCAGAGACGTATTCAGCGCCCAAACGGACAGGCAGGTTAAAATCGAGCTGCAAGGTACCACACTGCCAGACGCGACCGAGGCAATCTTTCAGCGAGAATTCGATCTTCGGACCGTAGAATGCACCTTCGCCCGGCTGCAGATCGTACGGCAGGCCCGCAGAATCAAGGGCTGCAGCCAATGCAGCTTCAGCGCGATCCCACAGCTCGTCGGAACCGACGCGTTTTTCCGGACGAGTGGACAGTTTCATCTCGACATCGGTGAAACCGAAGTCACGATAAACGTCCATGGTCAGCTTGATAAATGCAGCGGATTCGGCCTGCATCTGCTCTTCGGTGCAGAAGATGTGGGCGTCGTCCTGAGTGAACGCACGCACACGCATGATGCCGTGCAACGCACCCGACGGCTCGTTACGGTGGCAGGCACCGAACTCGGCCAGACGCATCGGCAACTCGCGGTAGCTCTTCAAGCCCTGGTTGAACACCTGCACGTGGCACGGGCAGTTCATCGGCTTGATGGCGTAGTCGCGGTTTTCCGACTGCGTGGTGAACATGTTGTCGGCGTAGTTGGCCCAGTGCCCGGATTTCTCCCACAGGCTGCGGTCAACGACTTGAGGGGTTTTGATCTCAAGATAGCCGTTGTCACGCTGGATCTTGCGCATGTACTGCTCGAGCACCTGGTACAGAGTCCAGCCGTTCGGATGCCAGAACACCATGCCCGGGGATTCTTCCTGGGTGTGGAACAGGCCCAGACGCTTGCCGATCTTGCGGTGATCGCGCTTTTCAGCTTCTTCGATGCGCTGGATGTAAGCCGCCAGCTGCTTCTTGTCGGCCCAAGCGGTGCCGTAAACGCGCTGCAACTGCTCGTTCTTGGCGTCACCACGCCAGTAGGCGCCCGACAGCTTGGTCAGCTTGAAGGATTTCAGGAAGCGGGTGTTCGGCACGTGCGGACCGCGGCACATGTCGACGTATTCTTCGTGATAGTACAGACCCATGGCCTGCTCGTTCGGCATGTCCTCGACCAGGCGCAGCTTGTAATCTTCGCCGCGGGCCTTGAACACTTCGATCACTTCGGCGCGCGGAGTGACTTTCTTGATCACGTCGTAATCTTTTTCGATCAGCTGCTGCATGCGCTGTTCGATCGCAGCCATGTCGTCCGGAGTGAAAGGACGCTCGAAGGCGATGTCGTAATAGAAGCCTTCGTCGATGACCGGCCCGATGACCATTTTCGCAGTCGGGTACAGCTGCTTGACCGCATGGCCAACCAGGTGAGCACAAGAGTGGCGAATGATCTCCAGCCCCTCTTCATCCTTTGGCGTAATGATTTGCAGGGTCGCGTCGCTGCTGATGATGTCGCTGGCGTCGACCAGTTGGCCATTGACCTTGCCGGCCAAGGTGGCTTTGGCCAGGCCAGCACCAATGGATGCGGCGACCTCGGCTACGGAAACCGGATGATCGAATGAACGTTGACTGCCGTCGGGAAGAGTAATAGTTGGCATGGCGCCTCCTCTCCTAGTGGTGACCCCTACCAAAGGTCACGTGGGTTGGGATGAGCCAGTACAAGATCCGATCCAGGCCATTCAATGACGAACGCCTGCCTTACAGCGGCAGGAGCCTTGCGGCCAACCGGAAAACCGAACCAGAGTGACTGGGATTCAAATCAGAATATTCGCACGCTGACTGCTGCCGGGACTGAGTGTCATCCGGAGCCTGAGAACGCTTGAGCCCGGCATGCTAGCACAGATGAGCGGTCACTTATGCCTCTGTTTGACCAGAAGGCAAATCGTCCGTTTTTATGCCAGAGTGCTGAACTTGATCGGCCCTTCAGCCCTCAGATAACAAGACACTGACCCACAAGGAGCATCCTCGCATGCGTCTGAACACCTTATTCGCCGTAGTCGCCCCCATTGTTCTACTGCTGCCGCTGAGCGCTCACGCCGATTGGCCGAAGGGCGAGCGTGAGAAGTACATGGCCCAGTGCACACAGGCGGCCACTCCACAAATTGGCGCCGCTGCAGCGAAATCCCACTGTGCCTGTGGCGCGGACGCAATCAAGTCTTATCCAGCCAGCGACATTCAGGCACTGATGGACAACAAGGCAACGCCTGATCTGCAACAGAAAGCCTTGGGTCAAATCGCCAAATGCAAGGCGAATACCCCGGCTAAAAAGTGATAAAAAAGGCCTTGATGATCGGCTAAAGGCTGGAAAAAAGCGCAAGAAATGAGCCTTTTCAGACGATTTATGCAGGTTTTACAGGTTTTTTTATTGTCTTTACTTTTCGCTCGAAGCCTTTTAAACCGGGGCCTGCAGCCAAAAAAGGCAGTAAAGAAAACACGACTGATTGGCAAACAGCACGTCCGGGGGGCTACCAAAGCGAACATTTCGACTATGATACCCGGGTGTGCCCAGTTGGCCTGAGCAGCACAGTACTGAAAAATATATGTTTCTTGGAGATACACCATGTCTAATCGCCAAACCGGCACCGTTAAGTGGTTCAACGATGAAAAAGGCTTCGGCTTCATCACTCCTCAAGGTGGCGGTGACGACCTGTTCGTACACTTCAAAGCTATCGAATCCGACGGTTTCAAAAGCCTGAAAGAAGGCCAGACTGTCTCCTTCGTGGCTGAGAAAGGCCAAAAGGGTATGCAAGCTGCACAGGTTCGCCCAGAGTAATTTCTCGGCGCACTAAAAAAACCCCGTCCATGTGACGGGGTTTTTTATGCCTGTAACCTAAGCGTTCTGCGATCAGCCGCAGTTGACGCGAGTGATCACCAGATTGTTGTCGGTATTCAGGTTAAGGCGATCGGAGCGGTACTCCAGCGTGATCATATCGTTAGGCTTGAGGAAACGAGCATTCTGCGCACCGGCTTTGGCGCGAGCCTGCTCCAGCAACTCAGGTGAAGCCTTCTTGCCAATGGCGAACTGCGCCGCCGTTGCTTCACAGCGGCTGTGACCCGATTCGGTTGCCACTGGATCCTTTGCCGACTCGCTGGAACTCGTACTGCAACCGGCCAACAGGGCTGCGGCCATAAGTGCACCCAGTGTCGCGAACTTCAAAGGCATGAAGCCTCCTTGTATTCAATAAAGTTAAGCTGAGATCGTGCGACCGCCATCGCGGCGTTTGGTTTCACGGCCAAGGCCATCACCCTGCCCCACGATCAGAAAAACGCCGAGTGTGCCTGAGCGTAGCTCGACTCTTCATCTATCAATCGTGACTGAATATTAACGGCGCTCAGTAGACATCGATGTAGTCAAAGGGCGGATTGGGCCAGTTATCCTTGAGCGCATTGAAAATCTGCATCACCCAGACTTCATCGCTGGCTGCGACATTTCCGACGTAGCCCGAACCCTTGGCCCACGTCTCAAGACGAAACAGCAGACTATCGATGTCCTGCCCACCGGTCACGCCCGAGGAAATGTAAGCAATACCGCCCTTCGTCACGCGCAGCTGGGTGTGCTCATCATCACTGGCCGAGGCCAGCAACTGACGCACCGCGTCGAGCGTAAGGCCATCAGGGGTATTCAAATCGATCTGCACAACACAGTCCTTGGATCAGCCGGAAAAGACCAAGTGTCGCATAGCCGTGTGCTCATGCCTAAGTCGCAGTGCCAAACGCCCGACAAAATGGTTAACTCGGCACTCAGACCTTTCGACTTTTCGAGCGCTCTCATGACCACCATCAGCATCGACGCCGCCATCAACGCCAAATGGGCAGACGGACACAGTTCTTATAGCCCTGGAACCACTGAAGAACTGGCGCTGATTGGTATCGATCTATTGGTTAAAGAGCTGGGCACAGAAGCGGCCCAGCAATTCATCAAGCAGATTTTCGAGCGCTACCCGACCGAACAGGTCGAGCACGAACTCGCAACAAAGGGGTAAAAACCCGCAGGCTGGCACCTGCGGGCGGGTTGCTTACTTCAAGCGTTTCAGGCGCTCGGTGAGCAAGTCGAAGAAGCCCTGGGCGTCGCCATTTTCAACCCAGAATGCATTCTTCGGTGCTTTCAGACCGTCGTACCAGTCAACAATGGTTTGCCCGAACGTCGGCCCTTCACGGCTATCCACCACGACATTCACCGAACGACCGGTGAACAGCTCCGGCTTGAGCAAATACGCCACGACGGTCGCATCATGCACCGGGCCGCCCGAAATACCGTAGTGCTCCATATCGCCCTTGATGTACTCATTGAGGATGTCGCCGACGATTTTCCCCGCATTGTTGTTGAGCGCGGCAATCTGCTTCAGCCGCGCGTCACTGGTGAGGATCTTGTGCGTCACGTCCAGTGGCAGATAAGTCAGTTTTACGCCACTCTTGAGCACCACTTCGGCGGCTTGCGGGTCGGCAAACAGGTTGAATTCAGCCACGGGGGTGATGTTGCCACCATTGAAGTGCGCACCACCCATGATCACTACTTCCTTGATGCCCTGAACAATCTCGGGCTCCTGGATCAATGCCAGCGCCAGGTTGGTCTGCGGACCGAGCATGGCGATAGTGATGCTGTGTGGCTTGGCTTTTTTCAGGGTATCGATCAGATAGTTGACCGCATTACCTTCCGCCAGGCCCTTTTTCGGCTCATGCACAGTGACACCCGACAGCCCCTCCTTGCCATGGATGTTCTCGGCATAGATTGGCGTACGCATCAGCGGCTTTGGCGCCCCGGCGTAGACCGGAACGTCCTCCCGCCCTGCCCACTCGCGAGCCAGGCGCGCGTTACGCGATGTCTTGTCGAGACGCACGTTGCCGGCCACTGTGGTCAGTGCACGAATATTCAGTTCATCGGGTGAGGCCAGGGCGAACAGCAAGGCGACCACGTCGTCCGCGCCCGGATCGGTGTCGATGATCAGGTCGATTTTTTCCGCCGCCTGAGCGCCGGTCGCAGTTATCACGGACAAAAGCAGCAGACTCCGGATTAATTGATGCAGTTTGTGAGCATAGCGTTGCATGGCGCATTCCTTGTGCAGGTGGACATCGAAAGTTAGAACGTAACCCCGGCGACGAGCACGATGTTGCAGTACGGCTGACATTCGCCTGTACGCACAATCGCCCGCGCCTGGCGGCTGAGAACCTTGAATTGCTCATGACTGAGCAGGTCGCGACGACCCAGTTCGCCCTCGTCATTCAGCGCGTCCAGCGTGGTCAGCGCCGTCGGTTGCTTGTCAAAGATCTCCTTGGCCAGTGCATGGCTTTCCACTTGCATCTCGCTGAGCACGACTTTCAGGGTGCTGACGAAATCGGGAACGCCGTGGGTCAGCGCCAGATCGATCAACTCGACACCGGGAGGCACCGGCAATCCGGCATCACCGATGACGAGCATGTCGCCATGGCCCAAGGATGCGATCAGTCGCGACAGCGCGACGTTGAGCAAAGGAGTCTTTTTCATGCGGGTTTAAAGGCCTGTACGTCGGATATGGTTGGAATGGACGGTTGCGCGCCGGCGCGAGTAACCGACAGTGCTGCGGCGATCTGCCCATAGCGAATGGCCTCGGCTTCGGATTTGCCACCGGCCAACGCAGCCGCAAAACCACCGACGAAGGTGTCCCCGGCGGCAGTGGTATCGACAGCTTTTACCTTCGGCGCGGGGAAATGCTCAAAGCCCTTGCCACTCGCGAACAGCGAACCTTCAGCACCAAGGGTGATGATGACTTTGCCCGCACCCAAGGCGATCAGATGACTGGCAGCATTTTCCGCTGTTTGCAGCGAGTCGACCGTCAGGCCACTCAACGCGGCCGCTTCGCTCTCGTTGGGAATCAGATAATCGATCGCGGCAAACCAGTCTGCTGGAAGCGGTCGACTGGCCGGCGCCGGATTGAGGATCACGGTCTTGCCCAGCGCGCGCGCGCGCTTGAGTGCGTGCCCTACAGTTGCATCAGGGATCTCGAGCTGGCAAATCACCACGTCGGCGGCTTGCAACACCGCATCAAACCGGTCGATCACTGCCGGCGTCATTGCACCGTTGGCGCCCGCGACAATCACAATGGCGTTCTGACTGTTGTCATCGACCACGATCAGCGCTACGCCACTGGAATCTTCGACAGCACTCACCGCCTGACAGTCGACCTGCTCGGCCAGCAACGCGTCACGCAATTGCACACCATAGTCGTCGTTGCCGACGCAGCCGACCATGGCGACCTGCGCGCCCAGTCGTGCAGCCGCCACCGCCTGATTGGCGCCCTTGCCACCGGAAACGGTGATGAAGGAATGACCGATCAGCGTTTCACCGCCCCGCGGCAGCCGTGGCGCGCGGGTGACCAGATCCATGTTCAGGCTGCCTATTACCACTACATTTGCTGGCATACATCACTACTCGTCAATTCGGTTTCAGCGGTATTCGGTGAACACGCCGGACAACGGCGCGGTCGATTCGCGCAAGACAATACTCGGGGTCACGATCCGCTGATCAGTGCCCCGATCCGGTGTGGCAATCCTTCGCAGCAGCACTTCGGCCGCCATCTCGCCCAATTGCAGGATCGACTGGCCGACGGTGGTCAGTGCCGGATACACGTAACGGCTCATCTGGATATCGTCGAAGCCGATCACCGACAGCTCACTTGGCACCCGCACATTGCGCTCGGCCGCCGCGCGCAGCACGCCGATACCAATCATGTCGTTACCGGCAAAAATGGCGCTCGGCGGATTGCTTTCCAGTAGAAGCGCTGCCGCGTTGTAACCGCCGGTGCTGGTGAAATCACTTTCCAGCATGCGCGCCTGCCGCACTTCGATGCCCGCCTCTTGCAGCGCCCGGCAATATCCGGCCTGACGCATTTGCGCCACGCTGGTACTGGCCGGACCGCCGATAGTGGCAATATCGCGGTGGCCCAACTCCAGCAAATGCCGAGTGGCGAGATACGCGCCGTACTCGTGATCGATGCGTACCAGATCCGCGTCTACACCTTCCAGGCCTCGGTCGACAATGACCATCGGCGTCTTCACACCGGCCAGCCCTTGCGCCAGACCGCTATCGCCGCCGGCAGAGGCGACAATCAAACCGTCGATGCGTTTTTCCAGCAGGACGCGTAAATAGCTGCGCTGTTTTTCCGGGTTGTCGTCGGAGTTGCAGAGGATCACGCAATAGCCGTTTCGCTCGCAATAATCCTCGATGCCCCGGGCCAGTTCGGCGAAGTACGGGTTGAGACTGTTGGGTACCAGCAAACCGATGGTTGCGGTGGTCTTGGCTTTCAGCGAGCGCGCCACCGCACTCGGCACGTAGTCGAGACTCTTGATCGCCGCCTCGACTTTCAGGCGCACTTCCTGACTGACCGGCCGCGTGTTGTTAACCACATGCGACACGGTCGTGTAGGAGATGCCTGCAAGTGCCGCTACATCCTTGATCGTTGCCATATTTGTATATCAGCCCCGTCGACTGGCGCGTTGACTGCGATAAGTATCAAGCACCACGGCGATCACGATGACCGCACCGGTGATGATGCGCTTGGTCGGTTCGGTCGCACCAATCTGCGCCAGGCCGGCCGCCAGCACGGAAATGATCAACACGCCGAAGAACGTACTGATCACCGAGCCACGCCCGCCCATCAGGCTGGTTCCGCCGATCACCACGGCAGCGATGACTTGCAGTTCAAGGCCTGAGCCGGCATTCGGGTCGGCGGCCTCAAGACGGGAAATCTGAAACAGCGCAGCGATCCCGGCCAGCAAACCCATCAGGCTGAATACCAGAATCTTGTAAGGTTTCGGATTGATCCCGGCCAGACGCACCGCCTCCTCATTGGTGCCAATGCCGATCAAGTAGCGACCGAACACGGTGCGGGTCAAAACCGCCTGGGCAATGAAAATTACCAGCAAGGCAATGATGAACGACGGCGAGATACCAAACGCAATCGGGTTGGACAGCCAGGCAAATGAATCACCGATGTAAGCCGTGCGCGATCCCGTCATCTGGTACGCCAGGCCCCGGGCCATTTCCAGCACGCCGAGGGAAACGATAAATGAAGGAATTCGCCATGCCACGGTGATCGAACCGGTAACGGTACCAGCCAGTGCCGCCACCGCCATGCCGAGCAACGCCGCCGGCAATACGCTCCAGCCCCAGCCAAGCATGGCGACGCTGACCGTCGAGGCCGCCAGCGCCAGAACCGAACCCACAGACAGATCGATGCCACCAATGATCAGCACGAAGGTCATGCCGACCGCCAGCACCATCAGGTCGGGAATCTGGTTGGCCAGGGTACTGAAGGTGTTATAGGACAGAAAGTGGCTGCTCAAGACCGAGAACAGCGCAACCATCGCCAACAAGGCGCCGGCCAGGCCCAGATAAGTGCCCAGGCCGTAGAAGTTGCCACTACGCTTGCCGGCAGGAGATGCAGTTTTCATGGGAGATCCCTAGGCGCCGCTTCGTTGAGCAACGCATCACGTTTTTGGTAGCCGGCGAACGCGGCAGCAAGCAAATCATCCTGGGTCCAGCTGTCGCGCTCGAAGGTGTCGATCAGGCGCCCGGCCGACAACACGCCGATCCGGTCACAGATCAGCATCAGTTCACGCAGGTCACTGGACACCACCACCAGCGCTTTGCCCTGACGAGTCAATTCGCCGAGCAGTGCATAAATGTCGAACTTGGCGCCCACGTCGATGCCACGGGTAGGCTCGTCAAACAGCAGCACGGAGCAATCACGTTCCAGCCAACGGCCGATCACCACCTTCTGCTGGTTACCACCGGACAACTCTGAAACCAGTTGGGTCGGGCTCGAACTGCGAATGCGCATGGCGTCGATCTGACGCTGCGCCAAAGCGATTTCGTCGCCGTTGTTGACGACACCGCCACTGGAAATTTCTGGCATGTTGCCCAGTGCGATGTTGGCGCTGATCGATTGACTGAGCAGCAAGCCTTCGCCCTTGCGGTCTTCAGTGATCAGCGCGATGCCATTGCGCACCGCATCGACCGGCGAACGCACACTGACCACTTTCGCCGGCGAACCGAGGGCGATGGTGCCACTGTCGGCGGTGTCTGCACCAAAGATCAAGCGCAACAACTCTGTGCGCCCTGCCCCGATCAGTCCGGAAATCCCGAAGATCTCGCCCGCGCGCACCTCGAAAGAGACATCGCGCACTTTGTCCGAACGGCTCAGGCCTTTGACCGTCAATGCCGGAGCGCCAATCTTGCGCGGCCCCATGTCAATGTGTTCGCCCAGCTCGCGACCGACCATCAGCGTCACCAACTGCTCGCTGTTGTAGTTGGCCATCGGCTCGACGCACACCAGGTTACCGTCACGTAGCACGGCAATGCGCTGGGCCACGCGCGCCAGTTCTTCGAGACGGTGGGAGATGTAAATGATGGAAACACCGCGTGCCTGAAGACGAGTGATCTGCTCGAAGAGCATTTCGACTTCGCGCGCTGTCAACATCGCGGTCGGTTCATCAAGAATCAGTACATGGCAATCACCGATCAGATTGCGGGCGATTTCGACCATCTGCTGATGGCCGATTCCCAACTCGCCGACCAGAGTATCGGGATCGATCGCGTCAAGACCGACTTGCGCCATGGCTTCGACCGCCGCTTTGCGCAATTGCCTGCGACTGATCCAGCCACCGTTGCTTGGCAGGTTATCGAGAAACAGGTTCTCCGCCACCGACAGCGTCGGTAACAGGTTGAGCTCTTGCATGACCATGCGCACGCCGAGGTCTTCAGCCTGGGTGCGACTGCCAGGGCGATAGTCCTTGCCCTGGAATTGCATCTGGCCGGTGGTCGGCGTGACCAGGCCACCAATGATCTTCGACAGGGTGCTTTTGCCGGCGCCATTCTCGCCGGTCAGCGCCAGCACTTCACCGCGCATCAGCGTCAAATCGATGCCGGTGAGCACCGGTTGCGCATAGGTCTTACCGATACCGCTGACCGAGAGGACAGCGTTCGGGGCGGAAACTGACATAAAAAACTCTCCATACGCTCGCCCGGACGGGCGAGCGTCGTTGTGTCGCCAGAAGTCTTACTTGGTGACCAGTTCAACCGGTGTTTCGATCACGCCGTTGGTTCCGCTGTCGACCTTCTCGCCCTTGATGATTTTCAGCGCAGTTTCGATACCGAAAACAGCCTGTTTGGCGGCGAACTGATCGGCAGTCGCGAGCACGCGACCGTCTTTGAGCATTGGCTTGATGGCGTTGATATTGTCGTAACCGACAACCTGTACCTGACCCGCCTTGCCGGCGGCACGTACAGCGGAGACGGCGCCGACGGCCATGCTGTCGTTACCGGCCAGCAGCGCCTTGACGTCCGGGTATTCGCTGAGGATCGAAGCGGCAACCTTGTTGCCTTTGTCGATTTCCCAATCACCGGACTGCAGGGAAACGACCTTGATCTGCGCCGCGTCCATCGCGTCCTTGAAGCCAGCGGTACGCTGCTGGGCATTGGTCGTCGTCGACACGCCTTCGATGATGCCGACCTGATCACCGGCCTTGAGCTGTTTCGCCAGATACTCACCGACCAGACGTGCGCCTTTACGGTTATCCGGGCCAACGAATGGCACGCTGATGTTCTTGCTTTTGACGATTTGCGGATCGAGCTGGTTGTCGATGTTGATCACGGTAATACCGGCATCCACGGCCTTCTTGATCACCGGCACCATGGCTTTGGAGTCAGATGGCGCAATGACCAGGGCATTGACCTTCGCCAGGATCATTTGCTCGACGATCCGCGTTTGGCCAGCAGTATCCGTCTCGTCCTTGATCCCGTTGGAGATCAGATCGAAATCGGCGGAATGCTCTTTTTGATAAGCCTTGGCCCCATCTTCCATGGTCAGGAAGAATTCGTTGGCCAGGGACTTCATGACCAGCGCGACCTTGGGCTTTTCAGGGGATTCGGCGAACGCCGAAGAGACAGGGAGCGTGGCAGCGGCGGCGGCCAGCATAGCGACAGCGAGAAGACGTCCAGCAAATGGCAGCTTCATGGGTTCACTCCGATCTTATGATTATTGTGAGCAACGCTTGCGCTGGCGTAAGCTACGTCGCTTTCAGCCGAGAGACAGTGCATCGGGAAAGCCGCGCAAACGTTTGCGTAGACCGGACTATGCGAATCTCGCCGACATTTGTCAACAATCAGAAATCGTCATTTGTTGTAGGGCGAATCTGCCGAGTCGCCCCTTCGCTGTTTATGCCGTGGTGCTGACCAGATTACCGCTGGTGGAATCCTTGGTCATTTCCTTGAGCAGTGCTCCCGCGACTTCCATCATCTCGCCACTGGTTTGCGCAATCTGCCCCTGAATGGACATCACCGCCTGCGACTTCGCCTCCGGCGTCGGATAACTCTGAGCCTGCGCCGCCGCCAGACGCTGCTGCTGTTCCTGAAGCTGCTTCTGTAATTCCTGCATTCGCTTCAGCAGCATTTTGACGGTAACGCTCAGGTTATCGCTACTTTCAGCCTTGCTGTCTTCTGGCGCGGCGCCACCGGTTCGGACCTGATTGCCTGGTTCCTTCTCAGTGCCCAATGCCTCAGCGGACGCATCTGTCTGCGCCTCGCTCAAGGCATTGATGGTCGCCGCAGTTTTGCCGCCGATGGTGACGGCGCCGGGGTTTGCCAAACCAATCGTCAGTGACATGTGGACTCCCTACATTTTAGTTTCCTTGAACCACCATCGGCCAGCGCGGGGCTTTCTTTAGCAGAACATTCGAATCCGGCAAGCAGATTCGTTCGACAGGATCGGTAGTCCTTTTCGGTGAACCGAACGCGAAAGCTTCCATTGTTCGGAAACCCGGATAGGCGATTTCCTCTGCTCTTTTCCAAATCATAAAAACTTGATTTAAATCATCAGGTTAAACATTTCTCTAAAGCAAAGTACGGCTGGTACAGATCCTGCTCTTCCCATAGCACTCCAGGCATTCAGATCAGCCCGGGGCGCATCTAGATGAACCTGCATCAGCACCGTCTCACTACTAGAGAGAAAAATAATGAAATCTGCTTTTAACACTTTGGTTCCGGGCGCTTTGGCCCTTCTCCTGCTTTTGCCTACCGCCCTTCAGGCGAAAGAAGTCGAAACCCAGACAAAACTCGCTAACGTGGTGGTACTTGCCACTGGCGGCACCATTGCCGGTGCCGGCGCGAGTGCTGCCAACAGCGCCACCTACCAGGCCGCTAAAGTTGGCATCGAACAATTGATTGCCGGCATTCCCGAGCTGAACAAACTGGCCAATGTGCGCGGCGAACAGGTCATGCAGATTGCTTCGGAAAGCATCACCAACGACAACCTGCTGCAATTGGGCCGCCGTGTTGCGGAACTGGCTGACAGCAAAGACGTCGACGGCATCGTCATCACCCACGGTACCGACACCCTGGAAGAAACCGCCTACTTCCTCAATCTGGTCGAGAAGACTGACAAGCCGATCATCGTCGTTGGCTCGATGCGTCCAGGCACTGCCATGTCGGCAGATGGCATGCTCAACCTGTACAACGCCGTCGCTGTCGCCAGCAGTAAAGATGCACGCGGCAAAGGCGTACTGGTGACCATGAACGATGAAATCCAGTCCGGTCGCGACGTCAGCAAAATGATCAACATCAAGACCGAGGCCTTCAAGAGCGCCTGGGGTCCGTTGGGCATGGTGGTCGAAGGCAAATCCTACTGGTTCCGCTTGCCAGCCAAGCGTCACACCATGGATTCGGAATTCGACATCAAAAACATCAAGAGTCTTCCTGACGTAGAAATCGCTTATTCCTACGGCAACGTGAGCGATACCGCCTACAAGGCTCTCGCGCAGTCCGGCGCCAAGGCGATCATCCACGCCGGTACCGGCAACGGCTCCGTATCCTCTCGCGTAGTTCCGACCCTGCAAGCGCTGCGCAAGGATGGCGTGCAAATCATTCGTTCGTCTCACGTCAACGCTGGCGGCTTCGTTCTGCGCAACGCCGAGCAGCCAGACGACAAATACGACTGGGTTGTCGCGCACGACCTGAACCCGCAGAAAGCCCGCATCCTGGCGATGGTCGCATTGACCAAAACCAATGACAGCAAGGAACTGCAACGGATGTTCTGGGAATACTGATTGACCTTCGCCCGGTCGATTCTCGATCGGGCACTTGGTTCACCACTCTCCTGTCTGGCGAGTGGTGGGCTGCTTACAACCCTTCTGCATTTTTCCCACAAAAAAGTCGACACGACCTACACCAAAATCCGAAAACCGCTGTCAGAGGATTTTCTTGAATTTTAAGCAGTTGCGAAATTGCTTACAGTTAAATACTGTATGCACGTACAGCTTAATAAGGATAACCTCGTGGCCACCTCTCCTGATGCTCCTGATGCTCCTGATGCTTACGAACGCATGGGTCTGCGCGTTCAGAAAATCATCAACTCCCCCACCGCACAAAAAGCCAAAGCCGCGCTGATCTTCCGTTTGCCGGATGAGCCGATGGATGAGTGGGAGCGCCTGCTCGAGGAAATCGACGAGAACGACAACGTCACCCTCGCCTACCGAGACGATGGCGGCGTGCAGATTTTTTGGGTTGTGCCGAAGGAAGATTGATTCAATGAGTGTCCGCTTTTTCGCTTTACTGTTGTTGTTCGTCGCCATGGGGGCTCAGGCCGGCGCACCCCGCACCTTCACCGAAGCCAAGAAGGTCGCCTGGAAGCTGTACGCGCCGCAGTCCACCGAGTTTTACTGCGGATGCAAATACACCGGCAACAAAGTTGATTTGAAGGCTTGCGGTTATATACCGCGCAAAAACGCCAAACGCGCTTCGCGCATCGAGTGGGAGCACATCGTGCCTGCGTGGCAGTTTGGCCATCAGCGTCAATGCTGGCAGGAAGGCGGTCGCAAGAACTGCACACGCTATGACCCGTCCTACCAGAAAGCCGAGGCCGACCTGCACAACCTGGTGCCGAGCATCGGTGAGGTCAATGGCGACCGCAGCAACTTCAGTTACGGCTGGCTACCGGTGCAATCCGGTCAGTACGGCTCGTGTCTGACTCAGGTCGACTTCAAGGCAAAGAAGGTCATGCCGCGCCCTTCGATTCGCGGCATGATCGCCCGCACCTATTTCTACATGAGCAAGCAATATGGCCTGCGCCTGTCGAAACAGGATCGTCAATTGTACGAGGCGTGGGACAAGACCTATCCCGTGCAGGACTGGGAACGCCAGCGTAATCAGAGCGTGGCGTGTGTGATGGGGCGCGGCAATGAATTTGTCGGGCCAGTCAATCTGAAAGCCTGCGGTTAATCCCTCACGCAATACAAAAGGGCCTCGAACGTGATGTTCGAGGCCCTTTTTCATGCTTAGCTGCCAGATTTGTTGTAGCGCCAGTAACCCATCAGATTGAGCGCTTCGCGCGGGATGCCGCACTCTTTGATCAGGTATTTGCGCAGACTCATGACCGCCGCACTTTCTCCTGCAATCCAGCCGTAGAAACCTCCGGTTGCGGCGTCGGCGACTTCCCAGAGAATGTCTTTATCAATATCGACATCCGCAAGCTTCACGGCCTGCCCCTCTGAAGAGGTATGCACGGGCAAGGTCGCTTGCCGCACCGCATCGACCATCAGCGCACCGGCGACCTCTGCATTGGCCTCATCACGAATCAACCATTGCACCGATAATCCAGGCCAGTCAGGCACGGCGAGCATGTCTTGCGCACTGTCGACTTCGAAGAACGCTTGGGTTTGCGGGGGCTCGGCGAGGACCGCCATTTCGTCGAGAATGCCCATGGCGGCCGGCAACGCCGTGGAATCGGCGACGAGTAGCAATTGCTTTAGCGCTCGCGGAGGCTTCCATTCGAACCCACCGGCCTGCTGCGCTAAAAAATGTTTGTCAGGGGCAAGAATCTGCATTGAGTCCCCCGGCTGCGCGCGCAAGGCCCATCGCGATGCCGGACCGGTTTCACCGTGCAGAACAAAATCGATATCCACTTCGCCCTGTTCAGCTCGCAGGTGGCGAATGGTGTAGGTGCGCATCGCGGGCCGTCGATCGACCAGCATCGACTTGAAGCGCGCGTACCACCCCTCGTCCTGGGCAAGCGTTGACTGTGAACCGTCGGCGGCAGGGAAAAACAGCTTTACCCGTTGATCCGGCGCCCACGTGGCCATTTCGCAAACGGGTGCGCCCACCAGAGTGAGGCGCATCATGTGCGGACTCAATCGGGTTTTACGCTGCAAAGTGACATCGAACAACTTGTAGGGATTGGCGGAGGCCATGGGGAGCTCCTTCTGGATATCTTCGGCGATTCAAAAGGAACGAATCGCGCTTGATGACCTTTAGGCAGCTCCGCCGAATGGAGCGTGTTACGGCGTGATCGGATGCTCGATGATGACCGATTCAATATTCTGTTTTTTGGCTTTCACCAACGCCGCATCCACCTGCACTTTTCGGGCTTCAGCTTCGGCCTGGGAATTGAACGGACCAATCAGAATGCGCGTTTTGCCGCTACCATCCCTGACAACTGTCGGCACGAAAGCGTGTTCGATCAACCAGCCACTCAGATCACTGACCGCCTGAGGCGTTTCGCCACGCACTTCAAGATCCCACTGCGCAACAGATGCTGCGACAGGAGCTGTCGCGGCCACCGTTGGCGACTTTTGCTCGTCCACACTCTTGCCTTCACCACATCCTGCCAATACCAGTGCCGCGACTACCCAAACCAATTTGCGCACAACGCTTCCCTCGGAATTCTCAAAGCGGCGATCTTAACATTCATAAATACTTCGCGAGCCCCGCAAAATGGGCACAAAACAACGAGATTGATGATTGCAGCCTCTGTATAGTTACGCCCTGGGAATTAATGCCGCATCTGCGCGTCAGAAAGAGGCACCCAAACCGTGAGACTTCGCACTAATCTATACGTACCACCGACCTCTGCACTGTCTGAATCAGGTGCCCTACAAAGCAATCAAGGAGAAGACCATGCTGATACTCACCCGCAAAGTCGGTGAAAGCATAAACATCGGTGATGACATCACCATCACCATTCTGGGCGTAAGCGGCCAACAGGTTCGCATCGGCATCAACGCGCCGAAAAACGTTGCAGTGCATCGCGAAGAAATCTACCAGCGTATTCAGGCTGGCCTGACCGCCCCGGACAAGCCACAGACTCCCTGAGTCGCACTGCAGTCAGTAGCCAGTTCGTTTGCTTGCGCGCAATGACTGGCTAAAGATTCACGCGCCGTTTTGCCACCCGCTTCCCAAGCTCCTTGGGCACGGCGCCTGACACATGCACCCGCCGCGTTACCCTCCCGTCCCTTCTGCTGATCGATACTACCGAGCATTCTCAAGGCTGGCTGTCGGACATTTCCGATAGAGCGAAGGGAATTCGCCTTCCTATCCGAACACCACACCACGCGCCATGCCAGTGGCTGCAACCATCATTAACACCAGTAAGAGCGCTTCGACGTGACTGATGCGTGCGAACAGCTTTGCTCGCCCGGTATCGAGCTCCGCACTCCGCGCCTTGGCGATCCGCCATTTGATCAGCGTGATCATCGGCGCCAGCTCTATCAGCAGAATCAGAACGAACAGCGTCATCTTCAGATGAAACAGCGGTTGATGAAGATAATAGTCAGTGCCTTTTTCATATCCGCCGAAGGCACGCATCCCGCCGGTGATCAACAAGATCAGTGCGCAGATCCCCCAGAAATTGTCGGCCAGCAGAACCCGCCCCGCCTCTCCCGTCCCCGCCGCCAAGCGACTGAACGCCGTCCCTCGCGTCAGTACGGCCCAAAAACCCAAGGCAAATGCCAGCAGATGAACAGCTGCAAGAAACCAATGAACCAGCATCGACACACCCTCATCAGAAAGAGTTGAAAATCGGCCAGTCAGTAGTAGTTGAAAAAACAAGGATTTGCCTGTCGGGTGTCGTCAGGCATTCAGGAGAGACCGAAACGAGAAATTCAGCCGGTAGAGGCAAATCGCAGGCAAAAAAAATCCCAAGCAGCTGATGGAAGCTTGGGATTTAAAAATGCATAAACCGTGGTGGTGAACGCGGGGCGGATCTTACTGAATCATCCTGCACCTAACAACTTATTTTTGATAACCGGTCGGTTAAAAATCATCGTAAGTCATTAAATATCCACATTATTTCAAAGGACGATGGCGACAGACGGTTACTCATTGGCCGCCACAAAGCACAACTCCAGGAGTAGCGACAGCCACATCCAGCCTGCCTGATCACTCGCACGCAAATCAGCAAGGATCCAAACCAATCAGAGCGCGGAGAAAATCCGCGAAAAACTCGCCGCAAATCAGTCAACCAAAAAGATGTAACAATTGTTAACAACCCTTCGAAATAGTAGGATCATCTGCGTACGAAAGTTACATGGACGGTTCAATTCGATGCACTCCAAACCTATGGACAGGCTCCTCCCCACCAGCGCCCGCCCAACTCCACGCCGACTCCCGCACCGCCCAGACATTTCATAAAGACGCCACGGATAGCTCGCATCGTCGAAATCAGCGACAGCCTGCCAGCACCCGCCTGACCCCTTGAAAAGGATTTTTCCATCAGTGGCAAACCCGCAGCTCGCGTAACAGATTCCTTCGATCGGTAAAGGCAATTGCTCCAATCGTAAATGGTGACATCAAAAATGCAATTCACAAGGCATCTGGCCAGTGGGAAGCTTTACCCATGGGCCCAGGCCAAGCCAACCGCCCGCTAAATGGAAAGCCCTCCGGCCAAAAGTACATGCCCTATGACGACGTCGTGTCGACTTACAGGAAATTTGGCGGGACTGCGAAATGAGAACACATCTGTTCGTATCTTTATTGCTTTGCTTCAGCTGCACCTTTGCCAGCGCAACAGAAATCCCGATAAAAGAAGGCACGCCTTTTTTGTCAGCGAGGAAAGAACTCCTTAAAAAAGGCTGGAAACCAAGTATCTCTAAAGAGATGCAGCCTGTTGGAACGGCTGAGAGTCGAGGCTTGGAATATTGAATGCCAATAATCCCTACAGTCACAACAGCACTCCCGGCGCCCAGATGAACAAGCCCGATACTTTTTGAGCACTCCGCACAAATCGCAGACAACAAAAAAGGGCTCACCTTTCGGTGAGCCCTTCTAGACCGCCCAGCAGAGCGGATTTTGTTTGGTAGGCGCGATTGGACTCGAACCAACGACCCCCACCATGTCAAGGTGGTGCTCTAACCAACTGAGCTACGTGCCTGCTGTGAGGCGGCATTCTACGGAATTCCCGAGGGGTGTCAACACCTTTTTTTCACCTAACCCTATGAATATGCAAAATATTTAATTTCGGGCCGCTGACGAAGATTTTCCGGTGGCTGGCAGAGGTTTTTCAACTCAGGTAGGATCGGTGCACTCGTAAAATATATTAAACAGAGGCTGCCGGATGGCGAACACCCCTTACCCAGAGTCCTATTACGCTGCGTCGGCCAATACCGTACCGCCCCGCCCGGCCTTGCAGGATGATGTGGAGACGGACGTCTGTGTGATCGGCGCCGGGTATACCGGATTGTCGTCTGCCCTGTTTCTGCTGGAGAACGGTTTTCGCGTGACGGTACTGGAAGCGGCCAAGGTCGGTTTCGGCGCCTCTGGACGTAATGGCGGGCAGATCGTTAACAGTTATAGCCGTGACATCGATGTGATCGAACGCACCGTTGGGCCGAAGCAGGCGCATTTGCTCGGGCAGATGGCTTTCGAGGGTGGCCGGATCATTCGCGAGCGCGTGGCCAAGTACAACATTCAGTGCGACCTGAAGGACGGCGGCGTATTCGCAGCCATTACCGCCAAGCAGATGGGTCACCTGGAATCGCAGAAGCGTCTTTGGGAGCGCTTCGGTCATACGCAACTGGAACTGCTCGATCAACGCCGCATCCGCGAAGTGGTCGCGTGTGATCAGTACGTCGGCGGCATGCTCGATATGAGCGGCGGCCATATTCATCCGCTGAACCTTGCCCTCGGCGAAGCAGCGGCGGTCGAGTCGCTCGGCGGCACGATCTATGAGCAATCGCCTGCCCTGCGCATTGAGCGTGGCGCCAACCCGGTGGTACATACGCCGCAAGGCAAGGTCAGGGCCAAGTTCATCATTGTCGCCGGCAACGCTTACCTCGGTAATCTGGTGCCGGAACTGGCAGCCAAATCGATGCCGTGCGGCACTCAGGTGATCACTACCGAGCCACTGGGTGACGAGCTGGCGAAAACATTGCTGCCGCAGGATTACTGCGTCGAAGACTGCAACTACCTGCTCGACTATTACCGCCTGACTGGCGACAAACGTCTGATCTTCGGCGGCGGCGTTGTTTATGGCGCGCGGGATCCGGCGAACATTGAGGCGATCATCCGCCCGAAGATGCTCAAGGCATTTCCGCAGCTCAAGGATGTGAAGATTGATTACGCCTGGACCGGAAATTTCCTGCTGACCCTCTCACGCTTACCTCAGGTCGGGCGCTTGGGTGACAACATCTATTACTCGCAGGGCTGCAGCGGCCATGGCGTGACGTACACACACCTGGCAGGTAAGGTTCTGGCTGAGGCGTTACGCGGTCAGGCCGAGCGCTTTGATGCGTTTGCCGATCTGCCCCACTACCCGTTCCCCGGCGGCCAATTGCTGCGAACACCGTTTGCGGCGCTGGGTGCCTGGTATTACGGGTTGCGCGACAAATTCGGGATGTAAAAAAGGGCCGCTGAACAGCGGCCCTTTTTATTCAACACTGAACGGTTTCAGAGCTGATCCCGAGCAATCCCGCTACGGATCCGCAGGATATCAGCCAGCACCGCCAGAGCAATTTCCGCCGGCGTCTTGCTGCCGAGGTTAAGCCCGATCGGCGCATGGATCCGCGCCAACTCAGACTCGCCCAGCCCACCGATCCGGCGCAGTCGCTCAAAGCGTTTCTGCGAGGTCTGCAGCGATCCCATCACGCCAATGTAGAACGCTTCGGTGCGCACCGCTTCCATCATCGCCAGATCGTCGATGCGCGGATCGTGGGTCAACGCGACGACCGCCGTATCGCGGTGGCAGCCACCATCGGCGATGAACACCGAAGGCAATTGCCGACGAATCTCCACGCCGTTTAGCACCACGCCTTCAAGCACTTCATCACGCGGATCGCAGAGAATCACTTCAAACCCGAGACCCACGGCGAACTCGGCACACGCCTGCGCCACGCTGGAATAACCGGCGAGCAACAAGCGCTGCGCCGCGCCAACACGAATCCGCACCCGATCAATCTCACGCTCGATGCGCGCACCCTGCTCGCGATCTGCGAACAGACTGCGCGCACCGCTGGCCAGATCGACCTCGCGAATCAAGCGACGCTGACCGAGCAGCGCCGACTCCAACTCACGCAGATGCGCCTGCACATCACAATCGGCGTCAAATTTCTCTACCAGCACATCGAGAATGCCGCCACACGGCAGGCTGACCCGCGAACGCGGATCGTCACCCTCGCCGTAGCGCACGACGTTGACCGCATCGACAAACGCACCTTCGGCGACGCGTTCGAGAAAGTCTTCCTCGACACAGCCACCCGACAGCGAGCCGATCCACTGCCCACCATCGTTCACCGCCAGCAGCGAACCCGGCGCACGCGGTGCCGAGCCGTAAGTCGTCAGCACGGTGCAGAGCCAGATACGCTGCCCCGCCACCGACCACTCCAGCGCGCGGCGCACCACTTGTAGATCGAGATGCTGCATGTCAGTGGGCCTTGTGCTCGATGGACGGTGCGTCGGCTTGCAACTTCTGCACCTCGCTCACTGCCAGCTCGGCAGACTGGCCGCCCCACCCTTGACGCAGGTAGTTGAGTAGATCGGTCAGCTGTTCAGGACTGAGCTTGCCGGCAAAACCCGGCATCGGTTGCATGTGCTCGAAACCGGAAAACTTCTGCTCGCCGATACCATCTTCGATCACGCGCAACAGGTTGCGTGGATCTTCCAGGCGCAACGTGGTGTTGCCGCGCATGGCCACCGCGATGTGCGGTTTGCCTTCACCACCGACCGCATGGCAACCGGCGCAGACATTCAGGTATTCCTGCTGGCCGCGCTGGGCGCTCGGACTGAGTTTTTCCACCGGCACTTCGACAAGCGTTTTGGCTGCCGGCGGTTTGTCGCCGAGCAGGAACGTCGCCATTGCCGCCAGATCCGGATCGCTCAGGCCCTGAGTGCTGTTGTGGAACACCGGGAACATCTCGTTGAACATCGTCCCCTGCGCGCTCATGCCGTGCTTGAGGAACGTGCTCAGATCCTGCTCGTTCCAGCCGCGAGCGGCCAGATCAGTAGCCAGCAGACTCGGCGCCAGATAACCATTAAGGATTCCGCCGGTGAGGCGTTTATCCAGCTGCATCGCACCCGGCAGGCCGCGCGGGGTGTGGCATTCGCCGCAGTGACCGAGCACTTCGACCATGTATTGGCCGCGTTTCCACGCTTCACTTTTGCCTTCGGCCGACTCCAGTTTCAGGTCTTTGCCGTACATCATGTTCCAGCCGATCAGACCCGGACGCACGTTGAACGGAAAGCTCAGACTGGTGACCGGCGCTGCGCGCTCGATCGGCTCGATGGTTTTCAGATACGCATGGATCGCATCCGAATCCGCGCGCGGCATCAGGTGATACGAGGTGTACGGCATCGCCGGATACAGGTTCGCACCGTCGCGACGCTTGCCTTCGGTAAGCGCCGCGAAGAACTCGTCATCGTTATACAAACCGATGCCGTGCTCTTTGCTCGGGGTGATGTTGGTGCCGTAGATCGTGCCGAACGGCGAGACGATCGGCAGACCGCCGGCAAACGGCGCACCACCCGCTGCCGTGTGGCAAGCCATGCAGTCAGCAGCGCGTGCGAGATACTCGCCACGCTTGACCTGATCATCGGCGTGAGCAAACAACACCGGCGCAGCGAGGCCGACCGCCAGGGTCAGGCGGGTCAGTAAAAGCTTCATGCTTAACCCTCCTTGACCAGGCCGAGATCGGTCAGCACGTTGCGGGTAGCGTTGTAGTAACGCACGTACCCGGTGCAACGGCAGACGTGATGGCCGAGGCTGTCCTCGATGACTTGTTCCAGCTGGCTTTTGACAATCGGCTGGCGCTGCAGCTTCTCAACCAGCACGGTCGCGGCGTTGACGAAGCCCGGTGCGCAGTAGCTGCACTGGAAAGCGAACTCATCGACGAAGCGCTGCTGGATCGGGTTCAGCTCAGTCACCTGACCGTCTTCGTCACGCTTGGCGTGGCTCTCGATGGTGCGGACTTTCTTGCCTTCGAAGTAGTGCGCGCCGGTAATGCAGGTGCGCACCTCTTCACTGGTGCCGTCGGGATTGTCGACGATCACTACGCAGGCGTGGCAGATGCCCTGGCCGCAGCCCAGACGCGAACCGGTGAGGTTTTTGTATTCGTGCAGATAGTCGATCATCGGCAGGTCATCAGGGATGTCCACGGGGCCGACGGATTGACCATTGAGGGTCAGTTGAAGCGGACGGTTAGCCATTTAGGGCCTCCTTGATGCGCGCAGCAGTGATTGGCAGATCGCGAACACGTTTACCAATGGCATGCGCCACGGCGTTACCGATGGCGCCGACAATCGGGATCATCACCACTTCGGCGATGCCTTTGGACGGATCGCTTGGCGACAGCGCCGGGAGAATTTCCGACGTCTGTTTCCACACAGCAACGTGGCGCGCCATCGGCAGACGGTAACGGTTGAAGTTCCAGTCGCCCTCCCCCGGCCCACCTTCATACAGCGGCATTTCTTCCATCAACGCGTGACCGATGCCCATGGCGATACCGCCTTCCATCTGCCCCTTGACCAGCTCTTCGACCAGCACACGACCGCACTCGACCCACGAATGGTGGTTGAGCACTTCAACTTCGGCAGAACCCTTGTTGACCTTCAGCTCGACCAGCGTGGCGACCGGGCTGTAGTAAGTCACGGCAGCGTTGTTCAACTGCACAACCGGATAATTGATGTTCTGGCGGTCCAACAGATGGAAACCAGACGTGGTCATCAACGCTTTCTTCGCTTTCGGCGCGCCGTCACCGTATTTCACGGCGAGACCATCGAGCGGCAGACGCTCGCGCACGCCGTCGATGCTGTATTCGGCCTCGGCCCAGCTCCAGCGGTTGAACGCGTGAACGGTGGCGCCGGTCACCAGACCACGCTCGTGAGCGCGTTTGGCCAGCTCTTCGAAGCTCAGGGGCTGCATGCCGTTGGCCGTGAGTTTGCCGTCAACCCAGTGCGCATCTTCGCGACGCACGACGTAAGGGTTGGCTTGACCGCCATAAGGCCCCTGACGCCAGATCTCCATTGCCGCCGGCCACAAACCATTGTTGAACAGCACGCGCGCCGCTTCACGGGTGGCATGGCTGAAGTAGTACGCCGAGTTGGTCGCCGACGAGGCCGAGGCCAGCTTGCCGACCCAGCGCGGGTTGCGCAGCAGGTTATCCTGCTCAGTCTGACTCATGATGTAAGGGTTGCCGCTGGTGATCAGCTGCATTTCCTTCCATTCGGTTTCACCGGTCTTCACTTCGTGCGCCGGGCTGCCGAGGAAATCGGCCACGACCAGCGCTTGCGAGGTGGACATGCCGGTGCCGATTTCGATACCGATGTGGCGCAAGGTGATGCGACCGTCAGCGGTGAATTCGATGCTGGCCATCGGCGCTTCAGAACCGGTGCCGAAGTCTTTCTGGCAAATGGCAAAACCGACGCCGTACCAGTTGTCCGGGTCTGCGACTTCACGCTGTTTCTTGATCGCGTCGCGGTTTTTCCAGACTTCGTGCACCGAGGCCTTGTCGAGAATTTCATGCAGGCGCAAAGCACCGGCGGGGATCGCGCCTTGGGTGTTTTTCATGCCCGAACGCAGGGCGTTCTTGCGACGCAGGTCGATGGCATCGACGCCCAGTCGATCAGCAATTTCGTCGACCATCATTTCGGTCGCCGCCATGCTCTGCAGGGTGCCGTAACCGCGCATCGAACCGGCCTCGACAGCACGCGAGTGGTAGGCGGTGACCTGCAGGTCGTTTTGCGGCATGTAGTAAATCGACTGTGCCGCCGTGGCGCCAACCGCCGCTACGGATGGGCTGTAGTTGACCCGGCCGCCACCGTCGACGCTCATTTCAGCGCGGAAAATCTTGAAGCTGTAGTCGTTCTTGTCCACGGCCAACTGGTAGCGGATGTCGAACGGGTGACGCTTGATCCCGCTTTGGAACTGCTCGTAGCGGTCGTTGGCCAAGCGTACTGGCACACCGGCGCCGTACAACGCGGCGAGGGCCGCGTAGTAAACGAAGATGTTGTGGTCTTTGGAACCGTAACCGACGGTGTAACCCGGATGCATGTTGAGGTTGTCGAGGCCGAAGCGCGACGGCGAAATCATTTTCGCGGTCTCGGTCGCGGCCTCCAGCGGGCACTGGGTGGCCACTACGAAATGCAGGGTCTTGGTCTTCGGGTCGTACCAGCCGTTGCCGTTGTCCGGTTCCATGGCTGCCGGTTCAATCGACGGGGTCTTGTAGCGCTCGTCGAATACCAGCCAGTTGTCCGGCGGCGTGTCGATCTCGCTCTTCATACGGTCAGCGTAGAACAGCCCGCGCTCGGTCAGATTGCCGTGCAGGTTCGGCTGGGAATTCCACACCGGACGACGGTTCTTCAGCATCGGGAACAGGATCGAGTCCTTGAGGCTGGCGAATTCATCTTCGTCTGCCGAGGTCGCGCCGCCAACGCGCACATAGCGGAAGCTGCCGTAGGGGTCGCCTTCGTAGAACGGTACTTTGGCACCGTAACGAATCGCTCTGTCATTGAATTTGAGTTTGTTCTTGGCCTGACGGAAGCGCTCGAAGTCGTTCCAGATCAGGATGGCCACCGGGTGACCGATGAACATTGGCACCTTGCCTTCTGGCAGCAGTGGATCCGGCGCATGTTCTTCCGGGAAGACGATGCCGTCCTTGTCCAGATCGGCGGCGGTGACGATACGGTCAGGCTGCAAGTCAGCGCCAAGCCACGACAGGTCGTAACCGTCGTAAATGCGGTCAGCCTTGATGGTTTTCAGCAACATGGCGTGGCCTTGCTGCTCGGGCCAGCCCGGCATGTCCTTGGAGCGAATGTCGCGAGCAAAGACTTTGCTGCCGCAGACCTTGGACAGCGCATCGTTACGCTGACGCGCTTTGCCGTTGTTGCCGAGCCATTTCTCGGACGGCACGGTTACGCTGTTTTCCATCAAGGCAGCCAGCGCCTGGGTGCTGAGTGGCGTGAGCGTGACGCTCACGCCCGCCACCAGCCCGCCCTGGAGGAACGAGCGCCGGGATATATCACGGTTGGACATGGATCATCCTCTGGGCGGTTATGTGTCCGCCCTTCTGGTTATCTACTGGGAATCTCGAGTCTTGCAGAAGCCCTTCTTGGCTAAACGAAAGGCGTGATGACAGTGCAAAGCTGACCGAAAGGTTAACTTTAAAGGTTTCTGGGCTCGCAGCAAACAACCAGATACAAAAATTTGACTAAAGAATCAAAAAATCAATGCGACGTGAGACCGCAGCAGGCGGGTAGACACTTGTAGGAGTGAGCCTGCTCGCGATGGCGGAGTGTCAGTCACCAGCAGCATGGCTGAACTGACGCTATCGCGAGCAGGCTCACTCCTACAGGGATTTGTGTTGGCTTCGGGATTGGGGCGGGAGGAAAAGAAGGTAATAGCCAAATTCCAGACACAAAAAACCCCGGTCTTTCGACCAGGGTCTTTGCTATCGATTCCGAATCAACCAAGGGTTGCTTTCGGTGCTTCAAGGCGTTCAGTGGTCCTTGGAGCAGATATGGCGCAGCGGACGGGACTCGAACCCGCGACCCCCGGCGTGACAGGCCGGTATTCTAACCGACTGAACTACCGCTGCGTATCGCTTTGAGCTTGCGCTCAAGTAACTCGTTTTGACTGCTAGCTTCGGTGCTTGGCAATCGCGAACCAGACAAGCCTGATTCGTAAAATATGGCGCAGCGGACGGGACTCGAACCCGCGACCCCCGGCGTGACAGGCCGGTATTCTAACCGACTGAACTACCGCTGCGCGTCGGTGCAGGCACTTTCAGCCTACGCTCTTGCTTACGCAAGTCTCTCGGGGAGTGGTGGGTGATGACGGGATCGAACCGCCGACATTCTGCTTGTAAGGCAGACGCTCTCCCAGCTGAGCTAATCACCCGTTTGCATCTCCGAGGCCGCGAAATTTACGCAGGTAGAGAACCTAAGTCAATAGCAGGATTGAAGTTTTTCTAAAAAAGACGAAATTGCTTCCATCCTGCAAGACCGCCTTCCCGAGCAAGCTCGCCCCCACAGGGGATTGCATTCCAAATGTGGGAGCGAGCCTGCTCGCGAAGGCGCCAGTTCATTCAACGCAAATTCACAGAAAAAGACGATCTACTCGCTATAGATCATCTTTTTCGTCATGCCGCCATCGACGACGAATTCCTGCCCGGTGACAAACCCGGCATTCCTCGACAGCAACCACGCAACCATGGCCGCCACGTCTTCGACTGTCCCTACCCTGCCCGCTGGATGCTGAGCATGATCGGCATCGGCCAACGGCTCGGCTCTACGCGCAGAGGGATCACGCGCATCGATCCAGCCCGGGCTGACGGCGTTCACGCGAATCTCCGGCCCCAGGCTGATTGCCAGCGCATGCGTGAGCGCCAATAACCCACCCTTGCTCGCCGCATACGCCTCGGAGTCCGCCTCCGACTGCCGCGCACGGGTCGAGGCCAGATTGACGATCGAACCGTTGTGAGCGCGCAGATAAGGCGCACAGTGCTTGGCCAGCAACATCGGCCCACTGAGGTTTACCGCCAGCACGCGATTCCAGTAAGCCAGATCGAGGCTTTCCAGGGTGATGTTGTGCGGATCGGCGACCGCCGCATTGCATACCAGCGCGTCGAGACGACCAAACTGCCCCAACACCTCAGCAACACCCAGCGCAACCTGGCCCTCATCGGCAACGTCCATGGCAATGAACCAGGCGTTTTCGCCCAGCACCTTCGCCACTTTCGAACCGCGCGCACGATCCAGATCGGTCAGCACCACTTGCCAGCCTTCGCTGATCAGCCACGCCGCAATCCCCAGACCGATACCGCGCGCGGCACCCGTGACCAACGCGACGCGGCCATGGGTACCCGCTGTCGGCGTCGACAACTCGATCACAGCGCTGCCAGACCGCGCGCCAGATCGGCTTGCAGATCCGCCACGTCTTCGAGACCGACCGCGATGCGGATCAGGCTGTCACGGATTCCCGCTGCTTCACGCTCTTGCGGTGCGAGACGGCCGTGAGAAGTAGTGCTCGGGTGAGTGATGGTGGTTTTACTGTCACCAAGGTTTGCGGTGATCGAAATCAAACGGGTGGCATCGATAAAGCGCCAGGCGCCCTCTTTGCCGCCCTTGACCTCAAAGCTCACCACCGCACCGAAGCCCTTCTGCTGACGTTGAGCCAGTTCGTGCTGCGGATGGCTCTTGAGACCGGCGTAATGGACTTTCTCGATACCGTCCTGCTGCTCCAGCCATTCAGCCAGCTCCTGGGCATTGGCACAATGCGCCTTCATCCGCAGGCCCAAGGTTTCCAGCCCCTTGAGGAAAATCCACGCATTGAATGGACTCAGGGTCGGCCCGGCAGTGCGCAGGAAGCCGACGATTTCTTTCATCTGCTCGCTACGCCCGGCTACCACCCCACCCATGCAACGGCCCTGGCCGTCGATGAACTTGGTCGCCGAGTGCACGACGATGTCCGCCCCCAGTTTCAGCGGCTGTTGCAACGCCGGGGTGCAGAAGCAGTTATCGACCACCAGCATCGCGCCTTTGGCATGAGCGATTTCTGCCAGTGCGGCGATATCAACCAGCTCAGCCAGAGGGTTGGACGGCGACTCAACGAAGAGCAATTTGGTATTCGGCTTGATTGCCGCATCCCAACCCGAAAGCTCGGCCAGTGGCACGTAATCGACTTCCACGCCAAAACGCTTGAAGTACTTCTCGAACAGACTGATGGTCGAGCCGAACACGCTGCGCGAGACCAGCACATGATCGCCAGCACTGCACAGGCTCATCACCACTGCCAGGATCGCAGCCATGCCGGTTGCGGTCGCAACAGCCTGCTCGGCGCTTTCCAGTGCAGCAATGCGCTCTTCGAACGCGCGCACGGTCGGGTTGGTGTAACGCGAGTAGACGTTGCCCGGCACTTCGCCGGCAAACCGTGCGGCTGCATCGGCAGCGGTGCGAAACACGTAGCTGGAGGTGAAGAACATCGGATCACCGTGCTCACCTTCCGGCGTACGGTGCTGACCGGCACGTACGGCCAGGGTATCGAACGCTACGCCTTCAAGGTCGCTGTCCAGCCGACCGGCATCCCATTCCTGACTCATGCTGTCACTCCTTGCGCTGTTCTCGAAAATTGAAAGTCAGATACAAAACCGGCCCCTCAGGGCCGGTAGAAACTCAGTTGTTGTACAGATCGATGATCGCACTGACCGCCTGGGTCTTGATCTTCGAGGAGTCGTTACGCGCCTGCTCGATCTTGTTCAGGTATGCCTCGTCGACATCGCCGGTGACGTACTTGCCGTCGAACACCGCACAATCGAAGTTCTCGATCTTGATCTTGCCGCCACCGACCGCTTCGATCAAGTCAGGCAAGTCCTGATAGATCAACCAGTCAGCGCCGATCAGATCCGCCACGTCCTGCGTCGAACGGTTATGCGCGATCAATTCGTGAGCGCTTGGCATGTCGATGCCATAGACGTTCGGGAAGCGTACCGCCGGAGCAGCCGAGCAGAAGTAGACGTTTTTCGCGCCGGCTTCGCGAGCCATCTGGATGATCTGCTTGCAGGTGGTGCCGCGCACGATCGAGTCGTCGACCAGCATCACGTTCTTGCCGCGGAATTCCAGCTCGATGGCGTTGAGCTTCTGGCGTACCGACTTCTTGCGCGCCGCCTGACCCGGCATGATGAAGGTACGACCGATGTAACGGTTCTTGACGAAACCTTCGCGGAATTTCACGCCCAGGTGATTCGCCAGTTCCAGCGCGGCTGTACGGCTGGTGTCCGGAATCGGGATCACCACGTCGATGTCGTGCTCTGGACGCTCGCGCAGGATTTTCTCGGCGAGCTTCTCACCCATGCGCAGACGGGCCTTGTAGACCGATACGCCGTCGATGATCGAGTCCGGACGCGCCAGGTAGACGTGCTCGAAGATGCACGGGGTCAGGGACGGGTTGGTCGCGCACTGACGGGTGTGCAGCTTGCCGTCTTCAGTGATGTAGACCGCTTCGCCCGGTGCCAGGTCGCGAATCAGGGTGAAACCGAGCACGTCCAGCGAAACGCTTTCCGAGGCGATCATGTACTCGACGCCTTCGTCGGTGTGACGCTGGCCGAACACGATCGGGCGGATGCCGTGCGGGTCGCGGAAACCGACGATGCCGTAACCGGTCACCATCGCCACGACGGCGTAGCCACCGACGCAACGGTTGTGCACGTCAGTCACGGCAGCGAACACGTCTTCTTCGGTCGGCTGCAGCTTGCCACGCTGGGCCAGCTCGTGAGCGAACACGTTGAGCAGCACTTCCGAGTCGGAACTGGTGTTGACGTGACGCAGATCGGATTCGTAGATCTCTTTGGCCAACTGTTCAACGTTGGTCAGGTTACCGTTGTGCGCCAGGGTGATGCCGTAAGGCGAGTTGACGTAAAACGGTTGGGCTTCGGCCGAAGTCGAACTGCCTGCGGTCGGGTAACGGACGTGGCCGATACCCATGTGGCCGACCAGACGCTGCATGTGACGCTGTTGAAACACGTCACGCACCAGGCCATTGTCCTTGCGCAGGAACAACCGGCCATCATGGCTGGTCACGATACCGGCAGCGTCCTGGCCGCGGTGCTGGAGCACGGTTAGCGCGTCATACAGCGCCTGATTGACGTTCGACTTACCGACGATACCGACGATGCCACACATGCGACGCAACCCCTACTTAATGGATCTGAACTGAACAACACTCACTGAGGCGTTTTCGCCGACGGCAAGAGTTGCTCCTTGAACGGAATATCAGCGGGTACGCTGATTCCGCTGGCAAGCCACTGACTGCTCCACCCGAGTATCAGGTTTTTGGACCAGTCGGCGACCAATAGAAACTTTGGTACGAGCTGTGATTCTTTCCACCACCCGTCCTGCTGTACCGGCCCCAGACTCAACAGCCCGACCGCCACGACCACCAGCAACACGCCACGCGCAGCGCCGAAGGCCATGCCGAGGAATCGATCGGTCCCGGACAACCCGGTGACGCGTACCAACTCGCCGATAAGATAATTGATCATTGCGCCCACGATCAGTGTGGCGACAAACATGATGGCACAGCCCGCGATCACGCGAGCCGATGGGGTTTCGATGTATCCGGCGAGGTACTCGGACAGTGAGCCACCGAACATCCAGGCGACGGCTCCTGCGATGATCCAGGTCACCAGCGATAATGCTTCCTTGACGAAGCCGCGGCTCAAACTGATCAAAGCGGAGATGGCGATGATTGCAACGATCGCCCAGTCAACCCAGGTAAATGGCACAGTGCAGCCTACAGACGGATAAGGCGGCGCATTTTAGCAGAGCGCATGCCTCTCGGTAAGCTGCGATTGTCAGTGCATTTCAATCGAGGCGATAGTTTTTAGCCGCGCTCAGGCTGGAAGCGCACAACAAAACCCTTGAGGTTCTGCTGACGCCCCAACAGATCACGCAGACGATCAGCCTCGGCACGCTCGATCAGCGGGCCGACAAACACCCGATTCTTGCCGTCGGCAGAGCGGATGTAAGCGTTATAGCCCTGACTGCGCAGGGTCTTCTGCAGGCTTTCGGCGCTGGCACGACTCGACAGACTGGCCAGTTGCACCGACCAGCTCACCGACAGACCGTTGGCATCGACGCGGCTTTGCGTTGTGTCCGGCCTGGACGAGGACGCAGTGATCGGCTGAGCAGGCGCAGGAATCGGCTTGGCCACCGCGGGAGGCGCAACAGGCTTGGTGATCATAATGGGAGCCGTCGGCGCAGGCGCAACAGGTGCAGCAGGCGCAGTATCTTCTGCGACTTCTTCATCCGTTGGCACTGGCTCTTGCGGCAAGGCTTGCGGCTCAGGCACGGCGACCGCATCCATTTGCACTTGCGGCATGGCAGGCGCTTGCGGAGCAGCCGGCGCCTCGACAGTCACCTGACGCTGCTCATCCTGACGGGAAAACAGCATCGGCAGGAAGATCACCGCCAGCGCGACCAGCACCAAAGCGCCAACCATGCGCTGCTTGTAAGCTTTATCCAGCAAAGCCATTTGCCGCTTCCTCCGTGGAGCGCCGGGCCAGCCATTCAAGGGCCTCGGCGACACAATAAAATGATCCGAACAACAGAATCTCGTCGTCGCTGGTAGCTACGGCGCACTGCCCTTCCAGCGCGGCGGCAACACTGTCGTAAGACGTGACCGACGCACCAAGGTTCTGCAATGCCGCCTGCAATTCAGCTACCGGGCGAGCTCGCGGCGAATCCAGCGGCGCCACTGCCCAGTGCGCGACACTAGCACTCAACTCGCCGACAACACCATCCAGATCCTTGTCAGCCAGCAGACCAAATACCGCCAAGCGCTTGCCGACTGGCGGCCGCGCGGCCAGACGACGGGCCAGATACTCGGCGGCATGCGGATTGTGACCAACATCCAGCAACACATTCAGGCGCTTGCCGCTCCAATCGAACGAGCGGCGATCAAGGCGCCCGACCACGCGCGTCGCCTGCAGGGCGACGACGATCTGCTGCGCATCCCACGGCAAACCAAGCAGCAGGTACGCCTGCAACGCCAGCGCGGCGTTTTCCATCGGCAGATCGAGCAGCGGCAAGTCATGCAGCTCAACAGCCTGACCTTGCGCATCGGTGCCGCGCCACTGCCAGTGCTGATCGGTGATGCCAAGGTCGAAATCGCGTCCACGCAGGAAGAACGGACAGGCCAGTTCACGCGCCTTGTCGAGCAGCGGTTGCGGAGGATTCAGATCGCCGCACAAGGCAGGTTTGCCCTGACGGAAGATACCGGCCTTTTCGAAAGCCACGGATTCACGGGTATCACCCAGATAATCGGCGTGATCGACGCCAATGCTGGTGACCAGTGCGATATCGGCATCAACCACGTTGACCGTGTCCAGACGCCCGCCCAGACCGACTTCAAGCACCACCGCATCGAGTCCGGCCTGTTGGAACAGCCAGAACGCCGCGAGGGTGCCCATTTCGAAGTAAGTCAGGGAAGTGTCGCCGCGCCCGGCCTCGACTGCAGCAAAGGCTTCGCACAGCTGCGCGTCAGTGGCTTGGACGCCATTGAGCTGCACCCGCTCGTTGTAACGCAGCAGATGCGGGGAATTGTAGACACCAACGCTTAGGCCCTGCGCGCGCAGCAATGAAGCCACGAATGCGCACGTCGAACCCTTGCCGTTGGTGCCGGTGACCGTAATCACCCGAGGCGCCGGCTGGCCCAGCCCCATCCGGGACGCTACCTGTTGCGAACGCTCCAGGCCCATGTCGATGGCCGATGGATGCAACTGCTCAAGGTAGGCGAGCCACTCGCCAAGGGTGCGCTCGGTCATAGGCCAGCAGGTACCGGCGGAACCACGATCGGCTCGATTGGCGCGGCGACGAATTTCGGCGTCGGCTTGCCAGTCATCTGTGCGAGCAGGTTACCCAGACGTGGGCGCAGCTCCTGACGGTGGACGATCATGTCGATGGCACCGTGTTCCAGCAGGAATTCACTGCGCTGGAAGCCTTCCGGCAGTTTTTCACGCACGGTTTGCTCGATAACGCGCGGACCGGCGAAGCCGATCAGGGCTTTCGGCTCACCGACGATCACGTCGCCGAGCATCGCCAGACTCGCGGAAACACCGCCGTAGACCGGATCGGTCAACACCGAGATGAACGGAATGCCTTCTTCACGCAGACGCGCCAGCACGGCGGAAGTCTTGGCCATTTGCATCAGCGAGATCAGCGCTTCCTGCATGCGCGCACCGCCGGAAGCGGCGAAGCAGATCATCGGGCAACGGTTTTCCAGGGCGTAGTTGGCAGCGCGGACGAAGCGCTCACCAACGATGGCACCCATCGAACCGCCCATGAAGGCAAATTCGAACGCCGAAACCACCACCGGCATGCCCAGCAAGGTGCCGCTGACGGAGATCAGCGCGTCTTTTTCGCCGGTCTGCTTCTGTGCGGCGGTCAGGCGATCCTTGTACTTCTTGCCGTCGCGGAACTTCAGACGGTCAACCGGCTCCAGATCGGCGCCCAGTTCGTTGCGACCTTCGGCATCGAGGAAGATGTCGATGCGTGCACGTGCGCCGATGCGCATGTGGTGGTTGCACTTGGGGCAAACGTCCAGGGTCTTTTCCAGCTCTGGACGATACAGCACCGCCTCGCAAGACGGGCATTTGTGCCACAGACCTTCAGGGACCGAGCTCTTCTTGACCTCGGAACGCATGATCGAAGGGATCAGTTTGTCTACCAACCAGTTGCTCATGCTTTTTTTCTCCAGTACCGGCGGCCCGAACGCTCTGGTTCGCAGCCCCGCGTATGCCCTTCAGCTAAATTCATGTGTGTGGCGATGGTTGACAGACAGCCACGGTCAGCGCGAAACATGACCTGCGTGCTATCCCCAAACCCTCAGCCGCGCCTGCTTTGTGCAAGTGCATTGATGGACGGCGGCAGACTGCCAGCCGTCACATCAATATGGAGCTTTGCGTGCAGCGTTGATGAATGCGCGAATCTTTGCGTGATCCTTGATGCCTTTGCTCGCCTCTACTCCACCGCTGACGTCTACCGCGTAGGGTTTTACCCGCGCCACGGCGTCGGCGATGTTCTCGGGGGTCAAACCACCGGCAAGAATCAACGGCTTGCTCAAACCTTGCGGAATCAATGACCAGTCGAACGCCTCACCGGTTCCGCCGGGCACGCCTTCGACGTAAGTGTCGAGCAGCACGCCACTGGCGCTCGGGTAAGCATCAACGGCAGCGGCGATGTCATCGCCAGCCTTGACCCGCAGCGCCTTGATATACGGACGGTGCCAGCCTTCACAGTCTTCAGCGACTTCATCACCATGGAACTGCAACAGATCCAGCGGCACGGCATCGAGGATTTCCCCCAACTCGCAGCGGCTGGCGTTGACGAACAGGCCCACAGTGGTCACGAACGGCGGCAACGCCTTGATGATCGCACGCGCCTGCTGCACGCTCACCGCGCGTGGACTCTTGGCGTAAAACACGAAACCGATCGCATCAGCCCCGGCTTCGACGGCGGCCAACGCATCTTCCATGCGGGTAATCCCGCAGATCTTGCTGCGAACGGCTGGCATGTCGAGAAAAACTCCAAGGCAAAATCCGGGAAAGTCCCGGATGGTAACAAAAGCGTTCGAAGGCGTCAGCCGTCAAGTTCGGAGAAACCCGTAAGGAAATGTGGCCCGATAAAACGCTCGGGCAACGGGAATTCGTCGTGGTACTCGACTTGCACCAGGTACAACCCGTACGGATGCGCGGTCACCCCACCAGAGCGGCGCTCGCGGCTTTCCAGCACTTCCTTCATCCATTCGACTGGACGCTCGCCCGCACCGATGGTCATCAGTACGCCAGCGATGTTGCGCACCATGTGATGCAGGAATGCATTGGCGCGGATGTCGAGCACGATCATCTTGCCGTGACGGGTCACGCGCAGGTGATGCATCTTCTTGATCGGCGACTTAGCCTGACACTGGCCGGCGCGAAACGCACTGAAATCATGGGTGCCGATCAGATACTGCGCGGCCTCGGCCATGCGCTCGACGTCTAGCGGACGGTGGTTCCAGGTGATTTCTTCATTGAGATGCGCCGGGCGAATCTGATCGTTGTAGATCACGTAGCGATAGCGCCGGGCGATGGCTTTGAACCGCGCATGGAAATGCGCCGGCATCACCCGCGCCCAACTGACGCTGATGTCGTGGGGCAGATTGATATTGGCGCCCATGACCCAGGCTTTCAGCGAACGATCAACCGTGGTATCAAAGTGCACCACTTGTCCGCAGGCATGCACGCCGGCGTCGGTGCGCCCGGCGCACTGCAAGGAGACCGGCGAGTTGGCAACTTTCGACAGGGCTTTTTCGAGTTCTTCCTGCACCGTCGCCACACCCGTCAACTGACGCTGCCAGCCGCTGTAGCGCGAGCCTTTGTACTCAACGCCCAACGCAACGCGGTAAAAGCCGTCGGGGGCCATTTCGGCGACCGGGTTATCTATGTTTGCCAAGGTGGGACAGCCTGCTGTTTTTACAAAGGCGGGCATTATAAGGCTGTGGTTCAGGGATGCCAGAACTCTCTATTGGCAGTTCTGGCCCTATCGCGAGCAGGCTCACTCCTACAGGGGAACGCATTCCAAATGCAGGAGTGAGCCTGCTCGCGATAGCAATCCTTCAGACACCACTGAATCCGGCACAAACAAAAACGGCAGCCTCAATGGGCTGCCGTTTTGTTTACCGCAGATTGACTACAGGCTCGAGAGCATTTCCTTGGCTTCACCACGCTGTTTCTCGTCACCCTCGGTCAGCACTTCGTTGAGGATGTCGCGTGCACCATCGGCATCGCCCATGTCGATATAGGCCTGCGCCAGATCGAGCTTGGTCGCGGCCTCGTCGGTGCCGGCAAGGAAGTCGAAATCGTCTTCACCCAGATCACCACCGATTGCCGCATCGGCTTCAGTGAAGGTCGGTTCGGCAACGCTTTGCGACAGACGATCCAGCTCGGCGTTGACGTCATCCAGTTCTGCTGCGAATGCGTCAGGCTCAGCCGCCGGATTGCTGTCCATTTCGTCGGCCAGCGACAGATCGAAATCAGCCGGCAGCTCCAGATCATCCTGCGGCACGTCAGCTACCACCGGCGCCTCGACTGGAGGCAGATCCTTCACGCCTTCGTCCAGATCCAGCAGGAAGTCATCGTCCGCCAGATCAGCCGCAGGAGCCGCCGGCTCGGCACCGAGATCCAGATCCAGATCGAAGTCCGACAGGTCATCCAGATTCTCTTTGATGTCGGTCTGCTGTTGCAGCACCGACTCGAAGCTCAGGTCATCGTCGGACGGGAATTCGTCCAGCTCGACCGGCGCTTCGGGCTCAACCACAGGCGCCGGCTCAACTGGCGTGATGTTGTCGAGATCGTCCAGGCTCAGGTCAAACGCACTGTCCAGGTCATCTTCAACAGGAGCTGGCGCAGGCGCTTCAGGCTCATCCAGCAACAGTTCCTTGACGTACTGTGCATCCAGCTCAGCAGCCACGGCAGCAGCGGCCAGCCCCGAAGCAGCGACGACGGCCATCGCCGGGAAGCGACTCTTCAGTTCTTCGACCTTGGCAAAGTTGTCGCCATTGGCCACCAACTGACGTTCCTGGCCGACGAACGCATCGCGATCGCCCTGCTGACCGTAGACCTCCATCAGTTTCAGACGCAGATCGCTGCGTTGCGGCTCGAGGCTGACGCCCTCCTCCAGCAATGCTGCAGCCTGATTCAGGCGACCGGCATTGATGTGCGATTGCGCCTTGTCGAGCACGTCATCGGAACGCTCGGCGGCCGGCGCCACCAGCGGCGCGGCAATCGGCTCAGCCATCACGATCGGCGCCACTACCGGAGCCACGACTGGAGCAGGAGCAGGCGCCGGAGTGTTGAGCTTGACGCTCGCCGCTGGCGTTTCCAGACCTTCGAAGCTGCTTTCCGGCAGATCCTGCTCGGCGGAGAACTCTTGTTCTTCGGCCAGCGCACGAGCCATGCGCACATGCTTTTCAGCTTCCTGCTGAGCTTTGCGGCGACGCGCCAACAGCAACAGCAGGAGCAGCAGAACTACCGCACCGCCACCGATCAGACCCAACAGGATCGGATTGGTCAGCAGCTCATTGAAGGTTTTTTCATCATCAGCCGCAGGTTTGGTTTCGACAACCGGCTCGACCACTGGCTCAACCGGTGTTTCGGCAGGTGGAGCAATGGCAGATTCTGGCGTCGGCGCTGCTTCTGCAGGAGTAGCCGGCGGTGTGGCAGCCAGCTCAGCAGTGATCGCCGGAACCGGCGCGACTGCGCCATTCGCGGCCGGGGCAGCGCCCGCGCCTTCGGCCTGCAGTTTCGCCAGTTGATTGTTCTTCAGCTCGATGAGCTTTTGCAGCTTGTCCATCTGACTTTGCAGATCGGACATGCGGCTTTTCAGTTCCTCGTTGTCACGACGGGTCGTGTCGAGGTTTTCCTGAGTGACTGCAAGCTTGTTGCTCAAGGCTTGGGCGTCACCTGCCGGGCCTTTGCCGCGCGCCTTGGCACTCTCGGCGGAGACCAGGCTCAGATTGTCCTGGGCGTTCTGTGCTCCAGCGGTATTGCCGCGACCACGGTTGGTCGCATCGAGCTGCTGCTGACCGGTGCCGGGCTTGGCCACATAGCGACGGCCCGTGCGCCAGGCTTCGTTCTGCGCCGCGACCTCGGCAATTGCTTTGGACTGCGGCAATGCAGTGCTTTGCACCGAATCCGGCAGACGTAGCACCTGACCGGTTTTCAGACGGTTGATGTTACCGCCAATGAACGCATCCGGATTCAGTGCCTGAATAGCCAGCATGGTCTGCTGCACCGAACCACCGTTGCGCGCCTTCGCGGCAATCTCCCACAGGGTATCGCGCGGCGTGGTGGTGTATTGCGTCGGGTGTGTGGCGCCCGTGGTCGGTGCGGCGATGGTCTGCGACGGCGCCGGTTGTGCGGCGGCGTCAGCGGTCTCCGGCGAGAACTTCGATGGATCCAGCAGCACGCTGTAATCGCGCAGCAGACGACCGTTCGGCCACATCACCTGCACGAGGAATTTCACCATCGGTTCCGACAACGGCTTGCTCGACGTTACGCGCAGCACGCTTTTGCCGCTGGCGTTGAGCACCGGAGTGAAAGTCAGGTCATTGAGGAAGGCCTGGCGATCGACGCCGGCCTTGGCGAAATCTTCGGGTGAAGCCAGGCTCGGCACCACTTCGGCAGCAGTGAGATCCTTGACGTCGAGCAGCTCGATTTCAGCCACCAGCGGCTGGTTCAGGGTCGACTTCAGGGTCAGCTCCCCGAGCCCGAGGGCATGCGCCATACCGGAGGACAGCGCCGAGGCGGCCGCTATTGCTAACACCAGTTTGCGAACTTGAACCATAGCCTCATCCTTTGTTTGAACGTTCCTCGGCCAGCGAGAAGATATTGATTGCCGCTGCCGTAAGGCATTGCGCGCGACGACGACAGATGTCGCGCGCGCTCATTTCTTTGATGCCCCGGAAAGTCCCGGAGGGTGACACGTTATCCAGCGCTCCGGGCAAGCATAGCGCTCACCTAGAATCAGTCGACAAATTGTTGCCAAGTATCTTTTACAGCAGGTCTTTTATCAACAATTCAGCCACCTGCACAGCGTTAAGGGCTGCACCTTTGCGTACGTTATCTGACGTCAGCCACAGATTAAGTTCCGCCGGGTCGTCGACTCCGCTGCGCACGCGCCCGACATAGACCACGTCCTGGCCTACCGCGTCACCCACGGCGGTCGGATAATCACCGGCCTCGACCAGCTCGATCCCGGCCGCATCTTCGAGTGCAGCGTTGACTTTTGCCAGGTCGACAGCCGACGTTGACTGCAAGGTCACGCTAAAGCTATCGCCAAAAAACACCGGGGCTTGAACGCAAGTTGCGGAAATCTTTAAAGAAGGCTGTGCCAGCACCTGACGCAACTCGCGCACCAGACGTTTTTCCAGCAGCGTATGGCCCTGTGCGTCAGGCGTGCCGACCTGCGCCAGCAGGTTGAAAGCCATCTGCCGATCGAAGAAGGTTGGCTCCAGCGGGCGCATGTTGAGCAGCTCGGCGGTCTGCCGCGCCAGCTCGGTCACAGCTTCACGACCCTGTGCGGACACGGCGAGATTGGCGGTGACGTTCACGTATTGCAGGTCGATCAGATCGAGCAGCGGCGCCAGCACCACGGCGAGCGAAGTGGCCGATGGGCTTGGGCTGCTGACTTGAAACGGCGCCTTCAAACCGGCGAGCACAGCGGGGTTGGCCTCCGGAACGATTTGCGGTGCCTGATCGGCTGGCAATGCACCGGACAAGTCGATCAGCGAGCAACCGGCAGCATGGGCGCGCGCGGCGTAGCTCAGGGTAATGGCCGGGCCCGCGGCGAAAAACACCAGTTTGACCTTGCTGAAATCGAACTCGTCGACTTCGCGAACGCGTACGTTCTTGTTGCGGAACAGCACCGAGCTGCCGGCAGATTCGCTGCTCGCCAGCAGGTGCAGGTTGCCGACCGGGAAGTCGCGTTCTTCGAGAATCTGTACGAGGGTTTCGCCGACAGTACCGGTGGCGCCGATCACGGCAATATCTAGGGTCTGGGTCATGGTGCGAGCCTCTGGCGAAACGGGGGGAGCGGCACTTTACCGGGTGACTGGCGCACAGGCAATTTCTGCCGGGACTTGTGGCGCTTGGACTGACCTCATCGCGAGCAGGCTCACTCCTACAGTGGTCGGTGTGAACCTGAATTTTGTGTGCACCCTCAACCCTGTAGGAGTGAGCCTGCTCGCGATAAGGCCGGCACAGTCTCCCGAAAACCGTCAGGCATAAAAAAACCCGCACCTCTCACAAGGCACGGGCTCTTTCATTGCTTCAGGCGATCAACGCTCAAGCAAGATACGCAGCATGCGACGCAGCGGTTCGGCCGCGCCCCACAGCAGTTGGTCGCCAACGGTGAAGGCACCGACGAATTGCGAACCCATGTTCAACTTGCGCAGACGACCCACCGGAACATTCAGGGTGCCAGTGACCTTGGTCGGGCTCAGCTCCTGCATGCTGATTTCGCGCTGGTTCGGGACCAGTTTGACCCAAGGGTTGTGCTGGCTGATCAGCCCTTCGATATCGGCGATCGGTACGTCTTTGTTCAGCTTGATGGTCAGCGCCTGGCTGTGGCACCGCATCGCACCGATGCGCACGCAGATACCGTCGACCGGGATCGGGCTCTTGAAGCGACCGAGGATCTTGTTGGTCTCGGCCTGAGCTTTCCACTCTTCACGGCTCTGGCCATTCGGCAGTTCCTTGTCGATCCACGGGATCAGGCTGCCGGCCAGCGGTACGCCGAAGTTTTCGGTCGGGTACGCTTCGCTGCGCATGGCATCGGCCACGCGACGGTCGATGTCGAGGATCGCGCTGGCCGGATCGGCCAGTTGATCAGCGACAGCGGCGTGGGTCGCGCCCATTTGCTTGATCAGTTCACGCATGTTCTGCGCGCCGGCACCGGAAGCCGCCTGATAGGTCATGGCGCTCATCCACTCGACCAGACCCGCCTCGAACAGACCGCCCAGGCCCATCAGCATCAGGCTGACGGTGCAGTTGCCGCCGATGTAGTTCTTGGTGCCCGCATCGAGCTGCTGATCGATAACCTTGCGGTTGACCGGATCGAGAATGATGACCGCGTCATCGTTCATGCGCAGGCTCGAGGCCGCATCAATCCAGTAACCCTGCCAGCCGGCTTCGCGCAGCTTCGGGAACACTTCGCTGGTGTAGTCGCCGCCCTGGCAGGTCAGAATCACGTCGAGGGTCTTCAGCTCATCAATGCTGTAAGCATCCTTGAGCGGAGCAATGTCCTTGCCCACGGACGGGCCTTGGCCACCGACGTTGGACGTGGTGAAAAACACCGGCTCGATTAGATCGAAATCCTGCTCTTCCAGCATCCGCTGCATGAGCACGGAACCGACCATCCCGCGCCAACCGATCAGACCTACACGTTTCATCGCAACTACACCTTCTTGAAAAGTGGGCCGCTGCTTTGTATTGAATTTCGCAGCGGGCCCGAGAGATTACAGATTCCGCAGCGCGGCGACTACTGCGTCGCCCATTTCCTGCGTACCGACTTTGCTGCAACCAGCCGAATAGATGTCGCCAGTGCGCAGGCCTTGATCGAGCACAACGCTGACGGCTTTCTCGATGGCATCGGCCGCGTCGTGCAGATTGAAGCTGTAACGCAGCATCATCGACACCGACAGAATGGTCGCCAACGGGTTGGCAATGCCTTTACCGGCGATGTCCGGAGCGGAACCATGGCAAGGCTCGTACATGCCCTTGTTGTTGGAGTCCAGCGAGGCCGAAGGCAGCATGCCAATGGAACCGGTGAGCATCGACGCTTCGTCGGACAGAATGTCGCCGAACATATTGTCGGTGACGATCACGTCGAACTGCTTCGGCGCGCGCACCAGTTGCATGGCGGCGTTGTCGACGTACATGTGGCTCAGTTCGACTTCCGGGTAATCCTTGGCCACTTGCTCGACCACTTCACGCCACAGTTGGCTGGAGGCCAGCACGTTGGCCTTGTCCACCGAGCAGAGCTTCTTGCCGCGAACCATAGCCATGTCGAAACCGACGCGGGCGATGCGGCGGATTTCGCTTTCGCTGTACGGCAGCGTGTCGTAGGACTGACGCTCGCCGTTCTCCAAAGTGCGGGTGCCACGCGGCGCGCCGAAGTAGATGCCGCCGGTCAGCTCACGGACGATGAGGATGTCCAGACCGGCAACGATTTCCGGCTTCAGGCTCGAAGCGTCAGCCAGTTGCGGGTACAGGATCGCCGGACGCAGGTTGCCGAACAGGCCCAGTTGCGCACGGATTTTCAGCAGACCGCGCTCAGGGCGGATATCACGCTCGATGGTGTCCCATTTCGGCCCGCCAACGGCGCCCAGCAGCACGGCGTCGGCAGCGCGGGCACGGTCGAGGGTTTCGTCGGCCAGCGGCACGCCGTGCTTGTCGATGGCGGCGCCACCGATCACGTCATGGCTCAGCTCGAAGCCCAGGCTGTACTTGTCGTTGGCCAGTTCCAGCACCTTGACCGCTTCGGCCATGATTTCCGGACCAATACCGTCACCTGGGAGAATCAGAATCTGCTTGCTCATGCTTTCCTCGTGTCTTCAGTCGGTGCGCCATCTCAGGCGCGCCCGGAAAAATTCTTAGCGCTCGGCCATCAGTACGATCACATCGGTACTGAACGAGCCGTCGGCATCAATCTCAAAATATTCGCGCACTTCGTTGCCCATCGACTGCTGCAACTGGCGGATCGCTGCGCGCATCACTTCAGGTGTGCGCATGCGCTCAACCCAGGTGGTGTACTCCAGACGCAGGCGCTGCCGCGTGGTGCTGCGCACATGCAAACCGGCCTCGCTGACCTGCCGCAACCACTCAGCGGCGGAGTAATCGCGCACATGGCTGGTGTCACGCAGCACTTCGACGCTTTGCAGATAAGTGTCGAACAAAGGGCTGCCCGGTGACAACACATCCACGAACGCCGCCACACCGCCTGGCTTCAGCACCCGGCGAACTTCGCGCAGGGCCACGCCGAGATCGCTCCAGTGATGCGCCGAATAACGGCTGAACACGAAGTCGAACTCGCCATCGGCAAACGGCAGACGCTCGGCGGCGCCATTGACCGTGGAAATGTTGCCGATACCGCGATCAATCGCAGCGGCGGCGACCACGTCGAGCATTTGCTGCGACAGGTCGTAAGCGACCACTTCGTTGACCAGCGGTGCGACATGAAAACTGACATGACCGGCGCCACACCCCAAGTCCAGCACCCGCGCTTCGCCCTGCCCGGCCAGCTCAGCTTGTAGCAGTGCGAATTCGGTGCCTTGAGCGTGAACGGCGCTGCTCAGGTAGGCGGCGGCCTGTTCACCGAATTGCTTTTGTACGACCTGAGTGTGTTGGGCGGTGCTGGTCATGGTCACATCCTGATATTTGTGTTGTTCGGGCTGCCGTCTTCGCGAGCAGGCTCGCTCCCACAGGGGAATGCATTTCAAGTGTGGGAGCGAGCCTGCTCGCGAAGGGGCCGGCCCTGACTACATCAACCTCGAATCAATCACGCGTCACGGAACAACCACGGCTGGCTAACCCGATGCCTGGCCTCAAACGTCGCAATCGCATCACCGTCCTGCAAGGTCAGACCGATATCGTCGAGACCGTTCAACAGGCAATGCTTGCGGAACGCATCGATCTCAAAGCTGTACACCTTGCCATCCGGACGGGTCACGGTCTGCGCCTGCAGATCAACCTGCAATTGATAACCCGGCTCAGCCTCAACCTGCTTGAACAACTCATCGACTTCAGCGTCGCTCAAGATGATCGGCAGCAAGCCATTTTTGAAGCTGTTGTTGAAGAAGATGTCGGCGTAGCTCGGCGCGATGATGCTGCGGAAACCGTATTCTTCCAGCGCCCACGGCGCGTGTTCACGGCTGGAGCCGCAACCGAAGTTCTCGCGGGCCAGCAACACGCTGGCGCCTTGATAACGCTCGGCGTTAAGGACGAAGTCCTTGTTCAGCGGACGCTTGGAGTTGTCCTGATACGGTTGCCCGACATCCAGATAACGCCACTCGTCGAACAGGTTAGGACCAAAACCGGTGCGCTTGATCGACTTCAGAAACTGTTTCGGAATGATTTGGTCAGTGTCGACGTTGGCACGATCCAAAGGCGCGACAAGACCAGTGTGCTGGGTAAAAGCTTTCATGCTGCGCTCCTTTAGATCAATTCACGAACGTCGATGAAACGACCGTTCACCGCAGCCGCAGCCGCCATGGCCGGGCTGACGAGGTGGGTGCGGCCACCGGCGCCCTGACGGCCTTCGAAGTTACGGTTGGAGGTCGAGGCGCAATGTTCGCCGGACTCCAAACGGTCCGGGTTCATCGCCAGGCACATCGAGCAACCCGGCTCACGCCATTCGAAACCGGCTTCGAGGAAAATCTTGTCGAGACCTTCGGCCTCAGCCTGCGCTTTGACCAGACCCGAGCCCGGCACCACGATCGCTTGCTTGATGGTCGATGCGACTTTACGGCCCTTGGCGATCACCGCCGCAGCGCGCAAGTCTTCGATCCGCGAGTTGGTGCAGGAACCGATAAACACGCGATCCAGTTGAATGTCGGTGATCGCCTGATTGGCGGTCAAACCCATGTATTTCAAGGCACGGACGATCGAGTCGCGTTTGACCAGATCCATCTCTTTGGCCGGATCCGGCACGTTCTGATCAACGGCCAAAACCATCTCAGGCGAAGTGCCCCAGCTGACTTGCGGCTTGATCTGCGCGGCGTCAAGTTCAACCACGGTGTCGAATTTGGCATCGGCGTCGGAGACCAGGTCTTTCCAGGCTTCGACAGCCATGTCCCATTCCGCGCCTTTCGGGGCAAATGGACGGCCCTTCACGTAATCGACGGTCTTCTGATCCGCTGCCACCAGACCCACGCGGGCGCCGGCTTCGATGGACATGTTGCAGATGGTCATGCGCCCTTCAACGGACAAGTCGCGGATCGCGCTGCCAGCGAACTCGATGGCGTGGCCATTGCCGCCAGCGGTGCCGATCTTGCCGATCACTGCGAGGACGATGTCCTTGGCGGTCACGCCGAACGGCAATTGCCCTTCAACGCGCACCAGCATGTTTTTCATTTTCTTGGCGACCAGGCACTGAGTGGCGAGCACATGCTCGACCTCGGAAGTGCCAATACCGTGAGCCAGAGCGCCGAACGCGCCGTGAGTCGAGGTGTGCGAGTCGCCGCAGACCACGGTCATGCCCGGCAGGGTTGCACCCTGCTCCGGGCTGATCACATGGACGATGCCTTGGCGCACGTCATTCATCTTGAACTCGACGATGCCGTATTCATCGCAGTTGTCGTCGAGGGTCTGAACCTGCAAACGCGAGACCTGATCGGCAATGGCTTCGATGCCGCCCTTGCGCTCTGGCGTCGTCGGTACGTTGTGGTCCGGGGTCGCGATGTTGGCATCGATGCGCCAAGGCTTGCGCCCGGCCAGACGCAGGCCTTCAAAGGCTTGCGGCGAGGTCACTTCGTGAATGATGTGACGATCGATATAGATCAGCGCCGAGCCATCGTCGCGCTGCTTGACCAAATGCGAATCCCAGAGCTTGTCGTAGAGCGTTTTGCCGGCCATCAGACGGTTCCTCATCAGCTTGTTTCTATGCCCTGGGCTTATCAATAACCCTTTGGCTTGTGAGGCCGATCGTATGAGGTTAGATTAAATAACTCAAATTCATATTTTTTATGCTTTGGATAACCAACTGGAATACAACCATGGATCTGGCCAACCTCAACGCTTTTATCGCGATTGCCGAGACCGGCAGCTTCTCCAACGCCGGCGAACGGCTGCACCTGACGCAACCGGCGATCAGCAAGCGCATCGCCGGGCTGGAGCAACAATTGAAGGTGCGCCTGTTTGATCGGCTGGGCCGTGAAGTCGGCCTGACCGAGGCCGGGCGCGCCCTGCTGCCGCGGGCCTATCAGATTCTCAACGTGCTCGACGACACCCGCCGCGCACTGACCAACCTGACCGGCGAAGTCAGCGGCCGCCTGACCCTGGCCACCAGTCATCACATCGGCCTGCACCGTTTACCGCCGCTGTTAAGGGAGTTCACCCGCCGTTACCCACAGGTGGCGCTGGATATTCAGTTCCTCGATTCGGAAGTGGCCTACGAGGAAATTCTCCATGGCCGCGCCGAACTGGCGGTCATCACCCTTGCGCCGGAGCCTCACGCACTGGTCAAAGCCACACCCGTCTGGGACGACCCGCTGGATTTTGTGGTCGCCCCAGAGCATTCGCTGATCAATAACGGTGCCGTCAGTCTGGCGGACATTGCCGGTCATCCGGCGGTTTTCCCCGGCGGCAACACCTTTACCCACCATATTGTCCAACGCTTGTTCGAGGCGCAGGGTCTGACGCCAAACATCGCCATGAGCACCAACTATCTGGAAACCATCAAGATGATGGTCTCGATTGGCCTGGCCTGGAGCGTTTTGCCGCGCACCATGCTCGACGATCAAGTGGCGAGCATCGTATTGCCGGGCATACAGCTCAGTCGCCAGCTAGGCTATATCTTGCACACCGAACGGACGCTATCGAATGCAGCAAGAGCGTTTATGGCCTTGCTGGATGCACAAATCGATCTGCCAGGGACTTGAGGCCAACTTGTGCTACTCCTATAGAGCCGCTGTCCCTGTGCCTAATGCCACCATCAGCTCAAGGCCTGTTAACGATGCCGAAATCTGTTGACCGAATTCCGCCGATGCCGCGTATTCAGGCCATTGACCCGCGTCATTCCGAGCAGAGCTGGGAGAGTGCGCCACAATTGCTCGCCGCACTCAACGGCGCACGGCTCGGCGCCTGGTATTGGGACATCGAGCGCGGGCAGATCAGTTGGTCGCGTGGCACCCAGGCATTGTTCGGCTTCGATCCTCGGCAACCGCTGCCCGAAGATCTGGAATACCTCGATCTGCTGCCGCCGGAAGACCGCGCGAAAACCGTCCGCGCCTTCCACGCGGTGATTGCCGGCGCACCGCTGGAACAGGCGATGCACCACCGCATCCGCTGGCCGGACGGCAGCCTGCACTGGCTGGAGATCAGCGGCAGCCTGCTGCCGGATAAACACGGGCGCCCCCGAATGATCGGGGTGATTCGTGAAATCACCCACCAGCGCCAACGCGAACAGGCCCTGAGCAGCTCGGAGAAACGTTTCGCGACACTTTTCCACCTGTGCCCGAACATGGTCCTGCTGACCCGCCAGGAAGACGGTCTGATCAGCGAGGCCAATCAGTATTTTGAAAGCCTGTTCGGCTGGCCGGTACAGAGTGCCATCGGTCGCACCACACTGGAACTGGGCCTGTGGGTGCATCCGGAGCAGCGCGCGGAACTGGTCAAGAAAACCAAGGCCAAGGGCGAATTGATCAGCATGGAAGTGCAGTTTCGCGCGAGCAACGGGCAGATTCATGACGGCATTCTCAGCGCCCAGAAGGTCGAACTCGAAGGCCAGCCGTATCTGCTCAGCACTTTCCTCGACACCACCGAACGCAAAGCCGCCGAACATGCGCTCAAGGACAGCCAGGAACGCCTCGACCTGGCGCTGGACTCCGCGCAGCTCGGCACCTGGGACTGGCACATTCCCAGCGGCATGCTTTACGGCTCAGCGCGGGCCGCGCAATTGCACGGGCTGGAGCCAAAACCATTTCACGAATCGTTCGACGAGTTTTTCGAAGGGGTGCCCGGCGAAGAACGCGACAGCATGCGCGACGCCTACCGCAGCCTGCGCGAAGGCCCGGCGGGCAATTATCAGCTGACCTATCGCGTGCAACTGCCCGACGGCAGCTCGCGCTATCTGGAAAGTCGCGCCCGCCTTTACCGCGACGACAACGGCGCACCGCTGCGCATGGCCGGCACCCTGCTGGACATCACCGATCAGGTCGAGCGCGAACAGCGGCTGGTGGCCTCGGAAGAAAAATTCGCCACGCTGTTTCAGGTCAGCCCCGACCCAATCTGCGTCACCCGTCAGGACAGTGGCGAGTTCATCGAAATCAATAACAGCTTTACCCAAACCTTCGGCTGGAGCGCTGCCGACGTGATTGGCCACACCGCCGAAGAAATCGGCCTGTGGGACGCATCGGCAAAAAGTCTGCAACGCATTGAACGGGTGATTCGCGAACAGGGCTTGAGCAATGTCGCGATCATCGTGCAGCACAAGGACGGCCAATCGCTGACCTGCGTGATTTCCAGCCGGCAGATCAGCGTCGGCGATCAACCCTGCATCGTCACCACCCTGCGCGACATTACCCAGCAGCAGCGCTCGGAAGCGGCGCTGAAAGCCAGTGAAGAGAAATTCGCCAAGGCGTTTCACTCCAGCCCCGACGCCATCACCATTACCGAGCGCGACACCGGACGCTATCTGGAGGTCAACGATGGCTTCTGCAGGCTCACCGGCTATCGCGCCGACGAAGTGGTGGGTAAAACCGTGTATCAGGTCGGCATCTGGGCTGAGGAAAAGCAACGCTCGGCACTCTTGGCCGAACTGCAGATCAAGGGCCGCGTACACCACCAGGAAATGCTCGGGCGCAACAAACGCGGAGAGATGCTGACGGTGGAAGTTTCCGTCGAACCGATCACCCTTAACGAAACCGCCTGTCTGCTATTGACCGCTCGTGATGTCAGCCTGCTGAAAAACGCCGAAGCGCAAATCCGTCATCTGGCTTATCACGACCCGCTGACCAACCTGCCCAACCGCGCCCTGCTGATGGATCGCCTGAGCCAGCAGATCGCCCTGCTCAAGCGTCACAACCTGCGCGGCGCGTTACTGTTTCTCGACCTCGATCACTTCAAACACATCAACGACTCCCTCGGCCATCCGGTCGGCGACACGGTGCTGAAGATCATTACTGCACGGCTCGAAGCCAGCGTACGCATGGAGGATACGGTTGCGCGCCTGGGCGGCGATGAGTTTGTCGTGCTGCTCAGTGGCCTTGAAGGCTCGCGCAACGAAGTCAGCGCACAAGTGCGCAATCTGGCCGATACCCTGCGTGAATTGCTGTCGGAACCGATGTTCCTCGACGGCCAGCGCCTGCAAGTGACGCCGAGCATCGGCGTGGCGCTGATCCCCGATCACGGCTCGACGCCGACCGACCTGCTCAAGCGCGCCGATATTGCGCTTTATCGGGCCAAGGATTCCGGGCGCAACACCACGCAGATGTACCACAACACCATGCAGAAGGCCGCCAGTGAACGGCTGCGCATGGAGACCGACTTGCGCCTGGCGCTGTCGCGCGGTGAATTCAATGTGCACTTCCAGCCGCAGATCGACGCGCGGGATAACCGCATCATCGGCGCCGAAGCCCTGGTGCGCTGGAATCACCCGGAACTCGGCGCACAATCGCCCACAGAGTTCATCAAAGTGCTGGAAGACAGCGGTCTGATTCTCGAAGTCGGTACGTGGATCCTCGACGAAGCCTGCAATGCATTCAAACAACTGATCGCGCTGAAACTGGTCGACCCGCTCAATTTCAGCCTGTGCGTCAATATCAGCCCGCGACAGTTTCGCCAGAACGACTTTGTCGAGCGCATCGAACACAGCATGACCAGCCATGGCCTGCCGTGCTCGTTGCTGAAACTGGAAATCACCGAAGGCATCGTCATCCAGAACCTGGAAGACACCATCAGCAAAATGCGTCGTCTGAAAAAGCTCGGCGTGAGTTTTGCCATGGACGATTTCGGCACCGGTTATTCGTCGCTGACTTACCTCAAGCGTCTGCCAGTGGACACGCTGAAAATCGACCAGTCGTTTATCCGTGATGCGACCACTGACCCCAACGATGCCGAGATCATTCGCGCGATTGTCGCCATGGCCCGCAGTCTGGAGCTGGAAGTGATTGCCGAGGGCGTGGAAACACCGGAGCAACTGGCATTCCTGCAAGGGCTGGGCTGCCATTTGTATCAGGGTTATTTGCACAGTCGGCCGGTGGCGCTGGAGGATCTGAAAGTGCTGCTGGAATGACGGGCACAAAAAAGGGCGCCAGTGGCGCCCTTTTCATTGCTCGGTCTTATTGCAGAACCGGCTTCTCCACCCCGTTGATCGGAATGCGCTTGGCTTTCGCTTCTTCCGGGATCACTCGCAACAGGTCGATGCTCAACAGACCGTTTTTCAGATCCGCCGCCTTGATCTCGATGTGATCAGCCAAGCGGAAAGACAGCTTGAATGCACGCTGGGCGATGCCTTGGTGCAGGAAGGTCACGCCTTCGTTGGCGTCACGCTTGCCGCCACTGATGGTCAGCACACCTTTCTCGACTTGCAGCTCCAGGTCTTCTTCCTGGAAACCGGCGGCGGCGACGACAATGCGGTACTGGTCATCACCGTGCTTTTCGACGTTGTAAGGTGGGTAGCTGCTGCCTGGCTCGTTGCGCAGGGCGGTTTCGAACAGGTCGTTGAAACGGTCGAAACCTACCGAGGAACGGAACAGTGGCGCGAGGGAAAATGCGGTACTCATGGTGCAAATCTCCTGAAAAAAAATCAGCAAGTTTTCTTGTCTCCGCGACCCGAATTCGGCATCGCGTAACCCTTAAATAGGGACCGCTGAAATGATTTCAAGAGAATATTTGCAGATTTTTTTCAGGCCGCTTCTGCGACCGGCAAACCCAACAAACGCGAAACATGATCCGGCTCGGTCTCGCGCCGCAGCACAGTAAACAGCTCCGTAGCCTCAGGATAATTGCGCGTCAGCATCGCCAGCCATTGCTTCAAACGGCCCGGCGATTGGCGTGCGGTCATCTGCGCTTTGGCTTGCAGCCAGAAGTCCTGAATCAACGGCATCAGCTCGGCCCAGGTCATTTCGACGACGTCTTCACCCGCGCGCGCAGCAGCGATCTGTTTGGCCAGATCGGGGCGCGAAACCAGTCCGCGACCGAGCATGATGTCTTCCACGCCGCTGATTTCGCGGCAACGGCGCCAGTCTTCGACGCTCCAGATATCGCCGTTGGCGAACACCGGGACCTTGACCACGTCCTGTACACGCGGAATCCATTCCCAATGTGCCGGCGGCTTGTAACCGTCCATCTTGGTTCGGGCGTGAACCACGATATGCTCGGCGCCACCTTCAGCCAACGCCGTAGCGCAGACCAGCGAACCGTCCGGGCTGTCGAAACCGAGGCGCATCTTCGCCGTCACGGGGATGTGCGCAGGTACGGCGCGGCGCACGTGCTCGACGATCTGGTTGAGCAGTTCCGGCTCTTTCAGCAGTACGGCTCCGCCTCGGGACTTGTTGACGGTCTTGGCCGGGCAGCCGAAGTTGAGGTCGATCACTTCGGAGCCGAGTTCGCAGGCCAGCGCAGCGTTCTCCGCCAGGCACACCGGATCGGAACCGAGTAACTGCACACGCAATGGCACACCGGATGCGGTGCGGGCGCCATTGAGCAGCTCCGGGCCGAACCTGTGGAAGTACGCTGGAGTGAGCAACTGGTCGTTGACCCGAATGAATTCGGTCACGCACCAGTCGATGCCACCAACGCGGGTCAGCACGTCGCGGAGGATGTCGTCGACCAACCCCTCCATGGGCGCCAGAGCAATTTGCATGGGAAAAACACTACTTGAGGAAAAACGTGCGGCAGTTTACTGGATATCGCACAAATCCGCAGAACAACACATATTCCTTATAGGAGTGAGCCTGCTCGCGATAGCGGTGTGTCAGTCACATATGTTTCGACTGACACACCGCTATCGCGAGCAGGCTCACTCCTACATTAGATTTGCGCAGACTCTGAGAGCAGGATAGCCGGGCCATAACCTTCGATGAACTCTGCCGGCATGCGCTTCGGCTTGCCGGTGGACAGCTCAATGCAGACAAACGTGGTTTGCGCGCGCAACAGCGTGGTGTTGTCGCTCGGGCGCTTGAGCTGGAAATGCCGGGTCATCTTCAGGCGCTGATCCCAATCGACGATCCAGGTCGCCAATTGCAACTCATCGCCTTCATAGGCGGCGGCCAGATAATCGATCTCGTGACGAACCACGGCCATCGCTCGATCCAGCCGCCGATATTCGACCAGATCCAGGCCCAGACGCTGCGAATGGCGCCAGGCGCAACGCTCGAGCCAAGTCACGTACACCGCGTTGTTCGCGTGGCCGAGCCCGTCGATGTCCTCGGCGCCTACTTGCAGATCAATGGTAAACGGCGTTGCCCGATCCCAGCCCATGCCCCACTCCCGGTCAGTTATTCAACCGGGGCAGTGTAACGGAGCTCACGCCGATTGGCGCGTCTGAAGGCTGCGACCGGCCAGCAGTGATAACACCCCATCAATCACCCGAGGGTCGGCCAATACGCGCTGATGACCACCGCCCTCGAGGCGCAGCAAGCGACTGTCGAACCAGGATTCGTGGATCAATTGCGACTCTTTGACCGAGACGAAGTTGTCGTCCTCGGCGTGCACGATCAGGCCGGGCATATCCAGTTGATAGTGCGCGACGTCCAGCGTGGCAGCGCGCATGCCGACATCCTGCTCGACTTGACGAATGAACGCGGAGCGGGCTCGCGGCGGCATACCGACGTATCGGGCAAAACCACGCAGCACACCAAGAATTCGCGCTGGAGCAGCGATGCTGACGAGGGTTTCGGTACGCAAGCCCAATTGCACGGCGAGCATCGCGCTGGCGCCGCCCATGGAGTGGCCGATGACTGCTTGCAGCGGCGGTAACTCCGCCGCCGCTTCGAGCATCGCCCGAGCGAACAACACCACATTGGCCTCACGCCCCGGCGAACGACCGTGGGCCGGGCCATCAAGCGCGACAACGGTGTAACCGGCATCGACCAGCGCGGTGATCAACGAGGCGAATTGAGTGGGCCGCCCTTCCCAACCATGCATCAGCAGCACGGTCGGACCTTGACCCCAGCGCAGTGCCGACAGACCGAAGCGCAACGTAATCCGCTCGGCATTGGCCAGCATCGGCAGTTCCCATTCGCGCAGTGGCAGCGCGCGCGGCGTCATGAACGCCAGACGCATTTTGCTCGCCACCCGTTTCGGTGCAATCCAGCCCAAGGTGCCATTAACGCCACGAACCCACTTCAACGTGTTCATCGCTCTCTCCTCAGGCGTGTTGCCTTCAGGTCAACGCACCGCCGACTTGGCAGCGCGCAGCAATCGATCGGATAAATCTCCCGGACCCAGCGCTCTTGCGAGTGCCAGACCACCCACCATCAAGGCCATGTCGGCCAGCGCTTTATCGGTGTCCTCAGGGCTGGACGCCAACTGCGCCACCATCAATTCCAGGTGTTCGTTCAGCGCAAGCCGGAACGAGTCCGGCAAACGACCCAGTTCGCCAATGGAAGCCGGAATAGGGCACGCCGCTTCGCTGGAGTCACGGTGCTTGCGTGACAGATAGAACGCAGCGACCAGAGCACGGCGTTCTTCACCGGTCAGTTGCGTGTCCATGTCAGCAATCAGGTCGCGGCGGCGACCGAGCAATTGCTTGAACGCTTCAAGCATCATCGCGTCCTTGCTTTCGAAGTGCGCATAGAAGCCGCCGACGGTCAGGCCGGCTGCGCCCATCACTTCACCCACGCTAGGGTCTGCCGGGCCACGCTGAATCAGTGCGGAGCTGGCAGCCTTGAGGATGCGTTCGCGGGTTTGAGCTTTTTTATCGTTCATCGTTGCCTCCGAATATTACGACTAGAATATTATTCGCATAATAATATTCTGCAAGTCAAGGATATGACCGCTGGTCTGAAGCACAGTGTAAGGAAAAAGGAGAATTGGCCAAACGCCAGACAAACAAAAGGGCCATTCAATAATTGAATGACCCTTATAAAATCCCGCAGAGCGGGTAATCGTGGCGTCCCCTAGGGGACTCGAACCCCTGTTACCGCCGTGAAAGGGCGGTGTCCTAGGCCACTAGACGAAGGGGACA
>NZ_PCQC01000018.1:0-120138 GCF_002979955.1 Pseudomonas sp. MYb2
AAGAACAGTTACAGCGAATTCAAAGCCGAAGAACACCATACCGTCTACGAAGACCGCAAAGTCGAAGCCCGCGCCAATGATCACCTCACCGTGGGCCTCAATCAGCACATAAAGATTGGCACCGGCCAGTTCATTGATGCTGGCCAGGAAATCCACCTCAGCAGCGGCATGAAAGTGGTGATGGAAGCCGGTGCGGAGCTGACCCTGATCGGTGGTGGCAGCTTTATCAAGATTGATGCTGGTGGTGTGACCATGAGTGGGCCGGTGATCAACATGAACTCGGGGGGTGGTCCGGGGAGCGGCACGGGGGCGGCGCCGTTGTTGCCGGGGTTGTTGAAGCAGGCTGATGCTGACAAGGCTGGCAAGGTGTTAGTCCCGCCAATGACCAATCCATTTGTACGAAAAAGCGTTCAAGGTCTGCCCCTTGTTCCGATCTGTGGAAAGCAAGCCGATGGCGCTTGCTCGCGAGAGGTTTGCCCATGTCTGAATGGCTGAGTCATTTCCTTGAACAACCCGTGGCCACGACGCCATCGGACAGCAGTGGAAACCGCACCCTGTATGGCATCATCGACAGCGTTCGCCAGCCTCGGGCGCTGGAAAAGCTCTACCAACAGTCCGGGTTGAATGATGTTGAAAAGCTGTTTCAGGACACGCCGTTCGCCGAAATGAATGATGTCAGTCCGATCTGGCTGCAACTGACACCGGGAAGTCCTGCCACCGCCCAAGCCATTGAGCTATGCCGCGACAACCGCGCGGGCATTTTGCTGACCTCGCGTGAAAAGCCGGAGACCGCGCTCTTGCATGCTCGTCGCCTCCTGCGCATGAACGACCCGTCTCATGGTGACTCGCTGGCGCGCTACTACGACCCGGCATTCTGGGGTGCGCTGGCGCTGACGATACCCGCCCGAGCGCTGTTCGGCCCTTGGGATCGCGTCTATACCCCGCCCGCTCACATCGACGATCAACAATGGCGTGTTTGGGAACAAACAGAAAAAGTTGATGCCTCTAATGGCGAACAAAAATATCCGCTGCACCTAAAGAGCGACACGCTGTTAGCGTTCGATGAAATCCGTTGGTGGTACTGGATTCGGCTGCGGAACGCCGAGTCCGCTGCGAGCTTATCGGATTCTCAACTGTCTGGTGTGTCCGATAATTTGCAACTGCTGGTGGATCACGGCATTGAAGAAGGACGTCATCTTGAGCACCTGCTGCCGAATCTGAATCAAGGTCCGCTGCAGGCCCGCGCCGACGTCATGAACGTGCTGAGCAGCGACATGCCGGCATTCGAGAAAGTACAACGACTGGAAGTCTGAGATGACAGGTACGTCCGAACAAACACCCGCGCCAGAACAACCACCTGTTGTCATTCCGGCCGATCCGCCAAAAAAGACTGCCGACGCGGAAACGTTCTGCAAAGACAAGAAGCCGGGTTGCAGCAGCAGCTACGACGACATCATCTACGTTACCGGTCAGCGCCGTTTCTGGCTGTTGCCCAAGCGCACATCCGAAAAACTCAAAGAAAGCGTCAGCCTGCTCAAACAGAAAACCGTCGACGCTGATAAAGCCACGCGCATGAGCAACATCGCTGACGCGGGTTTGATGGACTACTTCCTCACCCCGGGCCCGGAAGCCTTTCTCGAAGGCGAGCAACATAGCAGTTACCTGGCGTCTAAGTCGGCAATCCCCGAAGACACTGCCAAAAAGACGCAGTGCCGCAAGGATTGGGAAACGGCAAAAGCAAAGGGTGATAGCGACGCCACGATGCACGCCGAGCGCGAGATGTTCCACGCTGGACAGCGCATCGAGAAAAACCAGAAAAACATGGAAACCCTCGAAAAAGTTTCCGACGAAAAAGCAAAAACGTTGGGGTACAAACGAGAAAACGGCGTCTTCTATACCCCGCGCGCGTTAAAGGCCTGTGAAGCCATCGATACGTACATTAAAGAGCGCGACAAGGCGAAAGCCCACGGCTACAAAATGTTCGATCCAGGCACCAAGAAGATCGCCTCGGCTTGGGAACATCTGAAAGAATATAAGGCCCTTCACAAAAAGCTGATTGAAACCGGCGAGATCGACGAAAAGAAACTCAAGGGTGTGCAAATCAACATCCTGGCGTTGAAAGACCTGATGTCCAAGTACATCAATGCCATCGTCGAGCTTGCCGAGTGCGGGATTGCAGTTCCCGAGTTTGCGCTGAGTCCCGATGACCAGTACGCCGGTACCGAGGATTTTCAGGCATTCATCGAGCTGACCAGCAAACGCGATGAGCTTGAGAAAAAGATCGAAGAACGTTACTCCCAATGGGTCTCGGCCACTGGCGGCAAATCTGCGCCACCCGGCGTGCTCTTCGTCAGCTTGCAGAAACAGTGGTACGACCTGAATAACGAAGCAGAGCGAATTCAGACCACTGCCGAGGCTCGCGTTCGAGCACTGAAGCCGCCCCGTCTGTTTCTCTGGGACGCGGAAAGCTACAAGCCAAAACCCCTCGAACGACTGGCCAAAACAAACATTCCACTGCGTGAGCTCAGCAGCGCCTCGTCGACGACGATTCTGAACCACATCAGCCTGAAACATCTGGCACAGGTCAGCGGCAACGCATTCGAGGGTCAACTCAAAGAACTCGCGACCAGTTTGCCCAAGTCGATTGCCAAAGAATCCGACGACGACCGAATATTCAGTGATTGGCTGGAACAGGAAGGCGCGCTGCAGTTCGATGAAAAGGGACCATGGTTCGATGAACATGGACTTTTCGTGCCTGAAAAATTCTTCAGCGCACTGGAAGCCAAAGGCTACAGAGTCGAAAGCATCAAAGCCGAAGCCAAACGCAAAAGCTGGGGCGAAAACCTCAAAGCCATGGTTTTCGAAGATAAGCAGTTGCGCAACCTCATGCTGTTCGACAACAGCCCGCAGGCCCAACTGGTTCGATGCTTACTCCCGGAAAGCGCCAACCTTCTGTCCGAAGTCAAAATGGAAGGCCCCACGCTGAAAAGTGGTTCCCCTCAGATTGCCAATGTAGAAGTCGCACTGGATGTAACGGCGTGGCGCGGGGAAGTCAGCTTACTCAAAGTCGAGTTCCCGAAACGGGCAAAAGCCGACCCTTGGATCGCAAAATACAAGGCTCATGACGGCAGCGTGCGCAGCGTCAACTTCGGCAAACTGTCTCTGGATCTGGAAGCCAAGGCCTGGGGATTCGCTGGCGCAAGTCTCATGCTGTCACGCGACCTGACCCTGGACCAGAAAACCGGCTACACCAGCCTGGTCGGTGTAGACATCGCTGAAAAATCCGGCGACCTCGCCAAGTTCGAAGTGTTTGCCGGCGCCCAGGCCGGGTGCAAAGTCACCGGCAAACTGTTCTGGTGCCCTCCCCCAAGCGTCCTCCCGCCTGCTCCCGTGCCCAATCGCATTTCAGCCAACCAGTGGCGCCCTTTGGCCAAACTGGAAGTTGAAGTAGCCGTGGCCATCGGCGCCGGCTACACCGGCGACATGCACCTACGGATGCAAAACGGCCTACTGCTGTTATCGATCAAGGGCGCGCTGGTCTGGGGCGCAGGCGTCAAAGGGTATTTGACCTTTGAAGTCGGCTACGACAGCATCGTAGCCTTGACGGAACTGGTGCGACAGGAAATGGCCGCGAACCAATACAAGGATCTTGAGTGGGTCGATGGCGAAGCCATGGACTACCTGCAAAAACTGAGCTTCCTCGGCGCCACGGGTATCGATGTGGCGTTTGCCTATGTGCGTGGGTATTCCATTGTTAAAGGGATATTTGATGCGCTGACCGAGGGGGGGCGTGGGGGGTTGATTGCTTACTCAATCGTCACCGACAAAAAACAGAAAGAGATGCAGGAATGGGTATGTAACTTGCAGCCACAGGCACTTGGACCGTTGCTATTGACCCTTAGCTCATCTCCTGAACCTTTTTCAATAGAAGAAGACCAGGACAATAAAAGCGTCAAGGAAGATGAGGCATATCAACTACAGCAGAGAGCGATCGAACGGTGTTTAGGTTGGATATCATCCAACCCTAACGCTACTTTACAGTTTGAAGAGGCAATCATACGTATGAATCGGGATGGATTGCGACCACCGCAAGCCGGGCTCACATATTGTAAAAACAAATTCAAGCTCGATTCATTTATGGCTGAGCGAGTTAAAGCTCTGGACAAGGCCAGTAACGACACAAGAACAATTTATCGCGAGCATGTAGCTAGATTAGGCGCCCGACTAAATGGACACTGTGAGTACAACACCATTTATAAGGGCCCGGCTTTCGCTCCAACCCAAGATATAAAAGCAAGCTATAAGGGACCGAACATTGATTAAAATCGCATTATGCCTATTTCTATCCGTCCTTTTTTCCTGCTCAGCTTCTGCGCAATTAACACGAGAACAGCAGTCGAAAAAAGAGAGAGGACTAATTTTGTATCAGCAAAGCGACTGGTACGATTCTCAACCTTTACTAGAAAGTGCTGCCATTGCTGGTGACGAGACAGCCCAATATTACTTGGCAGAGGCGATTCGTCTTAGCAACCGATACACAACTAATGAAGCAAGAAAATGGTATGAAGCAGCTGCGCAACAGGGCAACCTTTACGCAATGCTAAGACTAAGCAGTAAGAGTGATATCTGTAATGAAATGAAAAGCTGCGGTGGCAAGAGTGCAAACGAATGGCGTGAACAAGTAATACAACTAGCTCAGGAACGAGCTAAAAACAACGACACTGAAGCAATGATCGTTTTATTCATCACCAAACAAGGATTCAGTTGGTTAGAAATGGCAGCTGAGGCAGGTGATCCTCTAGCGCAAAATACACTTGCAGGAATCTACGAAGATGGGGACGGATGGTTCATCGTTCCAGGTAGCCGCGAAAAAACCATTCAAAAGTGGTACAAAGCGTCAGCTGAAGGTGGATATCCAAAAGCAATGTATTTTTATGCCAACTATTTATTCGAACATGGAGGTAAGAAAGAAGAAGTTGCTTATTGGTTAAAAAAATCGGCCGAAGGCGGGTACGTCAGCGCGGTCGGTAATTACGCCCTCAGCGTAGCCCATATACCAAACGATCTAGACTACCCAAAAAACTTGATTGAGGCTTATGGGTTAGCCTATCTGATGTCTAAATTCGAGGGTGGTGGGACAGCAGCCGAAGACGGAGAAAGAATGCTCCCAAAAATCACTGAGAAAATGACCAAGGAAGAAATCAAGCAAGGTCTTCTATTTGCGGAAGAATGGAAGAAAACGCGCCCACCGCTTTCTTATTTCGTGCCTGTTTACGGCTATTGAAACCTCAACGTGGCATTAATCATGAAATTAGTGACAAGCTTTCTTCTCTTAATGCTTGCACCAAATGTTTATGCCACCCAATTGACATAGAATCAAGCTACTGCCAAAGATCGCGGTATCGCGTTTTACCATCAAAGCGCTTGGACTTTTTCACAGTTTTTTTTGCAAACCGCCGCCGAAACGGGTGATCGAGACGATCAATACTACTTAGGCGAGGCCATCCGCCTAAGTAATCGCTACATGACAGAGGAAGCCGTGTAATGGTATGAGCCCGTGAAAAAAGGGACAGATATATTTTCCAGATACTGAAAACAAACCTGTCCCCTTTCTGGTCAGGTACCGAGGATTTTCAGGCATTCATCGAGCTGACCACCAAACGCGATGAGCTTGAGAAAAAGATCGAAGAACGTTACTCCCAATGGGTCTTGGCCACTGGCGGCAAATCTGCGCCACCCGGCGTGCTCTTCGTCAGCTTGCAGAAACAGTGGTACGACCTGAATAACGAGGCAGAGCGAATTCAGAACACCGCCGAAGCACGCGTTCGAGCACTGAAACCGCCCCGCCTGTTTCTCTGGGACGCGGAAAGCTACAAGCCAAAACCCCTCGAACGACTGGCCAAAACAAACATTCCACTGCGTGAGCTCAGCAGTGCATCGTCGACGACGATTCTGAACCACATCAGCTTGAAACATCTGGCGCAGGTCAGCGGCAACGCATTCGAGGGTCAACTCAAAGAACTCGCGACCAGTTTGCCAAAGTCGATTGCCAAAGAATCCGACGACGACCGGGTATTCAGTGATTGGCTGGAACAGGAAGGAGCGCTGCAGTTCGATGAAAAGGGACCATGGTTCGATGAACATGGACTTTTCGTGCCTGAAAAATTCTTCAGCGCACTGGAAGCCAAAGGCTACAGAGTCGAAAGCATCAAAGCCGAAGCCAAACGCAAAAGCTGGGGCGAAAACCTCAAAGCCATGGTTTTCGAAGATAAGCAGTTGCGCAACCTCATGCTGTTCGACAACAGCCCGCAGGCCCAACTGGTTCGATGCTTACTCCCGGAAAGCGCCAACCTTCTGTCCGAAGTCAAAATGGAAGGCCCCACGCTGAAAAGTGGTTCCCCTCAGATTGCCAATGTAGAAGTCGCACTGGATGTAACGGCGTGGCGCGGGGAAGTCAGCTTACTCAAAGTCGAGTTCCCGAAACGGGCAAAAGCCGACCCTTGGATCGCAAAATACAAGGCTCATGACGGCAGCGTGCGCAGCGTCAACTTCGGCAAACTGTCTCTGGATCTGGAAGCCAAGGCCTGGGGATTCGCTGGCGCAAGTCTCATGCTGTCACGCGACCTGACCCTGGACCAGAAAACCGGCTACACCAGCCTGGTCGGTGTAGACATCGCTGAAAAATCCGGCGACCTCGCCAAGTTCGAAGTGTTTGCCGGCGCCCAAGCCGGGTGCAAAGTCACCGGCAAACTGTTCTGGTGCCCTCCCCCAAGCGTCCTCCCGCCTGCTCCCGTGCCCAATCGCATTTCAGCCAACCAGTGGCGCCCTTTGGCCAAACTGGAAGTTGAAGTAGCCGTGGCCATCGGCGCCGGCTACACCGGCGACATGCACCTACGGATGCAAAACGGCCTACTGCTGTTATCGATCAAGGGCGCGCTGGTCTGTGGCGCAGGCGTCAAAGGGTATTTGACCTTTGAAGTCGGCTACGACAGCATCGTAGCCTTGACGGAACTGGTGCGACAGGAAATGGCCGCGAACCAATACAAGGATCTTGAGTGGGTCGATGGCGAAGCCATGGACTACCTGCAAAAACTGAGCTTCCTCGGCGCCACGGGTATCGATGTGGCGTTTGCCTATGTGCGTGGGTATGCCATTGTTAAAAGGATATTTGATGCGCTGACTGAGGGGGGGCGTGGGGGGTTGATTGCTTATACATTAATTAGAGATAAGAACCAGAAAGCTATACAGGATTGGGTTTTTAATCTTCAGCCAGAGGCTTTAGGGCCGCTCCTTTTAGCATTATGCGCTCCTCCAAAAGCTTTCACCTCCGAAGAAGATGAGCAAGCTGAAGTTTTTGATGAAGAACAGACACATCTCCTACAACAGCGAGCAATAGAGAAGTGTTTAACCTGGATTTCAAACAAGACTAATGCTTCGCTACAGTTTGAAGAAGCGATTATTCGCATGAACAGAGACGGAGCGCGGTCAAGTCAGGCAGGATCCGTTTACTGCAAAAACAAGCTTAAATTGGACACCTTCATGGCCGAGCGTGTTTTATCATTGCAAGTTGGCACTAACGAAATGAGAAATCGATACAGAGCGCTAGTTTCGACTATGGGCGCTCGCTTGAACGACGATTGCAGTTATCAAACCGAATACAAAGGTCCAGCATTCGCACCTATTCAAAAGATCAAAAGCATCTATAAAGGGCCAAACATTGATTAAGCATTACACTTGGTTATTTTTTGCATACTTTGCATTGTGCGGCACAGCAAACGCCGAACTGACACCAACACAAAAAAGTGCAAAAGACACGGGTATCGCTATTTTTCAGCAGAGCGACTGGTACGACTCCCAGCCCTTCCTGAACATTGCTGCAGAGGCAGGGGATCGTGACGCACAATATTATTTGGGCGAAGCTATTAGACTCAGTCAGCGCTATATCACTCCAGACGCAAAAAAATGGTATGAGGCCTCAGCTGAGCAAGGTTTTTTATATGCAATGCTCCGCTTAAGCAATAAAAATGACTTGTGCGGAAGTATGGGTACCTGCACAGATAAAAATGGAGTTGACTGGCGAGATCGTTCACTAACAACGGCTCAAGAACGAGCAAAAAAAGGCGACACAGAAGCAATGACCGTCCTGTATACGGCTGGTCAGGGCCTGCCATGGCTTGAGAAAGCGGCCGAAGCAGGTGACAGTTACGCACAACAAATGCTGGCTAGCGCTTACAAAAGCGGTGCCGGGTGGTTTTTGATTCCAGGTAGTCGAGAAAAAGCGATTATCAAATGGTTTAAAGCGTCATCGGAAGGTGGTAACCCGAGAGGCATGTTCCTCTATGCGAATTACTTATACGACCATAATGGTAGTAAAGAAGAGATCGCATACTGGGTGAAAAAATCAGCGGAGCACAGCCATATAGATGCAGTTGGCACCTACGCATACAAAATTTCAGATCCGTCCAATGAACTTGGTTACCCAGAAAATCTGATTGAAGCATACGGCTTGACACTTTTACTTTCAAAGCTGGAGGCAGGAACAGCACCAGGAGATGCAAAGCGGCTGCTCCCGGATCTGGCTAAAAAGATGAATCCTGTAGAAATAACAGAAGGGATTGAGTTTTCGAAAGAATGGAAAAAAATCACGCCCCCTTATCTTATTTTGACCCAATATACGGATACTAGACGATAAAATATTCTTAACAACGCCACCTTCGCTTAATTACATTCAGGGGCAGAACACGGTTTATCATGTTTTACATGTGGCATGCCTCCGATTAAAAACACCTTCGACAGATTAGACTTTTTTGCACCAGAGACAAGAATCTATAACCACCATAGCTAATCGAACGTATACAGTGGCCATCATTTCCTCCACTCAAGTAGTCAAAGCTTTCCATACAGGACGAATCATTGACTAAAATAATATACATCATCATTTTATACTCAATATTTTTATTCACTCCAGTTTTCGCACAGCTAACAACAGAACAGCTAGTAACAAGAAATAAAGGGATTATTCTTTATCAACAAAGTGATTGGTACGATTCACAGCCACTACTGAAAATCGCGGCAGATGCAGGGGACAGTACAGCGCAATATTACCTAGGAGAGGCTATCCGCCTCAGCAACCGCTACACCACCGAAGATGCAAAAAAATGGTACAAATCCGCAGCTAATCAAGGAAATTTGTATGCAATGCTTCGGCTGAGTGCGCATGATTTGTGCAAAGAGATGGAAAGTTGCTCAGGTAAAAACGATGAAGAATGGCGGAGTTACGCACTGCAAATTGCAAATGAACGCGCCGAACAAGGCGATACTGAGGCAATGATTGTTTTATTTACCGCTAGCCAAGGTTTGCAATGGTTAGAAAAGGCAGCGACAGCAGGCAGTGGATTTGCTCAAAAAACGCTCGCTGGTAAGTACAAAGATGGTGAGGGTTGGTTCCTTATTCCTGGGAGCCGCGAGAAAGCTGTTGAAAAATGGTTCAAAGCTTCAGCGGACAGCGGTTACCCGCCGGGTATGTACCTATACGCAAATTTTTTATATGAAAATCATGCACGCAAAGAAGATGTAGGATATTGGCTAAAGAAAGCGGCTGAGTCAGGTCATATTGATGCTGCTGGTGGATATGCCCTCACTGTCGCGCACCTCCCTGACAGTTACGGATTTCCGTTGGACTTAGTAGAAGCCTATGGAATCACCTACCTTATCTCCCATTTGCAAGGTGGTGGCGTAGCCCCTGAGGATGCTAGAAGAAGCCTTCCTGAAATTGCCGAAAAGATGAGTCCTCAAGAGATCAAGGATGGGATCCGCTTTGCCAAAGATTGGGAAAAGAATCACCCACCACTTTCCTACTTTGTTCCGGCTTACGGCTACTGATTTAAGGAAGTTTATCTGTGTCCGCTTTCCGCCCTATTTTCTTGAGCATTGCCTTGTGGGTTTCCACCACATCAATTTCCAACGCCCAAGTCATTGAAAATCAAGCGGCAGCGAAAGAAACTGGCATTATGCTTTACCAGCAAAGTGCATGGACTTCCTCGCAGACTTTTTTGCAAACTGCTGCCGAAGCAGGCGATCGAGATGCTCAGTATTACTTAGGCGAGGCCATCCGCCTAAGTAACCGTTACATGACAAAGGACGCCGTGAAATGGTACGAGGCAGCAGCTGAAAAAGGACACATCTATGCCATGCTGCGTCTTAGTAACCAAGAAGATCTATGCACTTTAGTCGAAACCTGCACGCAGAAAAATGTTAAAGGCTGGAGGACTTTGGCCTTGAAAACTGCACACGAACGCGCGGAGAGAGGCGACACCGAAGCAATGGTTGCGCTCTTTACAGCCAAACAAGGTTTGGAGTGGTTAGAAAAGGCTGCAGAGTCGGGTGATGACTTTGCCCAGCAACTTCTAGCAAGTGCCTACCAAAATGGACAGGGTTCGTTCCTGATCCTAGGCAGTCGAGAGAAAGCAGTCAAGAAGTGGTTTAAGGCGTCTGCGGAGGGGGGCTATCCTCCCGGAATGTACCTTTATGCTAACTACCTATATGAGCACAATGGAAAAAAGGAAGAGATAGGACATTGGCTAAAAAAAACAGCTGAAGCAGGACATATCGATGCACTTGGAAGCTATGCCCTCAATATCGCCCACCTTCCGAACAGTTACGACTTTCCGCTCGATTTAGTCAAAGCCTATGGCTTTACGTATTTGATAACACAGCTCCAAGGAGGGGGAGCAGCACCAAGGGAAGCGAAGATCAGCCTCCCTGAGATTGCAGCAAAAATGAAACCTGAGGAAATCGAAATGGGGATTTCATTCGCAAAGGAATGGAAAAAAACACACCCCCCACTTTCCTACTTTGATCCAATTTACGGATATTAAGCCAATTTATTCCCAAGGCTACCGCCAAATGTTATAAGTGCAACTAGCCATTGGGCATTTGTAGAACCAACGATCGCATAACAAGAAATTAAAATTTTATAAATCCCACCAATGATTAAAAACACCATATTTTTATTTCTCTCTTTAGCAATGTCTAACTTTGAACATTTTCTCGCCCTACGCGAAATGGTGAGAAGGATCGATGCAACGCGGAAATTTTTAAACACCTCACCGCCCTTGTGTAAAATTTCGCTCCTTTGGGTCAGTGCGCTTTTGACAATGCTGAATAAGGACGAACCCCATGGATTTTGATCACGACCTACCTCGGCTTGGCGACATCCTGCTACTAAGGGGAAAGAGCCTGTTGACCAAGCCCAATATGGCGATTCAATCAATCACACGCTTGCAAATCGCGAGCTACTCACATGTCGCGATGGTTACCGGGCAGAACATGATAATTGATGCCAATCCAGGCATCGGAATCACCTTGCGTCAATGGGATGAAGTGAGTCATTCCTACGACGTCGCCAATTCGTTGTTAGTCCGACACCGCTACGCAGACGATGCGGCGACTTGGAATTTGCTCGAACAGGCTCAATACTATTACGGTCAGAAATACAAGATAACTGCGTTAATCAGTAACGAGGCGGAATTTTCTGACAATGAGGGCATTGTGTGCTCACAGTTCATCGCGCAAATTTTTCAGGATTGCGCACTGCCCTGCTCAGGAAAGTCGTGCCGCAAAAGCCTTCCCACAGATATTTATACTTTTACCAAAGCCAGCTCGGAATGGGTTCAACGTCCGCTCTCGGAAATCAAAATTGGAATAAGTTGCCGCTCTAGCGAGATCGCTCACTCCATAGTTCAAGTCAATCACCAAATGGATAATTATGTCGCTGCATCGCTAAAGCAGGCGTTTGATTTAAGTCGTCTGTTTCATGAGTTAACGGCAGACATAGCGGACGCAACAGACTTGATTAACGTAGCGAATGGTGGCTTGATTCCTCTGGCCAAGCGGATGGAAGCAGCAGCCACCAGCAACATTTCCATCGAGCATTTCAGTAAATCGTGGCGGCAATACTTTCTCGAGCCAAGAGCCAAGGCAACCTTCCTCCACGAGGCCGGCACGGCAGCTGAGCAGCCTATAAAAATCTTCATTAAGACATGTGAAATTGTAAAGCAACACAATACAGCGGCAGACAACGCGTCGGAGCAACTGAATTTGTTACTGACGCAGCTTGAACATATTTCAAAGTCCCTTCCCGCGGCGCCCTCTGACATTGAAATTCAAACGTGGGTTATCAACCATCTTGAGATCCGCAAAGAATTACAGCGGCAAATAGATATTCTTGACTGGATCATTATTTCCAGTCCAGGCAATCTTGATTTTGCCAAAAGCTTTGATTTCCAAGCCTTTATGGAAGAATACGATAAAGACCCCAAGCCTGATTTCAATGAAGCAATAGATACGCTGGTGATCATTGCTGACTATTGTCGCCATTGTAATAGCTGGGCACAACAACGCCCGCTTTATGAGCAGATAATGAGTGCTCATCACCTGCTCGGCAATGTACAAGGGGCCGAGCTCCACGCCCCTTGAACATGCCCCGCGCCCCGCATTGAGGCCGGAAAAGGCCGGAACGACCTGCTCATGCAAATCCCTGCACAGGCGCTGGCGCTAGCACACACTGTGTCCTAACCTTTCCTGGCCAACAGGAACCACATGAGCACCCATCGGCAATGTGGACTAAGGGAGCAAGCGCATGGCGAACAAAAAAGGAACTGCATTGGTAGCTGATCTGGAGACAATCGACAAAGCAGCAGGAATTTTCGGAATATGTTATTCGATACTGACATGGAGTGGTGTCGGAAAAGGATTCAACCCTTTCAGCTTGGGTTCCTGGACGAAAACGCTAGGAAAACTTGCGGAGGATGGACACGCAACAACGTTTCTTATCGATGGCGAAAACATCACACTGACGGGAATCAGTGAGACCGGTTGGGAATTCTCCACGGGTACGCTTGCCTCGCAGGATTGGGCGCGCGCCACCGGAAGCGCAACGACGTACGTTTACTATATTGGCGTAAACAAGCAGTTCATAAAAAAATATAGAAAACTTCAAGCCAAGTTAAAGAAAACAAAGACCGCCTATGACGTCCTTTGGCCAAATCTTGCCAATGCGACAACCCAATACCAGAACTGTGTCAGCCATAGCCACTATCTGGTTTCCGAGCTAGGCCTCGCTCACTGGGCAAACACCATCAAGGGCTGGTGGATGCCGTCCGCAAGCAACTGGGTAGATTGGTTTAAAAGTTTCGCACCTACCCAACGAGACGGGTTCAGTTGGAAGTACAAGAAATTCGATAGCACAAACACGCACATTCCATAACCATCTTTCCGGGACGGCAATGAATACACTTGCGCGCACCTCGCCCGCCATTTCATCTACGACCGAGCCCCGGCCATTCGGGGCTTAGTCGTAGATAGAATGTACACGCCCCCCTCACACATCTGAACAAGGAGAGGTTCATGACCAGGATTTTCGTACTGTTCACGCTCATCAATCTGCTCGCCGGTTGTAACACTTACTCTGACGGACACCCGCGCAGTTCCGAAGACCCCGGCTGCAAAACTGCGCAAAAACAGGCAGGTTGCCTCTAAGCGATTGCGCCAAGGCACGGGTTTCAATTTGCCCATTGAAGGGCGATCGCGTGCGCTCGCTCTTTACCCGTGCGGAGGTAAAGGCGATGGATTAGCGATCAGCGCGGTGAACAGTCTGATAGGGGCCGCAGTGTCTACTCGACGGACATGTACGGCACAAAAATTCTTGCCAATGGGAAGTGCCAGTACAAACGTCCCGTCCCAGACGTGTAAACGCAAAGCCTTGCCTGCTGCGAATATTATTAGTGACCTAACACTCAAATAAAATCCTTCATCACATCTTGGTATTCCAGCTGTCTTTTTTCAATTTTCAATTTAAGGAGAATTTTCTCGACTATGAGAGATCTTAAGACCAAAGAAAAATTCTCATCCAAGCCTGTTTTCTTTTCTGGCTTCTTGGCCTTTGTGTTGGCGGGCCATTTATCAACTTTTTCATTGAACTGCTGAATACGATAGTTGAATTCCTTCTCAATAAAATCAACCAAGGCGTTGATTGTAATATTGACTCGGCCGCCCTCTTCGCCCTCTTCGCCTTCGCCACCCCCTTCATCTTCTTGCTCCTGACCTTCCTCGCCCTCATCCTCAACCATGGAATTTTTATCGCCAGGTTCTGACCTGTCATAAAATTCACGATCAAGTTGTAATTTTGGAACGCTGACAATATAGCTGCCCTCGTTACTGAGCTGCATTAAATATTCGTTGCGCTTGATCATATATTCATGAGTAAGGGGACCTTGATCGAACAAAACCTTGGTAATGGTCATCTTATCCTTGAATGATGCGTACTTCATTTTTGAGAGCGGCTTGACATCCTTCAGCTCCTTTCCTTTGTGGACTGTAACTTTTGTTCTCGACCAATTTTGCTCATGAAGGAATTGTTCCGTCATATCCATATCTTCCGAAGAAGTAATAAAGCACGGATCAAAAAGCAACTCATCTCCAATGGTTATCACCTGCTCAATTGGCCGACCGCCTCCGCCTATACCGGCAGATGGTAATTTACTCAACGTGTATCCATCAAACTTCAACAGCGGAATCCCACTACCTTTACCAGTAGACGTATACCACGCAGTGCCTAGAACCTTAGCATCAACCGTAGACTTGGCTTTTTTCTTGATAGCAAATTTCACCTTATCAACCTGATGACCATTCTTGAGTGATGGATCAAGTACGTTTACGTCACACATATCTATAGTGCAATTACCACCAAAATTTTCTGCTGCAGTCTGGGCAGCCAGCCTGCAAACACCAAATCCATAAAGCGGTTTTTTTGTACTCCAGGATATAATCCCCACTCCGAGTTGCTTTAAGTTCAAGCCTAACTGCTGCATATAGATATCGCCCTCCAAATGGCTGACTACCAGATAGGTGGGCCTTTCTCTGGCGGCGCTTGACCAAAGCATTGCTCGGCATTTTATGAGGTCTTTGAGATCCGATGGACACCCTATGGTAGGGACGACCATCGGGATCAGCTTCGGTTCGGTTTGCGTGTATCTCGCACCGGGTTCCAAAAGCACTTTGAATGTAAAGCTCACTTGCCCCTTTACTCGCTCGCTGCGAATGTTCTGACATGCGTCAAAATCTTCGATTTTAGAGCAACTAATCGGGCCGTACTTCAGCGCCCCTGCCCCTAGACAATTCATATAGCGAAATACCACATTGATTTTCGCTATAGGCTTCGACGTCGATTGCGCCGCGCTGGCTGAACTTCCGCGGAGAACACTGGATCCTTTTGCGCCGTTAAAATGTTGCTCTTGGTAGCCATCTACTGTAATTTTTATTTTTGCGCAGCGTTGCGCCGGGAGAATACTTGATTGACTGGAAGTACTGGCGCAATAATTATCTGCTATTCCCGAAAAGGCCTCGGAAACCTCAGCTTGCTCATTGGGAATCAACCGCCTGTCAAACTTTTCATCTTTATCAAATTCTCGCCCTTCCACCAATGAAAATATTTGACTTGAGGGAAATACTGATGGCGACTGTTGTTCGGCAATATCTTCCAACGGCTGATCATCCGCCTCCGCAAATTTTCTTTTTGTTGAAACATTGACTGATGCAGAAGCAGCATGACGCGACGCATCAATTGACTTCTCTTCTTCCATACTCTCTTCAGAGAAGCCCTGAGAACTCACTTCATTAAAATTCCCGAATGAAGATTCAACTTTAAAGCTAATCAGATCACTGCCAATCTTGAGGCAACTCTCAGATTCAAGTTCTATAATTATATGAGCCGACAAAGGAGTCTCGCCCTCATCTGAAACCAAAAAAACCTCTGACTTCAATGTTCTGAGATTTATTTGGTCATCTTCTAGAAACAGCAAAGCGTATGACTCACCCTTTTCGATAAAATTCAGCTGCACGTGATCATCCTGTGCCGTACCTATTGAGATCACATCCAGGCTTGAATATGTAAATGGCTGCTGCTGAGAACCTGTACGGGTGATGGTAAGCTTCATAATGATCCATCTTTTTTCGAAAAAAAATACCAGAATGACGTCCTTGGCCTGCCGCACAGCTTAAATACACTTTCACTTGCCGCGGAAAGAACTCATATAAAGCTTGCGTCTATTTTCTTGAGCATTTGAAAAACCTTCATGTCCGCCGTCAAACCTTCACTGTTCAACACCTTGTTGATATCCGGCTGCAGATGAAAGTCGGCTCCCAATAAAAAACAGCACTCAACAAAAACTTTAGTATGGCGATCCTCGAACAATCCGTACTGCTCTGCTTGCTGAAGATTCAATAATATTTTTTCCAGCAGGGTATTTTCCGTTTCTGCCTGCACCATCACCGAACAACTATTTTGCACTTCAGGAACCAGGCGCCGTGCGTATTTCAAATAACGCTCACGCTGTAGCGCGTCCATTTGCGTTGATCTGATCGTAATCATTGCGACTTTCCCTTCGTCAGATCCTCAGCAAGAAATGTTTGAATAAATCCGAGCAAATCCGCAAGACCGCTTCGCTTGGCTCGATATCCGATAAATCTCAAAGTTCTGCGGTTGACGCTATTTAGCTGCGGTAAACACTCAAGCTAGCAGGGTTTTAATTCTTTGCCACTTCTCTATCAAACGATGATTCTTTGCCTGGATCGGAGTTGCGCCTCAACGAAGCGGTGACGAAATGCGCAGCGCAGCTGAGAGGTGTGGCAATCAACTTCAGACAGAAGTCGCGCCGCGCAGTAATCTATCGGTTTAGCGCAAGTCTTTAGCCAAATCGATCGATGGAGGATGATCCTTGTATGCCGAAACAACCGCCCGTCACTCAACCAGCCGCCAGCGCCGCCGATATCGAGCGTTCGATCCAGGCCCTGAACAAAATGGCTGAACGCCTCTGGGGTGAGGGTCGAGAGGCGGAAGCCAAAGCCCTGCTCGATGCTCTCGACGCCTTGAACCGGGCGCTCGACCGAATCCGCATTGGTGAGAGCCGCAGGGCCGCTACCCTGCATTGAACCTGGCGCTTACGGCTTGAGAATCAGCAATGGCTCAGCCTTCTTGACGATGTAGGTCGCCAGTTCCGACCCCTTGTCCTGGCCGACGTTCCTGGCGATATGCGCCACGCCCTCAGGAATGAACAGCGAATCTCCCGTCTTCAGTGTCACTGGCGCCCTGCCTTCCAATTGATATTCAAAAGTGCCGCTGATCACGTACGCCACCTCGACACCGGGGTGCGCATGTTTCGGTGAAGTCACTCCCGGGGCGAAATCGACTCGCGCCTGAATCACTTCGCGATCATTCGCACCGAGATCCTCGCGAACCAGATCGGTACGGCTCAAACCTTGCTGCCAGCTCTTCGGTTGAGTGTCCGCCGCGTGAGCGATACCGATCATTGAAATGACTACCGCAGCAGTGGCCAGAAACAGGGGACGGCGCATGGTGTTGCCCTCTTGAACGTAGTGGTGTGGAGGGCTTTATTCTGAGTGCAGCATGTCGGCGGAATGTGTCGCAAGCCGGACGTTTGTTATGCGCATGTGTACACGAACGGGCTGGATACACGCTTATACAAAAGAGTCTTGGTCTTGCCGCAGCGCCAACAGCCAGGTTCGGAAAGCGACGATCTTTTTCGAGTCGGCGGTTTTATGCGGTGAGATAAATCCCAAGGGCTATGTCGCCGCACTGGAGCTGGATAATGCTCAAGTGCTCACGGAAGGCCCGGCGATCCTGCAGTACCTTGTCGACCTCGTACCGGGCAATCGACTGGCGCCCGCACCCGGAACCTGGGCGCGCACGCGCTTGCAGGAACAGCTGAATTTCATCAGCACGGAAATCCATGGCGCTAGCGCGCCGCTGTTCAGCGCGGACATTCCCGAAGCGATCAAGGCCATCTTCAAGCACAAGCTGTTCAAGCGCCTGGACTATCTGAACCGCACTCTCGCCGACCAGGACTGGCTGATCGGCGACTTCAGCGTCGCCGATGCCTATTTGTTTACCGTGCGCAGATGGCTACCGACCTTCAACATTGACATCGTCGACTGGCCAGCGCTCGACGCTTACATGCACCGTATCGGTTCGCGCCCCTGCGTGGCGGCGGCGCTCGCGGCTGAAGCGGCAACGCAAGCAGTTTGATCAGGGCGCAGCAGCCGGCAGATGTTGTTGCGTCAGAGCGCCAGGACTTTCCCCGGTATCCGGTGCAAACGCGGCGATATACACCAACCCGACGACATTTGGCTGATTGCCGGCCTCGGTAATCACTGCGCCGCCCCAGAATCCGTGTACCAGCACAATCGTCGGCTTGTTGCTCATGGCCCTGCTCCTGTATGAAAAGAGAAGATGGTTTGCCTGTTTCGCGCAGAAGTATGGTGCCGATCGCCCGAACGGGCCATGTCGGCAACGAATCTGTAAACTGACGCGATCTTCACTCGCTCAAACAAGAGAACCCCATGGCCAATCAAGACATCATCTTCACCCCCGATCCGGATGCCGATTCCATTTCCTCCGACGTCACTACGTTCAACGGCATCATGGTCTCCACGCAGATCCCGACCCGGGCCGACGGCAGCCTGGAACTGGGTGGCATCACCGAGCAGAGCGAATGCACGCTGCAGGCGCTGAAAGTCGCACTGGAGCGCGCCGGCAGCTCGATGGATCGGGTCATGCACCTGACCATCTACCTCACCGACATGGCCGACCGCGGCGCGTTCAACGAAGTCTACCAACGCTTCTTCGCCAAACCGTGGCCGGTGCGTGCGGCAGTGGGCGTCGCGTCGCTGGCCGTTGAAGGGATGCGCGTGGAAGTCACGGCGATGGCGGCCAAGGCCTGATCCCCGACAGCTCGTGTTGGCGTCCGACAGGCGCGCATTGATACTGAATGTGCCGACGCCTTCGCGAGCAAGCCCGCCCATACAGGGTTGTGTACCACAGTGTGTACGAACCTGTTGGCGATACATCGACTTGCAACCAAAGCCTTTTTCGACACAGCCCGGATACGTCCCTGCGCTCAAATGCACTCAAGGTTTCAAGGGTTCACAAAGACCCCTCGGCCAAAGGTTCACACAGGAGACGTCAGCATGAAAAAGGCACTGCACACCCGCAACACCGCGTTCGGTTTGTCGATTCTGGCTTTGTCGTTGTTCGGCGCAGTGACCAGCGTTCAGGCGCAAGCGGTGGAACCTGCGGCCGTCAGCTATTCGGCGCCCTCGCCCTTCGGCCCGTTGAAACATGTGAAGGCCGGCGTGCTCGACGTCGCCTACGCCGAAACCGGCCCCGCCGACGGCCCGGTGGTGATCCTGTTGCACGGCTGGCCCTACGACATTCACAGCTACGACGAGGTCGCGCCGTTGCTCGCGGCCAAGGGTTATCGGGTGTTGATGCCGTATGCGCGCGGTTACGGCGATACGCAGTTTATCTCCAAAGACACCCTGCGCAACGGCCAACCGGCGGCGCTGGCCAGTGATGTGATCGACTTCATGGATGCGCTGAAGATCAAGCAAGCGGTGCTCGGCGGTTATGACTGGGGCGCGCGTTCGGCGGACATCGTCTCGGCGCTGTGGCCGGAACGGGTAAAGGCATTGGTCTCGGTCAGCGGTTACCTGATCGGCAATCAGGCCGCCGGGCAGAACCCGCTGCCGCCCAAGGCTGAGTTGCAGTGGTGGTATCAGTTCTACTTTGCGACTGACCGTGGCCGCGCCGGTTACGAGAAGAACACCCACGACTTCGCCAAACTGATCTGGCAAACCGCCTCGCCGCAATGGAAGTTCGACGACGCCACGTTCGACCGTAGCGCCAAGGCGTTGCAGAACCCCGATCACGTCGACATCACCGTGTTCAATTACCGCTGGCGTCTGGGCCTGGTACAGGGCGAAGCGAAGTACGCAGCGCTGGAGCAGAAGCTCGCCACGGCACCGTCGATCAGCGTGCCGACCATCACCCTTGAAGGCGACGCCAACGGTGCACCGCACCCAGCGCCGGAGGATTACGCCAAGCGCTTTACCGGCAAGTACCAGTTCCGCTTGATCAACGGCGGCATCGGCCACAACCTGCCGCAGGAAGATCCGCAGGCGTTTGCCAAAGCTGTGATTGATGCGGATCACCTGTAGAAACTAAAAAGCAGTCAGCCGCGAAGGCTGACTGCTTGATTATTTGATAGTGGGCTTGAGGCTTGAGGGATGGTCCCGTTTTACAGATGCTTGCCTGAACGGACGCCATCGCGAGCAGGCTCACTCCTACAGGGGGAACGCATTTCAAATGTAGGAGTGAGCCTGCTCGCGATCACGCCCGACCAGACACCATCAACCCCGACTAACGTACGCGATCAATTGGTTGGCACAACCAGATCCAACGCCTTGTTCACCGCCAAGTCCCCCAACATGACCACTTGCGCAATGCCCAGCAGCGTCTGGCGTACGCGTGGGCAACGGCGCAAGGTGTTGTAGCCGTTATGACGTAACAGTGCGTGTAAGTTAAAAAGCCCCTCACCCTAGCCCTCTCCCAAAGGGAGAGGGCTAGGGTGAGGGGGGAGGTACGCCGACGTGGAATTTCGAGGTGAATTCAGGTGGGTAACGACTTGGGTTATTTGACCAGGCGTTTTTCTTTTGATGGGCGATAGCCGAAATACGAGCTGTAGCACTTGCTGAAATGACTCGGCGAAACAAACCCGCAAGCCACCAGCACCTCCACCTGCGACAACTCAGTGTGCTGCAACAAACGCCGCGCTTCGGTAATTCGCAATTCCAGGTAATAACGCTGCGGTGTGGTGCCCAGTTGTTCCTTGAACAGACGCTCCAACTGCCGACGAGAACGCCCGGCGTACACCGCCAGTTGCTCCAGCTCCAGCGGTTCCTCAAGATTGGCATCCATCAGTTTCACCACCTCTCGCAACGGCGCACTGACGCAGAGGTTTTCATCCGGTTTGATCCGCCGGTAGCGCGATTCTTCGAAGGCCAGAATATCCTCGATGCCTTCGACCAAAGCTTTGCCGTGCAGGCTCTTGATCCAGTCCAGCGCCATGTGGAACGCCCCGGACGGACTTGATGCCGTCAGGCGGTCGCGATCGATTACGTAGGGTTCACTGCTGACGTGGGTGGCTTTGGCGATTTCGGTCAGCGCCGGACGGTGCTCCGGGTGGATTGCGCAGCGGTAGCCATCGAGCAGCCCGGCGCGGCCAAGAAACCACGAGCCATTCCATAACCCGGCAAGCGAGATGCCGCGCTCCGCTGCTGATCTGAGCAAGCCGATAAACTCATCACTTGCGCGCAGTTCGGTGCGATACCCGCCACACACCACCAGCAGATCCAGTTGCGCCAACGCGGCAGAATCAAGACGTGCGTCAGGGCGGATGACCAGCCCCAGATCGCTGATGACTTCGCCGTCGCCCAAACCAAACGTGCGCGACGAAAACAGCCCCGGGCGCAGCAGGTTGGTGGTGACAACCGTATCCAGTGCCTGGGTAAAGGCCGGCAGTGAAAAATGTTCGAGCAGCAGAAAACCGGTGCGGGTCAGGCGCGTGTCATCCGCGCCTTGCTCATTCAGATAGCGGAGGTTTTTCCCCTTCATGCCTCCGCTGAATTGGCGTCGTTCGATCAAGTTGTGGTCCATCGGTCATGTTGTTATGCCCCGATAGTTGGCTTGATCGGTCAAAGAGTCAATCACGCCTGTGGTTGATGGCTGGTCACGCAGTGAATTCCGCCCCCGCCAGCGGCGATGGCATCGATGTTGAGCTGGACGATTTCGCGATCCGGATACAGTTGCGAAAGCAGATCGAAAGCCTTTTTGTCTGCCGCTTTATCGCCGAACTCCGGGGCGATGATCGCGCCGTTGATGACGAAGTAATTGATGTAACCGGCGGCAAAGTCCGGGTTGTTCTGGTTGAACTTGCTTTTGCGCGGTTTCAGCGGCGGCGACATCGTGTGGATCTGCAATTTGCGGCCATCAGCATCGGTGGCGTTCTTGAGGATTTCCAGGTGCGCCAGGGTGACCTTGTGATCGTAGGATTCAGGGTCGGTGTCGAGGTTGGCGATGACCACGCCGGGCTTGATGAAGCGCGCGTAGAAATCGACGTGGGCATCAGTGATGTCCTTGCCCTTGATGCCCGGCAGCCAGATGATTTTGCGCAGGCCCAGGCGTTCCTTCAGTTCGGCTTCGACATCGGCCTTGCTCCAATCGGGGTTGCGGTTGCTGTTGATCCAGCTGCTCTCGGTCATGATCCCGGTGCCGTGACCGTCGACCTCGATGCCACCGCCCTCACCCACCAGATCGGTGCGTATGTACGTGGCTTGCGCGTCGTCGGCGACCAGTGCGGCGATCTTCGAGTCTTTACCGTGCTGCTGTTTGCCACCCCAACCGTTGAAGTTGAAGTCCACCGCGCCCAAACCACCCTTGTCGTCGATGACGAAATTGGCGCCGATGTCGCGCATCCAGATGTCATCCAGCCCGGCAGTGACGTAAGTGATATTGCGCGTACCGCAAAATTCTTCGGCGAGGCTGCGTTCGTTCTTGCGGCAGAATACGGTGACCGGTTCAAACCGGGCGATGGCGCGGGCAATGCGGCCGAGAGCTTGCTGGACGTCTTCGGTGAAGTCTTCCCAGATCGCGTCCTGCGCGCCGAAAGCGATGTAGGCGCGCTCATGTTTGTCGCCTTCGTCGGGCATGAACCAGCGGCCTTGCGCGGCAGCCAGGACTTTGCCCGGCGAAAGGCCCAGGCCTGTAACCGCAGCGCTGACAGCGGCGACCACCGAGGCTTGTTTGATGAAATCGCGACGAGTCGTCATGTTGCTTTTCCTGTAGAAAAAAGGGCCGGCGCAATACGCCGGCCATGGATCATTTGCCAGTGGCAGTCTTGAATTTGGTCCAGGTGCGCATACGCGCTCGCATGTCGGCCTGGGGAATGTCCTTGCCCGGAATCAACCGAGCATAGGTCGCTTCGTCGAGGTAGATGTCCGGGTTGTCACGCATGCTCGCATCGACGTTCGCCCGCGCCTTGGCGTTGGAGGTTGGGTAGCCGGTGAAATTGCTGATCGCCGCCATGTTCGCCGGGCGCATGACGAAGTTGATGAATGCATAGGCGTATTCCGGGTGTTTGGCGTCGACCGGAATGGCCATGGTGTCCATCCACACCGTGGTGCCTTCGCGGGGCACGCGATACTGAAAACTGGTGTGCTTACCGGCACTGTCCGAGGTGCGCTGGGCCTGAGTCATGTCGCCGCTGTAGCCGAGTGACAGACACAGGTTGCCGTTGACCAGATCGGTCACCGGTTGCGACTGGAACTTGCGGATGTACGGCCGCAACTTCATCAGCAATTCACTGGCGGCGGCCAGATCCTCGGCTTTGCCGCTGCGCGGATCGCGACCGAGGTAATTGAGCACCACCGCCAATGCCTCATCCGGCGAGTCGATCATCGAGATGCCGCAATCGGCAAACTTCGCCGCCAGCTCCGGTTTGAACAGCATGTCGAGGCTGTTGACCGGTGCATCGGCCATGCGTTTTTTGATCTGCTCTTCGTTGAAGGTCAGGCCAATGGTGCCCCAGGTGTAAGGCACCGTGGCTTTGCTGGAGTGCTCGTAATGGCCGCGCAGTTTCTGCAAGCCGGGTTCGATGTCGGCCAGTTCGGTCAGCTTCGATTGATCCAGCGACATCAGGCTGCCGGCGCGCATCAAGCGTTCGGCGACGGTGTCACCGGGGAAGATCAGGTCATAACCGCTGCCACCGGAGAGCATTTTCGCTTCGAGGGTTTCGCTGCCGTCCATGACGTCGTAGATCACCTTGATCCCGGTTTCGGCGGTGAAGCGACTCAAGGTGTCTTCGGCAAAGTAGTCGGCCCAGTTGTACAGCCGCAGGGTTTTTTCTTCGGCGTGCAGCGACGGCATCAAGCAGATCAGCGCCAAGCCGATCGCGCCGCGCAAGCGTTTGTGATGGATAGCCATGTCAAACCCCTTGGGTGTTCCAGCGTGCGTGAAGGTGGCGACCGTCCTGACTCAGCAGCGGCCCGTACATGTCCGGGCGGCGGTCGCGGTAGATGCCCCAGCTCAAACGCTCTTCGCGCATGGCCGCCAGATCGAGGCGCTGCACCAGCACACCGGTGCTATCGCGGTCAGCGCTGGCGAGCAACTGGCCTTTGTGGTCGCTGATGAACGACGAGCCGTAAAAGCTCATTTGCAGGCTCGGATCGGTGGTCGCGGTTTCTCGACCGACCCGATTCGACGCCACCACCGGCAGCAGATTGGCAGCGGCATGGCCGCGCATGGTCATCTGCCAATGGTCGCGGGAATCCAACGCCGCGCAGCCCGGCTCCGAGCCGATAGCGGTCGGATACAGCAGCACTTCGGCGCCCATCAAGGCCAGGCAACGGGCAGTTTCCGGGAACCACTGATCCCAGCAGATGCCGACGCCGAGGCGGCCGAACGCGGTGTCCCAGACTTTGAAACCGGTATCGCCGGGGCTGAAATATTCCTTCTCTTGATAACCGATGGCGTTGGGGATATGCGTCTTGCGGTACACGCCCAACAGGCGCCCGTCGGCGTCGGCCACGCTCAGCGAATTGAAGTAGGCGTTGCCGGCCTTTTCGAACCAGCTCAGTGGCAACACCACGCCCAGTTCACGGGCCAGTGCGGCGAAGCGCGCAAGCACGCGGCTGTCGCGGTATTCCTCGGCCAACGCCATGTGTTTATGGCTTTGCTCGATGCAGAAATACGGCGTGGCGAACAGCTCCTGCAACAGGATCACTTGCGCGCCCTGCTGCGCCGCTTCGCGCACGAGCTGCTCGGCGCGATCAAGGTTGCCGAATAAATCCCAGGTGCACGGCATCTGGGTGCTGGCGATCGTCAGAATGCTCATGCTTTCAACCTCGCAGCGGCCAGGCTGGCTGCTGCTGGGTGATGCAATGCACCCCGCCGCCGCCATGGGCCAGATGATTGATGCGTACCGGCACCACTTCGCGGCCGGGGAAGGCTTGCTCCAAGACTTTGGCGGCGACGTTATCCGCCTCGATGCCGTAGGCCGGCATGATGATTGCGCCGTTGGCGATATAGAAATTGGTGTACGAGGCGCAGAACACTTCGGCTTCGGTGTCGACGGCGTCGGTGGCTTCGAACAGTTCGATCAATTCGAATTTGCGGCCGTTGGCGTCGGTGGCCAATTCCAGCGCGCGACGGTTCTCTCGGGCCACTTCGGCGTACACCGACGATTGATCGTGGGTGGCGTCCACCAGCAATACGCCGGGACGGGCGAAGGCACAAACGCCGTCGACGTGGCCGTCAGTCATGTCGCCGGTGACGTAATCCGGATCGCCCGGCAGCCAGATGGTTTTCTTCACGCCGAGCAAACGGCTGAAGATTTCTTCCATCTCGGCTTTGCCGATGCCGGGGTTGCGATTGGGGTTGAGCAGCACCGATTCGGTGGTGATCAGCGTGCCTTCGCCATCAACGTGAATCGCCCCGCCTTCGTTGCTCAGCGGCGTGCCGAAGCATTCCAGACCGAGGTGGTTGAGCGCACGGCGCGCCAGGCTTTCATCCAGATCATGCGCCGACTTGCCGCCCCAGGCGTTGAAGCGCCAGCTCACACCGGCCAATCCTTGCTGCGGATGGCAGACAAAGGTCGGGCCGGAATCGCGGCACCAACTGTCATTGACCTCCAGGGCAATCAGCTCGATGTTCGGTCCGCAAAGGGCTTTGGCACTGGCGATGGCCGATGGGTCGACCACCAGTTTCACCGGTTCGAAACGGGCGATGGCATTGGCCACGCGAGCGAAATCTTCCTGCACCTGCGCCAGGGTCACGCGCCAACCCGACTCCCACAAGGTTTTGTTGTGCGGCCAGACCATCCATGTCGCGGCATGGGTCATCCACTCCGCCGGCATCATCCAGGCGCTGTTTTTATTGTCGTTGTGCTGCATGATAAGCCTCGTCAGTTAAGCCATTGTGTTCAAGGCGCTTATGCTACGAGTCATGAAAACGGCAAACAAACGATGGATTTTGCGGATAACTGATTAGAGGAGCTTATCTATATGCTTAAACACTGGCCGCCGCTCAGCTCGCTGCGCGGCTTCGAAGCCGCCGCTCGACTGGGCAGTTTTCACAAAGCAGCGCAAGAGTTGAACCTTACGCAATCGGCGATCAGCCAGCAGATCCGCAGCCTGGAAGCGTACCTGGAACAGCCGTTGTTTTTCCGCAGCGGACGCAGCGTTGCATTGACCGATGCCGGCCACGATTTGCTCAGCACCACGCAAGCGATGCTTCAGCAATTGGCGGTGGGGATTCGGCGTCTGAGCCAGTATCAGAAGCCCAATCAACTGGTGCTCAACACCACGCCGGCGTTTGCCCGGCACTGGTTGCTGCCACGATTGGCGGACTTTCGTGCGCAACATCCGGAAGTTGATCTGTGGATCTACAGCACCGATGAGGTGCCGGACATGGCCACGCAAACCATCGACATCGCCGTGCGTGACGACATCAGCGCCCAAGCCGAATGCAGCTTCAAAGTGCTGCATGCCGATCGCCTCTATCCCGCCGGCCATCCAAGCCTGTTGTCCCAACCCGCATCTCGGCGCACCACATTGCATGGTGAGCGGGAAATGGACTGGAGTCATTGGGCGGTCGAGGCCGGAATCGACGTCGGCCAGCAGGATCAGGGATTGAATTTCTCCGATCCCGGGTTGCTGCTCGACGCCGCCTGTGCAGGGCTTGGCATTGCCCTGGTCAGTCAATTGCTCAGCCGTCAGGCGCAGGCTGACGGCGTGTTGCAAGCGCTGGTGGAGGACACCATTCGCGGGCCGAACTGGGCGTTGCTGACGCATCGCGACAGTGAGCATGATCCGCTGGCGAAAAGCTTTATCGCCTGGCTATCAACCCATTTGAGCGTTGATCAAACCACCGAAAAGGCACCGGCGCCCAATCTGCCTTCCAGTCGACCGTGAAGCACATAGTGCTGATAGCCACTTGAGAATTCACCGGTGGACACTGCGCGCCTGACATCCTCGTTCAATCGGAAATACTGCGCCTCGTCAAAGTTTTCAGCACTGACCTCGCCCGCACGCCCGAGCAACTCGCTGTCCACGGCAAGGCCCATGCTGCTGAGATTCTCGAAGTCAATGATGCGATTGACCGCATGTTGCTCCAGCACTCCTTGGTTGGGGAACATCGAGTAGATATGCATGCCCTTCTTGGCGCAGCGGCTGCACATGTCGACACAGTTTTTCTGCGTGTTCTTGCGCTGCATCAGTTCCGCAACCGGCATGTCGAGGTACTTGCCGACCTGATATTCGTTCTGATTGAAGATCGTGCAGCACAGGATCGTGTTGCCATTGCAGTCGATCACCAGCCAGTCATCCTTGAGCAGGCAATCTTGTTGAGGGTACTGCCGGGCAACATTGACAATATCGTCGTAGGGCGGCAGCGCCAGTCTTTTCAGGGTTTCATAGTCGGTATCGGTGACAGAAGGATCGCGCTCGATAATGGCCAGCGTTTTCTCCAACGGCATCATCACCGAATAACCGGTGGTGAACTTGAAGCCGAGGCGTTCGCTGAACTCACGCATCAACGCTTCCTCTTCGATGTTATCGAGGTAGCGGTGATAGTAGACGTCGACACGGGTACTCAAACCCAATCGCTGCTTGATCTCGTGCAGCGCAATCATGTTCTGTTTTACAACTTCGATATCACCGCCTACATGACCCTTTACGTAGGTGTCCTGATAAAAGCCTGACAGCGAAATACGGAAGTAACCCGGTTCGGCCAGCAAGGCCTTTTCCATGTTCTTGGCGAGATTGAGGTTGGTACTGATACCGCTGCCCATCCCGGCGGCATTGATGATCTCGATGAATTCACCAATTTTCGGATGAACCAGAGGCTCGGTCCAGTTGTACAGATAAATCGACTTGACCCCTTCTGTGCGGGCCTTTTCGACGATCTGTTTGAACATGTCGATCTGCATGGCTTTTTTGAAGTTGAGGTTTTCCGAGTTGCCCATTGGGCAAGAGGGGCAGCTCAGGTTACAGGCGCCGACAATATCGATGTACATATTCATTGCGAGGGGAAGCTCCAGAGTTCGAAAGTCATGCATCTCATCACTGCACGCTTTCAAGTCGCCGATCGAGTTGGTTTTTTGACGGCATTACTGCGCAAGCTAGCAATAAACGCACCACTTTTCTAAGGCGCCATCAACGCCACAACCCAATCGATAAACACTCGCAACTTCAGGCTGACATGCCGGTTCGGTGGATACGCCAGATAAAGCGGCATAGGGTCGAGCCGCCAGTCTTGGAACAGTTGCACCAGTTCGCCGCGAGCCACATGGGCATCGGACATGTAAGTGGGCAGCCACAACACACCCATGCCTGCCAGGCCCGCCGCGAGGTAAGCATTGCCATCATCGACCGCGAGCACGTGGCGCCCTTTGATTTGCAGCTTTTCGCTGGCGTTGTGCAAGGCATACGGCAGCGGTTTGCCGGTGCGCGCCCAGAGGAAGCCGACCACCCGATGATGGGAATCTTCCAGTTCCTGTGGATGCCCAGGCGTCCCGGCCCGAGCCAGGTATTGCGGCGCGGCAAACACACCCAACTGCAGATCGGCGACCTTGCGGGCCATCAGCGACAGATCCATGAGTTCACCACCACGCACCACGCAATCAACGTTCTCATCGATGATGTCGACGATGCGGTCGCTGACCCCCAGGTCGATCTGGATATCCGGATATCGTGCGTGAAACTCCGGCAGCGCAGGAATCAGGATCAATCGCGCAAACGGACTGGGCACATCCACACGCAGCCGCCCCTTGGGGAGCGGCGCCGCACCGGGCAGGCTGCTTTCGGCGTCTTCCATGTCGGCCAGCAACTTGATCACACGCTCGTAGTAAGCGGCGCCATCGGCGGTGACGTTGACCTTGCGTGTCGTGCGATTGAGCAACTTCACTCGCAACCGCGCCTCCAACTGCTGCACCAGCTGAGTCACGGTGGTTTTGCTCATGTGCAGGGTTTCTGCCGCTTTGGTGAAACTCCCGGCCTCGACCACCCGGACAAACGCTTGCATTGCATCAAATCGGTCCAATGATCGCGCCTCGATTGTTTGAGAATCACAAACAGTGAACGCCAAGCTTGCGCGTTTATCGCTCGCCTGCAAATACCTACAGTGGCTCCATCCACTCAAACGAAGGAGCCCCTTCCATGACTCAGCGCGATGTTGTATTTCCACCCGCACGCCGCACCCTGTATGAACGTCATCGTTACTCGCCGGCCATTCGTTCCAACGGCTTTCTGTTCGTCTCGGGACAAGTCGGCAGCACCGAGGACGGCACGCCAGAGCCGGACTTGAAAAACCAGGTGCGCCAGGCTTTCACTAACCTCAATGCAATCCTTGAAGAGGCCGGTGGCAGCTTCGCTGATGTGGTCGATGTCACCGTATTCATCGTTGACCCGCCAGCGAAGTTCGAGACGATCTGGGATGTCGTTCTGACCGAGTTCTGGGGCGAGGCACCGCACCCGACGGTAACGGCGGTAGGCGTGACCTGGTTGTATGGTTTTGATTTCGAGATCAAGGTGATTGCGAAGTTACCCGACGCGAGCTGACAGAGCCATTCGGCCATTCATACCACCCTGTTGCGCCCGCTCTGTTTGGCGGCATAGAGCCGCTCGTCCGCGAGTTTCAAGACGCTTGCCGCTGTCGCAGCGTCCGCATCGCGACACGCCACACCGATGGACATCGTCAACCTTCCCACCTGCGGCACCTCGGTTTCCTCGAGGTGCGCGCGGATTCTCTGTGCGATCATTCGCGCGGTCTCCAGAGAGGCGTCAGGAAGAATCAGCGCGAACTCTTCGCCACCGCAACGGCACGCAAGATCGCCCGAACGCGAGTTCTGTTTGAGGATGTCGGCAACGCTTTTCAAGGCAACGTCGCCAGCGTCATGTCCAAAGGTATCGTTGACGCGTTTGAAATGATCTATGTCCAGCGCCAGCACCGCATACCCCTGCCCGGTCTGATCCAGCAGCTCCAAAGAGGCAGCCATGGCGCGCCGATTGGCCAGGCCTGTGAGGGGATCACTTTGTGCTTCATGGCTAAGCTGACCGAGTTTCTGTTGCAGCAACTGCACACCCGCCAGCATCGCCTGGCGGATCGCGGCAGCGTCGCGATACCAGGCATGCACCCGATCCAACCGCTGCGTGGTGTCAGGTGCTGCCAACTGGTCGGCGACCGCCGACAGCTGCCGAAGTGGCCGAGCGATCAGCGTCGCTCCAACGAGGATCAGCGCAAGGCCGAACAGACCCGCTGGAATCATCCCGACGACCATGTCGCGCATCAGTTGTCCCAGCGGGGCAAGGCTGCGCTCGCGAGGTCGCTGCACCACCACCGCCCAATTGGCTGCTGGCACCCGGGCATACCCGGCGAGCATCGGCACACCTTTGTAGTTGTCACCTTGCAGGGTCCCGCTCTCACCGCGCAAAGCTGCATCTACCGTAAGGCTCCAGCCCAGGACTTCGCCGATCCGCTTCGGGTCCGGGTGATACAACAGCCGCCGGTTGCCATCGGCCACGAAAGCGAACGTGCCATCGTGATGAAAGTGGCGACTGATAATGGTGTGAAACGCGCTTTGCTCAAGCAAATAGACAGAGCCGCCGACGATCCCGAGAAATGTGCCTGAGGGGCTGAATACCGGTTGCGAAACGAACACCACCAGATTGCCTGCCGAGGAAACATACACCTCACTGACCAGAGGCCGGCGCTCCTTGAGGGCTTGTTGGATACCCTGCGATTGCAGCGTGGCGCCGACAATCTGAAGGCTTTGCGGATACGCCTGAAGGACTTGACCGCTGGCATCCAGGATCGCCACCGAGTTGAAGTCGGTATCCTGTGCCTGCAAGCGCATGGCTTCCCTGCGCAACACCTCTGGTTTCTCCCAATGTTCGGCCAGCACGGTCGCGCTGTAACTCAAACGATTGTGCGCCGCCCCCAGAAACTCGGCGATGCTGGACGCGACCTTCGCCGCGTAGGCACCGTTAGCCTCCTGCGTCGAGAGAATCAGCGCCTCGCGCTGCACGCGATAGGCGACGTAAAGGCTGTTGCACAGGGTCGCCACGACCGATAACAGCACAAACAGCAGTATCAGTCCGCGCAGATCGATCGGCATCGGCCGGGAACGCTTCATCCCGTCACCCGTAGCGCGGATTTCCACTTCTGGACAATTAATGATGTGAGTAACGCTTGATCCATGAACGAAACTTCTGGTGGTGGGCGGGACGCAGTGAGCAGTTGCTGCCACGTTGCGAGTGTCATGGAGAATAGGCAGAGACCTTGCCTTTGTCACAGCACGGAATACCGTGGTAACAGTTTCTTTGAGCTCGTCAAAAGCTGCCCCCCCATAATCGCGCCGCCCTCTTCTAGATGGCGCTGGCCTTTGCGCGCATGAGTCCGTATAACCCTCGCCGATTCGTCTACCCTGAGTTTGCGCCTCACCTCGTAATTTCAGCTCTACCGACGCCCCTGAAACGGAGATTCCCATGCTCAAACAAACCCTGGCACTGACCGCCGGCCTGGCCCTGTCCTTTTCCGCGCTGGTGGCACAAGCCGCCGACGTACTGCGCGTCAGCGCAATTCCCGATGAAGCCCCGACCGAACTGTTGCGCAAATTCGAACCGCTGGGCGCGTATCTGGAACAGCAACTGGGCATGAAAGTGCAGTTCGTGCCGGTGGCCGACTACCCGGCAGTGGTTGAAGCCCTCGCGACCGACCGTCTCGACATGGCCTGGCTGGGCGGTTTCACCTTTGTGCAGGCGCGTCTGAAGACCGATGCAACGACTCCGGTGATCCCTCTGGTGCAGCGTGAACAGGATGCGCAATTCACCAGCAAATTCATCACTGCCGACCCGAACGTACATAGCCTCGCTGACCTCAAAGGCAAGACCTTCGCGTTCGGCTCGGTATCGTCAACCTCCGGCAGCCTGATGCCGCGTTACTTCATGCTGAAAAACGACAACATCAAGCCTGAAGCGTATTTCAGCCGTGTCGCCTACTCCGGCGCGCATGATGCCACCGTGGCCTGGGTGCAGGCCGGCAAGGTGGATGCAGGTGTGCTGAACGCCAGTGTCTGGCAGAAGCTGGTGGATGCCGGCAAGGTCGACACCAACAAGGTCAAGGTCTTCGCCACGACGCCGACTTACTTCGATTACAACTGGACCGTGCGCGGCACCCTTGATCCGGCAGTGGCGGCGAAAATCAAGAAAGCCTTCCTGGATCTGGACCCGGCCAACCCTGAACAGAAGAAGATTCTTGATCTGCAGGCCGCCAGCCGTTTCATCGACACCAAGCCTGAGAACTACAAGGGCATCGAGGAAGCCGCCCGCGCCGCCGAACTGCTGAAATGACCCTGAGCCTCAAACAGGGCAGCCTGCGCCACACCAATGGCGTCGACGCATTGCGCGGCGTCGACCTGCAGATTGGCGCGGGCGAACAGGTCGCCATCATCGGCCCGTCCGGCGCCGGCAAATCGAGTTTGCTAAACCTGCTGGCCACCGCGCTGCGGCCCAGCAGCGGTGAGATCGAAGTGCTTGGCGAACGCGCCTGGCACTTGTCCGCCCGCCAGCGCCAACGCCTGCGCGCGCGCATCGGCCTGGTGCATCAGGCGCCGCCGCTACCGCCGCGCCAACGCGTGGTAACCGCTGTGCTGGCTGGCAAACTCGGGCAATGGAGCCTGGGCAAAAGCCTGCTCAACCTGTTGCATCCACTGGACGTGGGCGGTGCTCGCGCCGTTTTGGCACGGCTCGATCTGGGCGACAAACTGTTCGCTCATTGCCAGCAACTGTCCGGCGGCCAATTGCAGCGCGTCGGCATCGCCCGGGTGTTGTACCAGGCACCGCAAATTCTGCTTGCCGATGAACCGGTGTCAGCGATGGACCCGGTGATGGCCGGGCACACCCTGTCGATCCTGTCGCGGCATGCCCGCGAGCACAACGTCACGTTGGTGGCGAGCCTGCATGCAGTTGACCTGGCGCTGTCGCACTTTGCGCGGGTGATCGGTTTGCGCGACGGCCAGATCCTGTTCGACAGCCCTTCCGGGCAAGTCAGTGAGGAAATGCTCGACGCCTTGTACGCCAACGAAAAACTGCAATCGCCGGCCGCTGCAGTCGCACCGCTGACTGTGCAGATTCCACGATGCTGAGCGCCGATTCGCGCGATCCCGCGGCATGGCCACGACTGCTGCTGAGCGTCCTGGCGATTGCGTTGCTGTGGCCGGGTATCCAGCTCAGCGAACTGGATCTGGGCGTGCTGCTGCAAGATGACAGCCGCAGCGAAATGGGTCGTTTCGTTTCGGCCTTCTGGCCGCCCGCGCACGATCAAGCGTTCTTGCAGCTGTTGCTCAAAGCCACGTTGCAAACCCTCGCCATCGCCACCGCCGGCATGGCCCTGGCGCTGCTGCTGGCGGTGCCGGCCGGGTTGCTGGCGAGTCGTGCGCTGTCGTTGTCCGCCGCCTCGCGCGGTGGCGTGCCGAGCGCCATGGGCCGGTTGTTACGCTGGCCGATTCGCGCCTTGCTGATCTTTCTGCGTAGCGTGCCGGAGATCGTCTGGGCACTGTTGTTTGTCCGCGCGGTCGGTCTGGGGCCAGCGGCGGGCGTGCTGGCCATCGCCATCACCTACAGCGGCATGCTCGGCAAGGTCTACGCGGAGATTTTCGAATCCACCGATCAGCGCCCGGCCCACGCCTTGCTACAATCGGGCAGCGGCCGGCTGGCGAGTTTTGCCTATGGCGTCATGCCCAATGTCGCGGCGGAACTGCTCTCGTACACGGTCTATCGCTGGGAATGCGCGATCCGCGCGTCAGTGGTGATGGGTTTTGTCGGTGCCGGCGGGCTCGGTCAGCAGATCGATCTGTCGATCCGCATGTTTGCCGGCGGAGAAGTCGCCAGCATGCTGCTGACCTTCCTGATACTGGTGCTGGCCGCCGACCAATTCAGCCGTTTGTTGCGCTGGAGGCTGGCATGAACCGCCTGATCAATCTGCTGCTGATCACCGCTATCGTCGCGGCGGTCTTTGCCTCGTTCAGCTATCTGGGCCTGGATCTCGCTGAGCTCGGCAGCGCCAGCAGCCTGAAGCAGATGGGCGCTTACGTGCAGCGCTTTCTCAGTCCGGACTTGAGCACCGCTTACCTGCGAGCCATTGTTCACGGCTCGATGGAAACCCTCGCCATGTCGGCCCTCGGCACCCTGCTCGCGGCGATGCTGGGAATCATCCTCGCCCTGCCCGCCGCCGGGCGTTTCGGCTGGCCGCTACAAAGTGTTTCGCGGCTGTTGCTCAACGGTTTGCGGGCGATTCCGGAACTGGTCTGGGCGGCACTGATGGTGCTCGCTGCCGGGCTTGGGCCGAACGCCGGCACCCTCGCCCTCGCCCTGCACACCACGGGCGTGCTCGGCCGCCTGTTTGCCGAAGCCCTGGAAAACACCCCGCCGCAACCTGCCGAAGCGATCCGCTTGCAAGGCGGCAATCCGCTTCTGGCGTTCTGTTACGGCACCTTGCCGAACCTTACGCCACAACTGCTCGCCTACATTCTTTATCGCTGGGAAAACAACATCCGCATGGCCAGCGTACTGGGTTTTGTCGGTGCAGGCGGACTGGGCCAGATGCTCTATGTGAGCCTCAGCCTGTTTCAGGAGGCGCAAGCCAGCACGGTAATCCTGGCAATGCTGTTGCTGGTGTTGGCAGTGGATTCGTTGAGCGCCTGGAGCCGGCAGCGCTGGGTCAAGGCGTAAACAGCACGCCTCGGGCAGTCCTGCGGCCCGCTGCACGTCGGCAGGCGCGATGCCGCAGCAACGCGCCTGCCAGTCGCTTAGTGCGGTGCGCGCGGGATGGTTTTCATCAGGTCTTCAGGGCTGATGTGGCCGACCACGCTGCCCGGTTGCGGCAGATTGAGAATGTGGCCCTTCATTTTGCCGATGATGTGCATCTCACACGGTTTGCAGTCGAATTTCAGTGTCAGTACTTCATCGCCGTGGATCAACTGCATCGGCGCGACCTTGGTGCGCACGCCGGTCACGCCCTTGGCCTGTTTCGGGCACAGGTTGAAGGAGAAACGCAGGCAGTGCTTGGTGATCATCACCGGCACTTCACCCGCCTCTTCGTGAGCTTCGTACGCCGCGTCGATCAGCTTCACGCCGTGACGGTGGTAGAAGTCGCGCGCTTTCTGGTTATAGACGTTGGCGAGGAAGGTCAGGTGCGAATCCGGGTACACCGGTGGCGGGCTGGTTTCAGCTTTGCGGTGGCCACGCGGGTGCGCAGCGACACGGGCGGCGGTGAGGTTCTCGATCACTTCACGGCGCAGGGCTTTGAGCTGCGAGTTGGGGATGAAGAACGCCTCTGGCGCATCCAGCTTGATGTCGGTGGCGTGGTACTGCGTGGTGCCGAGCTGGCCGAGCAGATCGCGCAACTGTTCCAGCGCCTGCTCAGGCTTGTTGGCCACACCGAACGGACCGTTGAGGGTGACGCTGGCACTGATGCCTTCCTCGCTGGTGGCGGTCACTTCCAGCTGTTGTTCACGCAGACGCGCAACCCAGCTGAGGGCCACGCGACGCTCCGAAGAAGTCTTTTGCAGCGCCTGTTGCCAGTTGTGGTCGAGGTTGCGGTTCAACGGGTGATTCGGCCGCAGCTTGTACAGGCCTTCGGGCATTTCGTTCGGCTCGACGCGGTAGCGGTAACGCTTCTCGCCGTCTTCCTCGAACTCGCCTTTGGCTTCGGCGATGTTGGCGCGGAAACCGACCACTTCGCGCTTGACCAATACGTTCAGGCCATCACCGTTGGACAGCGGCTCGTGGGTCACCACTTGCATGTCACGCTTGGCGACTTTCTCGACGATGCCGACCGGCAGACCGGTGAAGGTCGGCGAGTCGAAAGCGCCGATGTCGATCTTGCGATCAGTGACGAAATAGTCGGTGCTGCCACGGTGGAAGGTTTTTTCCGGGTCAGGCAGGAAGAAGTGCGCGGTGCGGCCGCTGGAGGCGCGGGCCAGATCCGGGCGATCTTCGAGCACGTCGTCGAGGCGCTGACGGTAATAGGCGGTGATGTTCTTCACATAGCCCATGTCCTTGTAGCGACCTTCGATCTTGAACGAACGCACACCGGCTTCGACCAGCGCGCGGATGTTGGCGCTCTGGTTGTTGTCTTTCATCGACAGCAGGTGTTTTTCGTAGGCGATCACGCCACCCTTTTCATCTTTTAGGGTGTACGGCAAACGGCAGGCTTGCGAGCAGTCGCCACGGTTGGCGCTGCGCCCGGTCTGCGCGTGGGAAATATTGCACTGCCCGGAGAAGGCCACGCACAATGCGCCATGGATGAAGAACTCGACGGCAGCATCGGTTTCATCGGCAATCGCACGGATTTCCTGCAGGTTCAGCTCACGGGCCAACACCAGTTGCGAGAAACCGGCCTGATCGAGGAATTTCGCTCGCTCAAGGGTGCGGATGTCAGTCTGGGTCGAGGCGTGTAGCTCGATCGGCGGAATGTCCAGCTCCATCACACCCAGATCCTGCACGATCAGCGCATCGACACCGGCGTCGTACAACTGATGGATCAGCTTGCGCGCCGGCTCCAGTTCGTTGTCGTGCAGGATGGTGTTGATGGTGGTGAAAATGCGCGCGTGGTAACGGCGGGCGAACTCTACCAGTTCGGCGATTTCACCGACTTCGTTGCAGGCGTTGTGGCGCGCGCCGAAGCTCGGGCCGCCGATGTACACGGCGTCGGCGCCGTGGAGAATCGCCTCACGGGCGATGGCGACATCGCGGGCAGGGCTGAGCAATTCCAGATGATGCTTGGGCAAGGACATAGTTTTTTTAGTCAGGCTGTCACGGTTAGGCGCGCATTCTACCCCTGAAACGCGTACCGGGCACGCCTCGGCTGCCCGATGGCCGGGGCGGCGCAACAAAGGCCTGTGCATGCTATCGACGATGACGCGCCGCCGAGGCTGCACTTACAATGCGCGAACCTTTTGCATTGGCCCGCCCATGGACATCGACCTCGCTCGCACCTTCCTCGAAATCGTCCGCCACGGCAGTCTCGCCGCCGCCGCGCAGAAGCTCTTCGTCACGCAAACGGCGATCACCGCCCGGGTGCAGAAACTCGAAAGCCAGTTGGGCAGCACCTTGTTCGTGCGCAATCGCGCCGGGGCGAAACTGACGCCCAATGGCGAGGCTTTCGTGGTCTACGCCAATCAACTGGTGCAGACCTGGGAAGCGGCGCGCCGGGATCTGCCGTTGCCTGAGGGTTATCACAACGTGCTGCACATCGGTGGCGAAGTCAGCCTGTGCAATCCGCTGATGCTCAGTTGGGCCGCCGAACTGCGCGAAAAAATCCCCGGGCATGCCCTGCGCATGGAAATCCGCGACGGCGAAAACCTCCTGCGCCAGCTCGAACTCGGCGTACTCGACGCGGCGCTGGTCTATCAGCCGGAATACTGGCCGGGACTGCAGGTGGAGCAAGTGCTGGAGGAAAAACTGATTCTGGTACGTGCGCCCGAGCGCCCGGATCCCTACGTCTACATCGATTGGGGCCCGGATTTCCGCCGTCAGCACGACGCCGCCCTGCCAGAAAAAGCCAAAGCCGCGTTGAGTTTCAACCTCGGCCCGCTGGCGCTGCAATACATTCTCGAACACGGTGGCAGCGGCTATTTCCGCACCCGCGTCGTGCGTACCTATCTGGAGAGCGGCGCACTCGAAGCGGTGACCAAAGCCCCGGAATTCAGCTATCCGACTTACCTGGTGTATTCGCGCGATCGTGACTCGGCGATCCTGCAACAGGCCTTTGACCTGCTGCGCGACGTGATCAAGGCCGATGACGACTGGTCGCAGCGCTGGAACCCGTTGAGCTGAACCGGCCGCTTTACACCGGATCATGGCGCATGTGACCTCAAGGTCCGGCCTGCACAAACGGCCGGATCGGCTAATCTGCCGGGTATAACAACGATACCGACAGGTGAGCGCAGTGAGGCAGACCACCGAGGCATTTCGCAGCCGCTACCGTGCGGCCATTCACCCGCTCTACAACCCGTGGCTGCACGGCGCTTTCGTGCTGCTGTTCGGGGTATTGGCCATTGGCGCTTTCTGGAGCCGCGTGCAACAGGTCAGTGGGCTGGAATGGCTGACGGTGCCGCTGACGCTGTTGTTCTTCAACTTCGGCGTGTACACGGTGCACCGCCATCTCGGCCACCACAAAAAGGCTTTTGCCAAACTGTTCTACGCCCGCCACGCTGGCGACCATCACAGTTTTTTCACCCCCGGGCACATGACTTACGACAGCGCTCGCGACTGGCGGGTGATTCTGTTTCCGGCATGGCTGATCGTCGTTCATACATTGCTGATCACCCTGCCGTTATGGTGGTTGTTCGCGCAATTCAACGCCAACGTCGCCGGGCTGTTTGGCGGTTGCATGGTCCTGGGTTATCTGACCTATGAAGTGTTTCATGCCTGCGAGCATCTGCCGCCGGACAACCCGGTGACGCGCCTGCCGTGGATCCGCCAGATGCGCCGCCTGCACGAACTGCATCATCGCCGCGAGCGCATGCAGGAGCGCAATTTCAATATCGTCCTGCCGTTGATGGACTACCTGTTCGGCACCCTGTACTGGGAACCGGAACCCGCCCCTTTGAGCTATTCGAGAATGCCCATGACCCGCATGCAGCACCAGATCGATATCACCGGTGAACCGATTGCCGTGCTCGCCTATGCCGCCAGTGTCGGGCGCTGGCCGGAGTGGCACCCGTCGTCGCTGAAGATCGACGGCCCACACGGCCCGCTGCATGCCGGCGCGCGCTTTGAAGAGGACATTCATGCCGGCGGCCGTGAAGGCCACTTGAGCTGGGAAGTGACTGAGTACCTGCCCGGACGACGCTGGTGCGCGCGGGCGCAGGGCGATCATGGCTTGTCGTTGCTGCTGACCTATGAATGCGGCGCCGAGGGTAACGGCACGCGATTTGTGCGCACACTGGATTATCGCTTCGACGGCTTGGGCATGCGCATCGCCAATCACTTGCTGCTCAAGCGCCGCATCGAGCGCGAATCTGCCGCGTCGATGCTGGCGCTGCGTGACATGGCCGCGCAATACCTGTCATCGGCGAGGGCCAGCGCGTGAAGCTGCGACATCTGCTATTGCTGCTGGTGCTCATCGTCATCGGTTTTTTATTGTTGATGCCGAGCAGAGTCGAACCCGTGGCCTGGACGCCGCCGCCAGCGCCATCGCTCAAAGAAGGCATTTACGCCGAGAACCAGAAACTCAAAGCCGCAGCTCAGGTCGGGCCGAGCGACATCGAGGGGCCGGAAGCCTTGCTGCTGGAAAGTGACTTCTTGATCACCGGACTGCACGACGGCCGACTGCTGCGCACCAGCCTCGACGGCCAGCAACGCAAAGTACTCGCCGACACCGGTGGCCGTCCGCTCGGTTTGGCCCGACATCCGAACGGCTTGCTGGTGATCGCCGACGGGGTCAAAGGCTTGCTGTCCCTTGATGCGCAAGGTCAGTTGATTCCTTTGACCACGGCGGCCAATGGTCTGGCGTTCGGCTTCACCGATGACGTCGCCATCGACAAGTCCGGGCATTACGCCTATTTCAGCGACGCTTCCAGTCGTTGGGGCTATGGCCATGACGGCGAAGCGATCATCGAGCACGGCGGCGACGGACGCCTGCTGCGCTATGACTTTCAGACAGGTAAAACCAGCGTGTTGCTGGATAAGCTGGAATTCGCCAACGGCGTGACCCTCGGTCCGGATGACGCCTATGTACTGATCAATGAAACCGGCGCCTATCGCATCAGCCGTTACTGGCTGACCGGGCCGAAAGCCGGCACTCACGACCTGTTCATCGACAATCTGCCGGGGCTGCCGGACAACCTCGCGTTCAATGGCAGCAACCGCTTTTGGGTGGCGTTGTATGCGCCGCGCAATGCCTTGCTCGATGGCACCGCCGGGCACCCCTTCGTACGCAAGATGATTGTGCGGGCGTTGACAGTTTTGCCTAAGCCGGTGGAGAAGCGCGGGTTTGTCCTGGGGCTGGATCTGGAGGGCAAGGTGATCGCCAATCTGCAGGATGCCAGCAACGGCAATTATTCGCCGATTACCACGGTGCGCGAGTATGGGTCGTGGTTGTATTTTGGCTCGTTGAAGGCCACGCATATGGCGCGGATGCCGTTGGATACGGCGCTGAAGTGAATCTGCTGGATTTGTATCGAGCGGATTGACGCCATCGCTGGCAAGCCAGCTCCCACAGGGTTCTCTGCTGACCACAGCATTTGTGGTCAACACAATTCACTGTGGGAGCTGGCTTGCCAGCGATGACGGTCTGTCAGTTACTCGATTTGTCGAACTTTTCCGGATCTTCGTCTTCAGGCAAATCCTCATCCGGCTCTTCGGGGTTAGCGGTGGTATGCGCCGGGCTGTTCGGTTCGGGATGGGTAGGAACCGGGTCGAATGCGCCCTGCTCTTCACTGGGGAATTTCGGATCGTTCATAAGGCACCTCGCAAAGAGTCGGGGATTGAAGACTCTGTACATTCGAGGTGCCGGTCGTGGCTGTCGTTCCCGTCAATCCGCAACCGCAGGTCGGCGGATCAATGGAGAGTCAGGACGGGGCCTGTAAATGGCTGACGATTTCGTCTTTCACCTTAAGGCGCTTCTCTTTGAGTTTTTTTAATGCATCGTCGGTGGGAGCATCCGAGGTGGCCGTTTCGGCCTTGACCACGTCGGCGTCGGCTTGGGAATACTTGTTGATCAGTGAATCCAGTCGTGGATCCTGGGTGCGTTTTTGCTGGATCTCTTCCTTCGTGCAACTCAAGTCCTGAAACAGGTCATGGGGAACCGGCATGGAACACCTCCGTCAGTTGATCGGCAGCCAGCGCGACCGATGCGCTGGCCCGTTATCAGAATGGCCTTGGTTGAGCCGTTCTGTCGACCACCTGTCAGACCAGCGGTGGCCGTTCGTCGCCCTGTCGCAAATGCGATAAAACCTTTGTCTGCAGCGTTGCCTCCATTGGATAACACCGACAACAACCTGCGTGGAGATACACCAATGGACGGATTCAACCTGCGTCATCTCGTTTTGGCTGTCGCCCTGAGCAGTGGCATGGGCAGTGCTTTCGCCGCCACGGACAATGACTTCGTCGATAACGCCGCAGCCGGTGGCATCGCCGAAATCGAAACCAGCCGTCTGGCCCTGGAAAAAAGCCAATCGGCAGACATCAAGGCGTTCGCCAACATGATGATCACCGATCACGGCAAAGCCAACGATGAACTGGCGACCATTGCCAAGGCCAATGACATCGAAGTCCCGGACACCACGACTCTGGTCAAACAGGCCAAGGAAAAAATCCTCGACCTGCGCGATGAATCCTTCGACGCCGCTTACGCCAATAATCAGGTTAAGGCGCATGAAGAGACCATCGAGCTGTTCAAGAAACAAGCCAATACCGTGACCGATGACAAGGTCAAAGGCGCTACGGAATTGAAGGCCTTTGCCCAGAAAATGCTGCCGGGGCTGGAAAAACACCTCGCCGCCGCCAAGGAATTGCAGGCCAAGCATCCGAGCAAGTAAACAGCCTTACCCTCACCCCAGCCCTCTCCCAAAAGGAGAGGGAGCCTACCGTGTTGGATGGTCGAGCTACGCCGACTTGAAAGTATTGAGTTGAACTCAGGTATGAACAGCCGCCGACCTGAAATCTCGAGTTGAACTCAGCTTTTGAAAAGCACCAAGATCGGCTCCCTTTCCCCCTCGCCCCCTTGGGGGAGAGGGTTGGGGTGAGGGGGATCGATCTCAGCCACACCACCAGACTCAAGCGAAAAAAAGGCCGCATCCATAAGATGCGGCCTTGTCATATCCGCCGAACATCAACCCCCATCGGTATCAATATCGGCATCCGTCTCCTCCCCCGGCTTAGCCCGATCCGGCTGCGGTTCGAAGCCCGGACTGAACTCATTGTCGTTGTCCGTGTGCTGGTTTTTCTGATCCACCGCCGGGTCGGCACTCTGCGCCTGCTCTTTTTCGCCCTGATGCTGCGTCGGCGCCGGCTGCCCCGGTACCTGCGGGTCGATAGCCGGATCATTGCGATTGATTGGTTCGCCAGATTGGCTCTGCTTCGTTTGCTCGTTCATGGCCACCTCGTTGGTCAAACACCCCCGACACACATCCGCCGGGTGTTAAAGATTCGAAGCCTGACCCGCGCCATCGTTCAAAACATCGCCGCTTGCGGCCACGCCGACTAGAGTTACCGGGACGTTACTTGCGCCAGATCAAAAATATACGTGCAGGAACGAACAACTATTTCGAGCGGCAAATGTCGATCACTTCGCGGCGATCATTTTCACGATCGCCCCCCAATTCGCGACGGAGCAACAGGCACATGGCAGCACTGCAGAACAGCACACTCGATGCGATGAAAAACAAACAAGCACAACTGCTGGGCGAATGGATCAACGGCCTGCAAGCCAGCGGCGCCACGCGTAACCTGAAAGAGCACGATCTGCAGCAACAGACCACGGAATTCCTGCAACTGGTGGTCAGTGGCATCGAGAACGACAACGGCACCAACATCGCCGCACCCGGTTGGGAGACCACCCGCCAGTTTCTCGAAAAGCTCTCCCACAGCCGCGCCCTGCTCGGCCAGGATTCGCAGCAGACCGCCAGTTTCATCTTCGCCCTCAAAGGCCCGTTGTTTAACTTGCTGCAGAGCCACTACAAAGACCAGCCTGCGCTGCTCGCCGAACAGCTCTGGGAAATCTCCGAGCTGCTCGACGCCTTCGGCCTGCACACCATCCGCACCTTCCAGAAATCCCGCGAGGCGGTGATCAAGCGTCAACAGGAAGAACTGCTGGAACTGTCGACCCCGGTGGTCAAGCTGTGGGACGGCGTGCTCGCCCTGCCGATGATCGGCACCCTCGATTCGCAGCGCACGCAAGTGGTGATGGAATCGCTGCTGCAACGCATCGTCGACACCGGTTCGGAAATCGCCATCATCGACATCACCGGCGTGCCGACCGTCGATACCCTGGTCGCCCAACACCTGCTGAAAACCGTGACCGCGATCCGCCTGATGGGCGCCGACTGCATCATCAGCGGTGTGCGTCCGCAAATCGCGCAAACCATCGTCCACCTCGGTCTCGACCTGCAAGGCGTGGTGACCAAGGCCAATCTGGCCGACGCATTGAAACTGGCCCTGACTCGTCTGGGTGTCAGCCTCGTCAAGACGGTATAAGCATGGAACGTATCCCGATTCTCCAGATGGGCAAGTTCCTGCTGGTGACCATTCAGGTCGATATGCATGACCAACTCGCCCTCACCCTGCAGGACGACTTGTCCGAGCGCATCAGCAAGACCTCGGCGCGGGGCGTGCTGATCGACATCTCGGCGCTGGACATGGTCGACTCGTTCATTGGCCGGATGATCAGCACGATTTCCGGGCTGTCGAAAATCATGGACGCCGAAACCATGCTGGTCGGCATGCAGCCGGCGGTGGCGATCACCTTGGTCGAACTCGGTCTGACCCTGCCCGGGGTCAGCACGGCATTGAACGTCGAGCGCGGGATGAAACTGCTGCAGGAACGAGTAGACCGGCAATGACCGTACGCAGCAGCGGTACTCAACCCATCCACATCGAGCAGGATGTCGTGCTCGCGCGCCAGACCGCACGCAAACTGGCCACCGAATGCGGCATGCGCCTGATCGACCTGACGAAAATGGTCACAGCGGTCAGCGAACTGGCGCGTAACACCATGGTTTACGGTGGTGGCGGCGACATGGACTGGCAGATTCTCGATGAAGATCACAAGGTCGGTCTGCGCTTGACCTTCCGCGACGAAGGCCCGGGCATTGCCGACATCAAGTTGGCGATGACCGACGGCTGGACCTCCGGCAGCGGCATGGGCCTGGGCCTGACCGGGGCGAAACGGCTGGTCGAAGAATTCGAACTGGAAACCGAGCCCGGCAAAGGCACACGCATAACGATCACCCGATGGACATGAATATCGTGGGGACGTTGACCCAGGTTCTGCCAATCGAAGACAGCAGTCAGATCGGTTATGCCCGGCGCACCGCGCAGCAACTCGCTGAACAGCATGGCTTTGACGAGCGCGATGCCGGGCGTGTCGCGTTGGTTGCCACTGAACTGGCGAGCAATGTGCTCAAACATGCCACTCACGGCGCACTGCATCTTCGAGTATTACCTCGGCCCACGGGTTTCGGCATCGAGATGCTCGCGGTGGATCGCGCTCAAGGCTTTGATCTGGAGGCCTGCATGGCCGACGGATTCTCTACGGGCGGCACTCAGGGGATCGGCCTCGGCGCGGTATCGCGGCAGACCGAGGTGTTCGATGTCTATGCCGACGCGCGTGGCGCGGTATTGCTGGCACGACTTTACCCACGCAACGACCGCGAACCGGATATCCGCTACGGCGTCAGTCAGCATTCGTTGCACGACGATCCGGCGTGCGGGGATGTCTGGCACCTGGCGTATGAAGGCGCCAGCATCAGCGCGCTGGTGATCGACGGCCTCGGCCATGGCGAGGAAGCCGAACGCGCTGGCCGCGCCGGCGCCAAAACCTTCGCCCTGACACCATTCGCCGAGCCGGTGATGCTGATGGAAGACCTGCACCGCGACATGATCGGCACGCGTGGCGGCGCCGTCGCGTTTACCCAGTTTGACGGCAGGCGCGACAGCCTGACCTTCGCTGGCGTGGGCAACATCGGCGCCAGCCTGATCAACGCCGACAAGTCCCGCGGCCTCGCTTCGCACCCGGGCATTGTCGGTGTGCAATACCGGAAAGCCCGGCCCTTTGACTATGCTCACGTGAACGGACATCTATTGATCATGTACAGCGACGGCTTGCAGTCCCGTTGGAACCTTCAAGACTACCCCGGCCTGGTGCACCGCCATCCCGCCGTGATAGCCAGCGTCCTGCACCGCGACTTCTGTCGCGGGCGCGACGATGTAACGGTGCTGGTCGTTGCCCTGGAGGCCGCCCATGGCTGAGTCGCCGATTCTGAGCAGTGCCGAGCAGGCCACGCTGATTGCCCAGTTGCAGAGCGAAACCGCTGCGCTGCGCGAAGAACTCGATGAAACCAATCAGGGCGTGCTGGCGCTGTACGCCGAACTCGATGTACAGGCGGAGGAACTGCGCCAGGCTTCGGATCTGAAAAGCCGTTTCCTGTCGTACATGAGCCACGAATTCCGCACGCCACTGGGTTCGATCCTGAGCATCAACAGCCTGCTCGCCGACGAACTCGACGGCCCGCTCAGTCCCGAGCAACACAAACAGGTAGCGTTCGTCAGCACGGCGGCGCGCGAACTCAGCGACATGGTCGATGACCTGCTTGATCTGGCGAAGATCGAGGCCGGGCGCATCACCATTTCCCCGGCCTGGTTCGACATGTTCGACCTGTTCTCGGCCCTGCGCGGGATGTTCCGACCGATCGTCGACGCCTCGGCGGTCGATCTGATCTTCGAAGAGCCGGTCGGTTTGCCACGGCTGTACACCGATGACAAGAAACTCGCGCAGATCCTGCGCAACTTCATTTCCAACTCGCTGAAGTTCACCACCCGTGGCGAAGTGCGGGTTTCCGCGCGGCTCGAAGGGGCGGACAAGGTGCGCTTTGCCGTCAGTGACACCGGAATAGGTATCGCTGCCGAGTTGCATGGCGCATTGTTCGAAGACTTTTCCCAGGTCGACTCGCCGTTGCAGAAACGTCTTCGCGGCACCGGGCTGGGCCTGTCGCTGTGTAAACGCTTCGCCGCCCTGCTCGGCGGTGAAGTCGGGATGGACAGTGCGCCGGGGGTCGGCTCGACCTTTTTCGTGATCATCCCGTTGGCGATCGCTCTGGAGAACGTCGATGAAACGTGACATCCGCCTGTTGATCGTCGACGACAACGTCGCCACCCGCTACGCCTTGCGCCGGCGACTGGAGCGTCACGGCTATGAGGTGCTGGAGGCCGGCACCGGCAGCGAGGGGCTGGCGCTGATTGAAAGCGAAACGCTCGACGCGTTGATCCTCGACGTCAATCTGCCGGACATGAGCGGTTTCGACATCGTGCGGATTCTGCGCGCGGACAGCCGCACGGCGCTGCTGCCAGTGATCCATGTGTCCGCTGCGTCGATCCAGACCGGCGACATCATCACCGGCCTCGACGCCGGCGCCGATGCCTACCTGATTCACCCGGTCGATCCCGACGTGCTGCTGGCCACCCTGCGCACGTTGCTGCGGGTACGCGACACGGAAAATGCCCTGCGCGAAAGCGAGGCGCGCTTCCGCGAGATTTTCGTCAATGTGTCCGCGCCGATCGCGGTGCTCGATGCCAGCCTCAAAGTGCATGAGTGCAACCATGCCTTCGCGCAACTGATTCTCGACAATCAGGACCCGCAAATCCTGCGTGAATGCTTCGCCGAGGAGCAGAGCGCCATCCTCAATGAACTGCGCTTGCGCCTGGTCGATGGCGAGCGCTGGAAAGGCACGCTGAACATGCGCGTGCAGGGTGAGATTCGCGAAACCGAGTGGCAGATTTCACCGTACCGCACGCCGGAACTGAGCCTGGTGTTCGTCGAAGACGTCACCGAACACCGCCATCGCGAACGCTCGCATCTGGCCCGCCTTGACGACACCACCACGCAACTGGTCAAGGAAACCGCCGAACGCGTGCGGGCCGAGGCGCAATTGCTGCAAGTGCAGAAAATGGATGCGCTGGGCAAGCTCACCGGCGGCATCGCCCATGACTTCAACAACCTGCTGACCGGGATCATCACCAGCCTGGAACTGATCCAGAAACGTGTCGCCGACGAGCGTCTGGACAAAGTGCAGTTTTATTCCGAAGCGGCGCTGAATTCGGCAATGAGCGCGGCGTCGCTCACCCATCGTCTGCTGGCCTTTGCCCGCCAGCAGCCTTTGGACACGCGGCCGGTGGACATCAACGAGCACGTACGTTCGCTGGAAGAACTGCTGATGCGCACCATCGGCGAACGCATCACCCTCAAGCTCGAGCTGACCAACAAACCGGCGATCGCCCTGGTCGACCCGGTGCAGCTGGAAAGCGCGGTATTGAATCTGGTGATCAACGCCCGCGATGCGCTGCCGACAGGCGGCAATGTCTGGGTCAGCACCTACGCCGCCTATTCCCATGGCGACCCGAATCTGGCCGACGGCGCTTACGTGGCACTGTCGGTGCGTGACGACGGTACCGGGATCGAACACAACGTCATCGACAAGGTCTTCGATCCGTTTTTCACCACCAAACCGTTGGGCCAGGGCACTGGGCTGGGGTTGTCGACGATCTATGGGTTTGCCCGTCAATCGGGTGGCGATGCGCATATCCGCAGCGTGGCGCGACGCGGTACCGAAGTGACGATCATGTTGCCGGCCACCACCGATCCGACTGGGGCTGACATCCCCCCACCCGTAATCGATCCGCAAGGCAGCGGTGAGCATGTACTGATTGTCGAAGACATGCCGTCGGTGCGCATGTTTGTCACCGAAGTGCTGGAGGACGCGGGTTATCGCTGCACCCAGGCGGCGGATATCGAAACGGCGCTGGAGCGCTTGCAGAACGATGAATCAATCAACCTGCTGCTGACCGATGTCGGCCTGCCGCGCATGAGCGGGCGCGAGTTGGCGGATGTTGCGCGGGGCTGGCGTGATGGGCTGCCGATTCTGTTCATGACCGGGTATGCGGAAACGGCGATCAATCGCCAGGTGTTTCTGGGCAGTGGCATGGATATGCTGGTCAAGCCGTTTCAGATCAGCGAGCTGCTCGACAAGGTCCGCCGCACGCTCGATGGTGCCTGAGCCAATGCTTTCGTGAGCAAGCTCCCACAGATATTTCTGTAGATTACAGATCCAATGTGGGAGCGAGCCTGCTCGCGAAGGCGTTAGCTCAGTGACTTCATCTGTGACTGACACTCCGCTTTCGCGAGCAGGCTCGCTCCCACAGGGGGCTTGTGTGTTCTGTTATCCAGTTCACACCACAAAAACCTGTGGGGCCAGCCGGAACACCGCAATTACCGGCTCAAGGCCCGCGCCAAAAACGGGGCCGTCCTGCTCTTCTTGCTCGCCGCAACCTTCTGTGGCGTGCCCGCCACGACAATCCTGCCGCCCTGATCCCCCGCCCCCGGCCCGATGTCGATCACCCAGTCACTCTGCGCCACCACGCGCATTTCGTGCTCGACCACGATCACCGTATGCCCCGCCGTCACCAACGTATCCAGCTGTTCCAATAGCCGATCAACATCGCGCGGATGCAGCCCGGTGGTCGGTTCATCCAGCACATACAAGGTTGCGCCGCGCTGGTTGCGCTGTAACTCGGTGGCCAGTTTGATCCGCTGCGCTTCACCGCCGGAAAGCTCTGTGGCCGGCTGACCCAGACGCAGATAACCCAGGCCGATGTCACGCAGCACTTCCAGTGAACGGCGAATCCCCGGTTGCTCGGCAAACACCGCCACCGCTTCATCGACGGTCAATTGCAGCACCTGCGCAATGCTCAAGCCATCCCACAGGATCGCCAGTGTTTGTGGGTTGTAGCGCGCGCCGTGACAGGTCGGGCATGGCGCATACACGCTCGGCATGAACAACAACTCCACACTGACAAATCCTTCCCCCTCGCACGTGGCGCAACGGCCCTTGGCGACGTTGAAGGAAAACTGCCCGGCGTCATAGCCCGCCTCACGTGCTTCAGGGGTCGCGGCGAACAGCTTGCGCACGTTGTCGAACAGCCCGGTGTAGGTCGCCAGATTGGAACGTGGCGTGCGGCCGATGGGCTTCTGGTCAACCTGCACCAGTCGCTTGATCGACTCCAGCCCAGACGTAACCTGACCGCTGCTGAGCTGCGGTGCGTCGTCTTCGAGGCTGAGTTCTTCCGGTTCGCTTTCCACTGTTGGACGCCCCAACTGCGCGCCGACCAGTTCCAGCAAGGCCTGACTGACCAGGCTCGACTTGCCGGAACCGGAGACGCCGGTCACCGAGGTGAAGCAGCCCAACGGGAATTCTGCGCTGAGGTTGTTCAGGTTGTTACGGGTGATGCCGTCTAGTTTCAGCCACGCCGTCGGTTTGCGCGCCGTTCTTGTCTGGCGTTGCGATTCGGCAAACAGATACGCGCGAGTCTGCGATTGTTCGATCGCGGCCAGTCCTGCAGGTGGGCCGCTGTACAGCACCTGCCCGCCCTTTTCCCCCGCCGCCGGGCCGACATCGATCAGCCAGTCAGCGCGGCGCATGGTTTCCAGGTCATGCTCGACCACAAACAGCGTGTTGCCGTCAGCTTTCAAGCGTTGCAAGGCCTCGAACAGCGCCTCACCATCGGCCGGGTGCAAACCGGCGGAAGGTTCGTCGAGCACGTAAATCACCCCAAACAATTGCGAGCCCAACTGCGTCGCCAAGCGCAAGCGCTGCAACTCACCCGACGATAGCGTTGGTGTGCTGCGCTCCAGCGCCAGATAACCGAGGCCCAGATCGGTCAGGGTGCTGACCCGTTCCAGTAAATCCTCGGCAATGCGTTGCGCCGCCAAGCGTTTTTCCAGCGACAGGTTTGGCGTGTGTCGCACATCCGGCGCACTGCCATGCCCGCTGGCACCATGGGCCACGCGCTGCTGGCGGGCTTCGCGGGTTTGCGCGTGGCTCAAGGTCTCGCCGGTTTCCTCGGCGTGCTCCAGATAACTTTGCGCTGCCACGGGTTTCAAAACCTCGGCCACTTGCAACAACGGCATCTGCGACAACTCGCCAATGTCGTACCCGGCAAACGTCACTGACAACGCTTCGCGCTTCAGGCGCTTGCCATCGCACAACGGGCAAGGGCTGCCGAGCATGAATTGCGAGACGCGCTTCTTCATCAGCGCACTTTGCGAATGGCTGAACGTGTGCAGGATGTAGCGGCGGGCGCCGGTGAAGGTGCCCTGATAACTCGGTTCCATTTTGCGTTTGAGGGCGACGCGGGTTTCTTCCGGGGTCAGTCCGGCGTATACCGGCACGGTCGGGGTTTCTTCGGTGAAGAGAATCCACTCGCGCTGCTTTTTCGGCAGTTTCTTCCACGGGATATCGACGTCGATGCCCATGGTCACAAGGATGTCGCGCAGGTTCTGGCCCTGCCACGCCAACGGCCAGGACGCCACGGCGCGCTGGCGAATGGTCAGGTTCGGATCGGGCACCATCAGCGCCTCGGTGACCTCATAGACACGGCCGAGGCCATGGCACTCCGGGCAGGCGCCTTGCGGGGTGTTCGGCGAAAAATCCTCGGCGTATAGCATCGGCTGCCCCGGCGGATAACTGCCGGCGCGCGAATAGAGCATGCGGATCAGGCTCGACAACGTGGTAACGCTGCCTACCGACGAGCGCGTGCTCGGCGTGCCGCGTTGCTGTTGCAGGGCCACGGCCGGCGGCAGGCCTTCAATCGAATCGACGTCCGGCACGCCGACCTGATCGATCAGCCGCCGCGCATACGGCGCCACCGATTCGAAGTAGCGGCGCTGGGCTTCGGCATACAAGGTGGAAAACGCCAGTGACGACTTGCCCGAACCGGACACCCCGGTGAACACCACCAGCGCATCGCGGGGGATGTCGACGTCGACGTTCTTCAGGTTGTGTTCACGGGCGCCACGTACCCGGACCATGCCGGCGGGCGCTTTGGAGGTACGTTTGGAAGTCATCGACCTGCCTTGGTGAAGGAATGTTCAACGCTCAGCTACCGAGCACCACGCGAATCATCTGCAACATGGCCTCCGGGCTATACGGTTTGCCGAGCAAATGCGTGTCGGGACTGAGCTGGTGATTGCGCGAGATGATGTCGCGGGTGTGCCCGGAGGTGAACAGCACCGCCACCGGCGGCGTCTGCACCTTGGCCCAGGCGAACAGGTCGGAGCTTTTGATCAGCCCCGGCATGACCACGTCGGTGAAGATCAGGTCGACCGCGACACCTTCGAGGAGCATTTGCATGGCCGCATCGCCGTGGCCGGCGGTCAACACGCGGTAACCCTCCTCACCCAACAACTCGACCGCCGAGGCGCGCACCGCGTCGTTGTCTTCGACCACCAGAATCGTCTCGTGGCCGCCACTCTGCTGCCTTTGCAGATTGGGTGACTCATCAAGGATCGGTCGCAAGCTACGCGGAAAATACAATTGCACCCGCGTGCCCTCGCCAACGGTACTGACGATCTCGACGTGGCCACCGCTCTGTTTGACGAAACCGAACACCATACTCAGGCCCAGCCCGGTGCCCTGGCCGTCGGCCTTGGTGGTGAAAAACGGTTCGAACACTTGCTCGAGAATGCCTGGCGCAATGCCGGCGCCGGTGTCACTGACGGCAACGCGGACAAACTCGCCGGGGACGATGCCTTTACCGGCGCAGAACTCGCGATCGAGGCGCACGTTGGCGGCGCTGAGTGCAATGGTGCCCTCGCCCTTCATCGCATCGCGAGCGTTGATCGCCAGATTGAGAATGGCGTTTTCCAACTGGTTGCGGTCGACATTGATATGCCACGGTTGCTGCGGCAGTTGCACATCGATCTGAATGGTTTCGCCCAGCGCTCGCTGCAGTAATTCGCCGACACCTTCGAAGATCTGCCGTGGATTGCACACTGCCGGCGACAACGGCTGGCGCCGGGCAAACGCGAGCAATTGCGAGGACAGCTTGGCGCCGCGCTCGACCGCCGCCAGCGAGGCACTGACGCGGCGCTGCACGTTGGCATTGTCCGGTTCGTGGCGGGCGAGCAAATGCAGATTGCCGGCGATCACTTGCAGCAAGTTGTTGAAGTCGTGAGCAACGCCACCGGTGAGACCGCCAATGGCTTCGAGCTTCTGCGACTGGCGCAATTGCTCTTCGGCCGCCAGTCGCGCCTCGACTTCTTCGCCGACGCGCTGTTCAAGGTTGCGGGTGAATTTGAGCAGGGATTCTTCGGCGATCTTGCGTTCATGAATGTCGATCAACACGCCTGGGAAGCGCAGTGGCTCGCCCTGCTCGTCGAACTCGCAACCACCGCTGGCCAGCACCCACAGATAACTGCCATCGCTGCGCAATACCCGATATTCGGCGTTATACGGCTCACCGGTCTGCACGCAATGGGCGACCCGCTCCTGCACCCAGGCGTGGTCATCGGGATGAATGCGCGACTCGGCAATGTCCTGCGCCAGATTGCTCAAGTCCTGATCCGGCGGATAGGAGAACGTACGGGTGAAACGTTCATCGGCTGACAGCGTGTTGTTTCTCACGTCCCAGACGAAAGAGCCAAGCAAGGCCCCGGCATTCAACGCCAGACGTACCCGCTCGTTGTCGGCGCGGTAGGCGTTTTCCGCCTCCTGGCGCAGGCGCTCCGAGATCACGAACTCAGTGGTTTCCACCACCATCGCCATCACCCCGGCCGGCTCGCCTTCGTCATTGGCCACAGGGCTGTAATAAAGGTCGAGCCAGACATCCTCCGGAACGCCGTCACGCAACAGCACCAAGACTTTATTGCGAAACGACAAGGTGCCGCCGGCCAGACAGGTATCGACCACATGCCGATTGAAATCGGCGACTTCCGGCCAGCCCAACTCGACCGGCGCGCCAAGCAGATACGGATGGCGGCCCCCGGCGAATTTCGAATAGGCATCGTTGTAGATCATGTAGCCGGCACGGCCCCAGAGCATGACCATCGGCAGCGGCGACGCCAGCATCAATTGCACGGCGCTGCACAGACTGGCTGGCCAACTGTTCAGCGGGCCAAGTTCGGTGTGGCCCCAGTCGAACGCACTGATGCGCCCGGCCATTTCGCCTTTCCAGCCGTCACAACCATGGCTATCGGATAAAAACTGCATCGACTGACTCAGTGTCCTTAGGTGGTTGCCCGATAAATCGCGACGCCATAACGACGCGACGCCCGTCTGTTTCGAGCGTCTTGCGTCGTATTGGTTTCATAAGAGGTATAGCCGATTTCATTCCCGCTCGGCGCCTAGACCCCGATCAGGTGCTTGAGCGGATGGTAGCCAGTTTTCATCTTCGCGGCGACGTCGAGAATGGCCTTCTCGATACCGTTCAAATGCATGCAGGTCAATTCGATCGCGGCGCTCTGATTGCCGGCCTCGATGTACTCGAGCAAACGCAGGTGTTCGTCATCGCGACAGGCTTCGTGGCTGTCATCGTCCAGCGCGGCAGCGTAGAGCGAAGCGCGGGAGATCAGCTTCTGGAACCAGTCGAGCAGCACCGGATTGTTCAGGCTGCGCGCCAGTTTGATGTGGAACTCGCCGAGCAGGTGAATCAAGCGTTCATGATCGCCCGCCGCGTGGGCTTGATCTTCCAGCAGCAGGTGTTCGCGCAAATCCTGCATCGCTGCCGTGTCCTTGCGGCGACACAGCTCGGTGACGATGCCGATCTCGATAAGGCGGCGGGTTTCGAACAGCGAACGGATCTCTTCATTGCTTGGCAACGAGACCGATGCCCCTTTGTTTGGCTCGGTGGTGACCAGTCCATCGGCCTCCAATTGCTTCAATGCTGCACGCACCGACGTGCGGCTGACATTAAATAATTCGGCCAGCGAGGCCTCGCCCAGCTTCATCCCCGGGCGCAACGAACGCTTGCTGATCGCCTCGTAAACCCCTTGGTAGACGCGGTCGACCGTGGTTTCCAGTTTCTTCTCGGTCATTCGAACACTCCTTTGACGTCGGGCAACCAACCCCTGGCGATGCCCGGCCATGGAAAAAGGGGGTTGCACACGCAGATTAATCCGGGTATTTCTAAATTGCATTCAGATATTGCATACAATAAATAGAGGATTGCACCATTATGGGTCAACCAATAGCAATTGAAGTGCGCAACGTCTCTAAACGCTACTCCGACGATCCCGGCCTTGCGCCAGCCCTCGACAATGTCTCGGTGAACATCGCCGACAACGAGTTCTTCACCCTGCTCGGCCCCTCGGGCTGCGGCAAAACCACCCTGCTGCGCACCATCGCCGGTTTCGAACATGTCAGTGAAGGCGAGATTCGTCTGGCCGGTGAGCCGGTCAATGATTTGCCGCCGTTCAAGCGTCGGGTCAACACGGTGTTCCAGAGCTACGCGCTGTTTCCGCACATGAGTGTCGCGCAGAATATCGCCTTCGGGCTCGAGATGCAGGGTCTTGAACGCAAGTTGATACCGGATCGGGTCAACGAGATGCTCGCGTTGGTGCAAATGGAACATCTGGCCGGGCGCAAACCAGCGCAATTGTCCGGCGGCCAGCAACAGCGCGTGGCTCTGGCCCGGGCCTTGGCGCCGAAACCCAAAGTCTTGCTGCTGGATGAACCGTTGTCGGCACTCGATCTGAAGCTGCGCAAGGAAATGCAGGTCGAACTCAAGCGTGTACAGAAAGAAGCCGGCATCACCTTCATTTTCGTCACCCACGATCAGGAAGAAGCGCTGACCCTGTCCGATCGCATCGCCGTGATGTCGGCCGGCAAGATCCTGCAGATCGGCACGCCAACCGATATCTACGAACATCCGAAGCATCATTTTGTCGCGCAGTTTATCGGCGACATCAACTTCCTACCCGGCCAGCTCAAGCACGGCGAGCACAACGAAAAGCTCTTCGTGCCCAACGGCATGCCGATCGAAATCCCCTGCCAGCAACAGAGCTTTACTGGCAGCAGCGTGCAACTGGCGTTCCGCCCGGAGCGCTCGCAATTGGTCGACGCCAGCGAGCCGCATCACCTGCGCGGGATCATCGAAGCCGTGCTCTACGTTGGCACCGCGACGCTCTACCAGTGCCGCCTGAACAACGACATCAAAGTCATGCTGCGCGAAAACAACGAAGGCCTGAACCAAAGCCGCGCGGTTGGCGAACGCATCGCCGTGCACCTGCCGCCGCATGCCTGCCTGTTGATGGAGGCCTGAGATGAGCGTCAGCAGCACTTCCCCTGCCCTCAACCGCGCGCTGTTGCTCAGCCCGGTGGTGTTGACCCTGCTCGCCCTGATCGCCATTCCGCTGGGAATCATGGGCTACATCAGCCTGCTGCCGCGCAACACCTATGGCGGCGTCGACTGGCAAGCGCAATGGCAACTGCAAAGCTATGTGCAGCTGTTTTTCCAGGAAGGTTTTGACGGTGAACTGGAACTGAACTGGGTCTATGCGCAAGCGCTGTTGCGCTCGGTGTTGCAAGCCGGCGGCACCACCGTGTTGTGCTTTCTGTTCGGTTTTCCGGTGGCGTTGTGGATGTCGAGCCTGACCCCGCGCCGACGCAACCTGATGGTGTTGCTCATCACCATTCCGTTCTGGACCAACCTGCTGATCCGCAACTACGCGTGGCTGATCATCCTGCGCGAACACGGTTGGGTCGCACAAAGCCTTAACGCGCTGTTGCCCAGTGCCGGCGGTATCACCCTGCTCTACAACGATTTCGCGGTGAGTGTCGGTCTGGTCTACAGCTTCCTGCCGTTCATGATTCTGCCGATCTATTCGACCCTGGAAAAACTCGACTGGCGTCTGGTTGAAGCGGCCTACGACCTCGGCGCGAATCGCTGGCACGCATTGCGCCGAATCATCCTGCCGCTGTCGATGCCCGGCGTGATTGCCGGTGCGTTGCTGGTGTTCGTGCCGAGCCTCGGTGCCTTCATCACCCCGGCGATTCTCGGCGGCGGCAAGACCCTGATGATCGGCAATCTGATCCAGCAACAGTTCGGCACGGCGCGCAACTGGCCGCTGGGCAGTTCGCTGTCGTTCCTGTTGCTGGCGATTCTGCTGGTGTCGCTGGTGCTTTACGCGCTGTACAGCCGCCATGCGGCGAAGACTATTAATCGGGGGGCGAAAGCATGATTTCCCTGCACCTGAAAAAACTCCCGGCAACCCGCGAAATCAGCCTGCTGATCCTCGCCTATCTGTACCTGCCGATCTTCGTGTTGATCGCCTACAGCTTCAACGCCAACCGCTCGGCGACGGTGTGGACCGAGTTTTCGTTTGCCTGGTACGGGCGGATTCTCGCCAATCCGTCGATCCAGACGGCGGCGCTGAATTCGATCATCGTCGCGTCCCTCGCCACGGTCTGCGCCACGGCGATTGCGCTGCTCGCGGCGCTGGCGACGTACCGACCGTTCTACGGACAGAAAATGGTCGAGGGTGGGATCAACCTGCCGCTGATCCTGCCGGAGATCGTCACCGCTGTGGCGACCTTGCTGCTGTTCATGGCGTTGGGCATCAAGCTCGGTTTGCTCACGGTGATCGTCGCGCACATCGGCTTCTGCATTCCCTTCGCTTACCTGCCGATCCGTGCGCGGCTCAACGATCTGGACAAAAGCCTGCTCGAAGCGGCGAACGATCTGTACGCCAATCCTTGGCAAGTATTCCGCCGCGTGACCTTGCCGCTGTTGTGGCCGGCGGTGTTGTCCGGTGCGGTGCTGGCGTTCGTGGTCAGCCTCGACGACTTCATCATGACCTTCTTCGTCGCCGGCCCCGGTTCGACGACGTTGCCGGTGTACATCTTCTCGGCGATCAAGGCCGGCGTTACCCCGGAAATCAATGCGATCTCAACGCTGATGCTGCTGATCTCGATTGTCCTGGTGGTGCTGGCCTTCTGGTTGGGCCAACGCGGTAAACAACAATAAATCTGGAGCGCTCTGTTCATGAAAAGCAAAAGCATGCGTCTGGCAATGTCCGGTCTGGCCCTGAGTTGTTTCGCCGCGTTCGGCGCCCACGCCGCCGAACCGAAAGAACTGTTTTTCTACAACTGGACCGACTACTACCCGGTCGATCTGTTGGCCAAGTTCGAGAAGGAAACCGGCATCAAGGTAACCATGGACGGTTACGACAGCAACGAAACCCTGCTCGCCAAATTACAGGCCGGCGGCGCCGCGTATGACGTGATCGTGCCGTCGCAATCGATCATGCAGACGCTGATCAAGCAGGACTTGCTGATGGAAATCGATGCGCCGAGCCTGAGCAACTTCCAGTACGTCAAAGGGCCGTTTCGCGACCCGAGTTTCGACCCGGGACGCAAGTTCTCGGCGCCGTATCTATGGGGCACTACCGGGTTTTCCTACGACAGCGCGCGGGTGCCCGGCGGCAAACTGGATGACTCGTGGAAAGAGTTCTTTGAACCGCGCAAAGAGCTGCAAGGCCAGCTCGCCGCACTGGATACGTCGAGCAGCGTGATCAACGCCGCCAGCCATTATCTGAACGTTGATGAGTGCAGCGAAAACCCGCAGGACGCCAAGCGCATCCTTGAACTGCTGCAAAAGCAGAAGCCGTTTTTGAAGATGTACAGCTCCGACAACACCGTCGACCGCATGGCTTCGGGCGAGGTGATCATGATGCAGAACTGGAACGGTTCTACAGCGCGGGCGACCTTGCAGAAGAGCACGATCGAGTACGTCTATCCGCGTGAAGGCCTGGCCATGTTCCAGGACAACTTCGCCGTGCCGAAAAGCGCGCCGCACCCGGGCAACGCGAAGATTTTTATCGACTGGATGATGAAGCCTGAGAACGCCGCCGCCGTGTCCAACGCCATTGCTTACGCCAACGGGATTCAGAGCGATTCGTTGCTCGATCCGAAGTGGAAGGTGATGGACGCGATCAACATGCCTGAGGAATACGCCTCGCGTTTGCGCCCGGAAAAGGAGTGCAGCAACAAGGCAAGGGAGCTGCAGGACCGGATCTGGTCGAAGCTCAAGGGTTGATCACCTGATCTGAAATCGAGGTGCGGCCATCGCTGGCAAGCCAGCTCCCACAGGAATCTGTGTCGCACATAGAAAGTGGGCACACCTCGACACCTGTGGGAGCTGGCTTGCCAGCGATGAGACCCGCCCAGACACCATTGAACCAGAGGTAAAGAAATGACCCAGCCACACTGGCTCCGCAACGTGCGCCCCTACGGCGCCCAAGCCGAAGACCTGCTGATCGAAAACGGCCGATTCGCCCAGCGCCGCCCGGCCAGCAACACGCCGCTGGCCGGCACCGACATCGACGGCCACAATCAACTGCTCACCAGCGCGCTGGTCGAAAGCCACGTCCACCTTGACAAAACCCTCTACGGCCAACCCTGGCGCCCGAACAGCGCCGGGCCGACGCTCAAGGATTACATCAGCAACGAACGCCGCATCCTCCGTGAAGTGACCGCACCCATCGCCGAACGCGCAGGCGCGCTGCTGGAAAACTGCATCGCTCGCGGTTCGCTGACCATGCGCTGCCATGTCGATATCGACCCGGAATTCGGCTTGCGTCACGTCGAGGCCATGCAGCAGTTGCGCGAACGCTACAAAGACCTCATCGACCTGCAACTGGTGGTGTTCCCGCAAACCGGTTTGATCAGCCGCCCCGGTACCGCCGAACTGATGCGTGAAGCGATGGCATTGGGCGTCGAAAACGTCGGTGGGCTCGACCCGTGCGGCATCGACAACGACCCGATCGCACAACTGGATTTCATCTTCAAACTGGCGGCTGAGTTTGGCCGAGGCGTGGACATTCACCTGCATGACAAAGGTGAGTTGGGTCTGTGGCAGATCGCGCTGATCGCCGATTACACCGAGCGTTTCAGCCTGCAAAACCGCGTGATGATCAGCCACGCCTACTGCCTCGGCATGCTGCCGTGGAGTCAGGTCAAACCGCTTGCCGAGCGGTTGGCGGTGTTGGGGATTTCGCTGATGAGTTCGGCGCCGGCCGACACCGCCGTGCCGCCGTTTCTGGCATTGCATGAGACTGGCGTGAATGTCTGCCTGGGCTCTGACGGCATCCGCGATGCGTGGTCGCCGATGGGCAATGGCGACATGCTCGAACGGGCGATGCTGCTGGCGTTTCGCTTTGACCTGGGCAAGGACGATGAACTGGCGGCGGCGTTCGAGGCGGCCACGGTTAACGGTGCGCGGGCGCTGGGCGTCGAGGATTACGGCTTTGCCCTCGGGCAGCGTGCTGACTTCTTGTTGATGCCGGTTGAAACCCTTGGCGAAGCGGTGGTTGCGCGGCCATTGCGTCAGGTCTATCGCGGCGGTGTCTTGATCGCCGAAGGTGGCCGTTTGCTGAGCAGCCGTCTGTGAAACGCATCGGTCTGCGCGCCAGTTGCGTGGTCGGTTTCGACGGCACGCAGCATGTGCTGTGGCGCGACGGCGAAGTGGTGTTTGCCGGGTCGCACATCGAGTTCGTCGGGCGTGGTTACGCGGGGCCGGTGGATCAGTGGATCGACTACGGCAATGCGTTGATCGGCCCCGGCTTCATCGATCTGGATGCGCTGGGCGACCTCGACTCCACGGTGCTGACCCTGGATAACGGCGACGAGCGTGCCATGGGGCGCATGTGGTCGTCAGACTATCTGGCCGCTGGCCCGCGTGAGACTTACAGCCCGGAAGAAGAAGTTTTCAAATACCGCTACGCCTTCACCCAGCTGATCCGCAACGGCATCACCACGGCGATGCCGATCACCTCGATGTACTACCGCCAGTGGGCGGAAACCTACGACGAGTTTACCGCCGTCGCAGGCGTTGCCGGCGAACTGGGTCTGCGCACTTACCTCGGCCCCTGCTACATGAGCGGCATGAGTTACTGGCAGGCTGACGGCACCCTCGCCCATCACTGGGATGAGGATCGCGGGCTGGCCGGACTGGATACCGCTGAACGCTTCTTCAAGGATTTCGACGGTGCGCACAACGGTTTGATTCGCGCTGCGCTGCTGCCGGATCGCATCCAGACCTGCACGCCGGCATTGCTGCAGCGCACCTCGGCGCTGAGCCGCGAACTGAACGCACCCATGCGCCTGCACTGCTGTCAGGCGCTCGGCGAAGTAACGATGGTTGAGCAGTTGCGCGGTGATTCGCCGTTGAGCTGGTTACAACGGCTGGACCTGCTCACACCGCGCAGCCTGTTGCCGCATGGCATCTACACCGCTGGCGATGACGACCTGCAACGAGTGGTCGACGGTGGCACGAGTCTGGTGCATTGCCCTTTGGTGTTTGCCCGCGATGGCGAGGCGTTGAACTCGTTCGGACGCTATCGCGCCAAAGGCATCAACCTGGCGTTGGGCACTGACACCTGGCCGGCGGATCTGCTGGAAAACATGCGTCACGGCTTGAACATCGCGCGGTTGATGGAGGGCGGCCCAGCGCTGACCAGCAGCCTCGATCTGTACAACGCCGCGACCCTCGGCGGTGCGCGGGCGCTGGGTCGCGATGACCTCGGACGCCTGGCCCCCGGCGCCAAAGCCGACATTACCGTGTTCAGCCTGCGCGGCCTGCATCTGGGGCCGTTGTTCGATCCCCTGAAAAACCTGTTATTGGCCGGGCGCGGCGACGACTGCATCGCCAGTTATATCGACGGTCGTTGCGTGATGCACGACGGTCAGGTCAACGGTGTCGACTACCCCGCCCTGCAACGTCAGGCGCAACGCCAATTCGAAAAACTCATGCGCAGCCACAGCGACCGGGCCGTGGGCCGACCGGACTGGAAAACCCTGTTCCAGCCAGCCATTCCGTTCGCCGATGACTACAGTGCCAAGGCGCCGTTGAGTGCCATCGATCCACTTTCCTAGAGGTTTTTGCCATGCACAGTTTTGATTTCAGCCAACTCAGCCCACGGGAAAAATACAAGATCCTGATCGGCAGCGTCGTGCCCCGGCCCATTGCACTGGTCACCACCATCGATGGCGAGGGCCGGGTCAATGCCGCGCCGTTCAGCTTCTTCAATGCGCTGTCGGCGGACCCACCGATTCTGGCGCTTGGCGTGGAAAACTACGGCGATCAGAGCCCGAAAGACACCACGCGCAATATCCAGTTGAACCAGGAATTCACCGTGAACATCGTCAGCGATGCATTGGTGGAGGCAATGAACGTCTGCGCCGTGCCGTTCGCGCCGGGTTTCGATGAGTTGACCGCTGCGGGGCTGACGGCAATTGCCGGTACCACGGTGAAATGCCCACGGATCGGCGAAGCGCCGGTCGCGCTGGAGTGCCGACGGATGATGGCGCTGAACATCAGCCAGTCGCGGGAGATCATTTTTGGCGAGGTGTTGATGGCGCATGTGCGCGATGAGTTGATCGATCCGAAGACGCTGTACATCGATCAGTTGGGGCTGGATGCGATCGGGCGCATGGGCGGCCATGGTTATGCGCGAACCCGTGATTACTTCGATCTGCCGACCCGCTCGTTGCAAGCGTGGACGGAAGCACCGGGGGGTGGCGAGCGGTTTTGGCCTGCCGCCAAATAAGCGCCAACAGCAAAAGATCGCAGCCTTCGGCAGCTCCTACAGGGGAATGCATTCCAAATGTAGGAGCTGCCGAAGGCTGCGATCTTTTGATCTATCAGTCCGTGCCGTACTTCGGCGAACGCGGGCCGTACAGCAGCCCCGCCGGATGCCCGGCCGAGAGCAGGCGATTGCTCGCCACACCGGCAATCGGATAACCGGCATCAGTGGAGCTGTTGATGATCTGCTTCACCGCCGCCGTGATCAGCATGCCGATCAGACCGCCACCACCGTTGTTGCCACCCTCTTCGCTCGACGCCCGCGCCGCTCCGGTCCACAGCGTGGTGCCGCTTTTCAGGTCAACCAGTTTCGCTGTCGCGGTCACTGCCGTTTCGCTGCTGATCACCATGTAACGCGTGCCGTATTCGCTCACGGTGATGTACAGCGCCGCATCCGCACCGAAGATTTCCTGCAGCTTGTGCGGCGGTGCCTGATGAATGTCATCCGGCGTGGTCAGGCCGTTCTGGCGGAAGGTTTCGTCCACCAGCGCGATCGGCAACACGTAATAACCGGCTTCGGCCAGCGGGAACGTCACTTGCGACAGCAGGCTGTACGACGCCTTCACGTCCGGCGAGGTGTTCAGCGGTGGCAACACCAGAATGGTCTTGGGCCGCGCCTGTTTGTACGCCGAGTAGTCCACGGTCTTCGGCGCGACACAGCCGCCAAGCAGCGTCAGGGCCAGCGCACCGGCCAGCAGTTTCAAGGTGCGCGAGATCATTGCACGACTCCGGCCTTGGCGTTTTTAAGCAGAAAATCCATGTACGTGCCGGACTCGGGGAACAGGGTTTTCTCGGTGTTGAACTGCTGCACCATCTGATCGTCCTTGCCCATGCTCAGGTACAGCAGGCCCAAGTGCGCGTGGTAGCCCGGCGGTACGGCTTTGCCGGTGGAGCGGATCTTTTGCAGATCACGTTCCAGTGCTTCGGCCTGCGCCTCTTTCGGCTCTTCGCCTTTGAAGTATTCGTAGACCTGGGGCTCGTAACCTTCCCACTGGTACAGGGTTTGCGGGCTGCTGCAACCGGCCAGCAAGGCGCTGGCGGCCAGCGTCAGCGCCATCAGCGAGCGCGACAAAGTCAGATTCATGGGTATTGCTCCTTGCAATGGGCGTCGATCAGTTGCCCGGTTTCCAGGCACCGGCGTTCATGCCATCGACCAGACGATTGATCGCCTCGCGCATGGCCAGATCGAGGACTTTGCCGTTGAGGGTCGAATCGTAGGCAGCGGTGCCGCCGAAGCCGATGATTTCGCGGTTGGACAAGGCGTATTCGCCAGCGCCCTGGGTCGAATAAACCACTTCGGAGGTGCTGATGTTGACGATGTTCAGGTTGACCTTGGCGTAAGCGACCTGGGTCTTGCCGCGGCCGAGAATGCCGAACAATTGGTGATCGCCAGTCTCTTTGCGACCGAACTCGGTGACGTCACCGGTGACCACGTAATCAGCACCTTTGAGGCGCTGGGCCTGGCCTTTGATGGCCGCTTCCTGCTGGATTTCGCCCATGTTGTCGCGATCCAGCACGCTGAAGCGGTTGGTCTGCTGCAAGTGAGTGATCAGGATGGTCTTGGCCTGGCCGCCGAGGCGGTCGACACCGTCGGAGAAGATCCCGCGCATGTAGCTGGAGCGGTTGTCGAACTTGCCCACCGCCATTGGCACGCGAACGCCGGTCCAGATCTGCGAAGCGCTTTCAACCTTGGCCACCGGCAGCGCGCGGGAGCTTTCCGTGGCGCAACCGGAGAGTGTGGTGGCAAGGGTGCCAAGCACGGCAATTGCCACGCCTGAAACCAGCATCCGGGAGATCATTCTCACTGGGTAATCCTTTTGAAAAACGGGGGTGTCCCGGCACGGCAATGCGGTACAGGGGCTGAAAAGGGCCGGCATTATGACAAAGTGCCATCATTGAAGACAGGTTTTTTTGACGTCAGTGAATTGGCTGTTCCGGACTTGATCGTTCCCACGCTCTGCGTGGGAATGCAGCCACGGACGCTCCGCGTCCGCTGTGACGCGGAGCGTCACGGGAGGCGTTACCACGCAGAGCGTGGGAACGATCAGACAAGGGGTCGGTGCGCTAATGGAAATCGCGGCTCTGCACGCGGATGCCGTTGAGCAATGGGCTGAGGTCGCTCAAGCGGCCGGCGATCAGATGGCGCACGTCGCCTTCGCGCTCCCAGCGGCCATCGACCCTGAGCAATTGCGAACCGACCAGCACTTGCCGTTGGCGCTCGGCCAGATCGCGCCAGACCACTACGTTGACGTTGCCGAACTCATCTTCCAGCGTCACAAACGTCACGCCGCTGGCAGTCCCCGGTCGTTGGCGCCCGGTGACCAGCCCGGCAATGCTCACCGGCCTGCCATGCTCAACGTCGAGCAACTCCTGCGAACTGCGGCAGCGGCGCACCTTCAACTCGCCGCGCAACAGCGCCAGTGGATGCGGCCCCAGTGTGGTGCCCACCGTAGCGTAATCGGCGTGCAGGTCCTCGCCGACGCTGGGTTTTGGCAGCACCACGTCGGGTTCTTCCTGGCTGGGCAACCCGGCAAATAATCCGAGCTGCTTCTGCACCCCGGCCACCTCCCAACGCGCCCGATGTCGGTGCCCGGCCAAACCGCGCAGCGCTCCGGAGTCCGCCAACAGCGCCTGCGCCCGGCTGTCCAGCGCGGCGCGTTCACCAAGATCGGCGACATCGGCAAACGCCCCACGCGAGCGCGCCGCTTCGATGCGCCGGGCGTCCTCCTCGCGAAAGCCCTTGATCATCCGCAAGCCCATGCGAATCGCCGGTTGCGCCGCCGTGGTGGTTTCCAGGCTGCAATCCCAGTCACTGGCACGCACGTCCACCGGGCGAATCTGCAACTGATGCCGGCGCGCGTCCTGCAGAATCTGATCGGGGCTGTAGAAACCCATCGGCCAACTGTTGATCAGCGCACAGGCGAACGCCGCCGGTTCGTGGCACTTGAGCCAGCAACTGGCATAGGTCAGCAAGGCAAAACTGGCAGCGTGGGATTCGGGGAAGCCGTAGCTGCCGAAGCCTTTGATCTGCTCGAAAATCTGCGCGGCGAACTCCGGTGTGTAGCCGTTTTTCTTCATCCCGGCGGCGAGGCGTTCCTTGTGCGGCTCCAATCCACCGTGGCGTTTCCACGCGGCCATCGAGCGGCGCAGTTGATCGGCCTCGCCTGGGCTGTAATCGGCGGCGACGATGGCGATCTGCATCACCTGTTCCTGAAACAGCGGTACGCCGAGGGTGCGTTTGAGCACCACTTCCAGCTCCGGCGACGGGTAGGTTTCCTTTTCTTCTTTATTTCGACGCCGCAAATACGGATGCACCATCCCGCCCTGAATCGGCCCCGGGCGGACGATGGCCACCTCAATCACCAGGTCATAGAACTTCGCCGGTTTCAGGCGCGGCAACATCGACATCTGCGCCCGCGACTCGATCTGAAACACGCCGATGGTGTCGGCGCGGCTGATCATCTCGTAAGTCGGTTTGTCCTCGGCCGGAATCGTCGCCAGGCTCAAGTCCAGATTCCGATGTCGGCGCAGCAGGTCGAAGCAACGGCGGATCGCGCTGAGCATGCCGAGGGCAAGGATATCCACCTTGAGCAGGCCGACCGCGTCGAGGTCGTCCTTGTCCCATTGAATGATCGTGCGCTCGGCCATGGCCGCGTTCTCGACCGGTACCAGCGTGTCCAGCGGCTGTTCGGAAATCACGAAACCACCGGGGTGTTGCGACAGGTGTCGGGGGAAGCCGATCAGTTGCCCGGTCAGGCTCAGTACGCGGCGCAGCACCGGGCTTTCGGGATCGAAGCCTCCCTCGAGCAAGCGTTCCAGCGGCGGTGTTTCATCGCTCCAGTGGCCGCAGCAATCGGCCAGTGCGTTGATTTGATCCGGCGGCAGGCCCAAGGCCTTGGCCACGTCGCGTACGGCGCCGGCGGCGTGGTAAGTACTGACCACCGCGGTCAGCGCCGCGCGACCACGGCCGTAACGGCGAAACACGTATTGCAGGACTTCTTCGCGGCGTTCGTGTTCGAAGTCGACGTCGATATCCGGCGGTTCGTTGCGCTCCTTGGACATGAAGCGTTCGAACAGCAACGTGGTGCGGTCCGGGTCGATTTCGGTAATGCCCAAGGCAAAACACACCGCCGAGTTGGCCGCCGAGCCACGACCCTGACAGAGAATCTGCTGCTCGCGGGCGAAGCGCACCACGTCGTGCACAGTGAGAAAGTAGCTTTCATAACCGAGCTCGGCGATCAGTTGCAGTTCATCGTCGATCTGCTTGAGAACCTTGGCTTGCGGGCCTTTGGGCCAGCGCCAGGCAATGCCTTCTTCGGTCAGATGGCGCAGCCAGGAACTGGCGCTATATCCCTCGGGCACCAGTTCCTTGGGATATTGATACCGCAATTCGCCCAGATCGAAAGTACAGCGCCGCGCCAGATTCACCGATTCGTCGAGCAATGCCTGCGGATACAACTCGCGCAACACCTCGACACTGCGCAAATGTCGCTCGCCATTGGGGTGCAGGCGCAACCCGGCCTCGGCCACCGGCACGTGATGGCGGATCGCGGTCATGGTGTCCTGCAAGGCGCGTCGGCCTCGGGCGTGCATGTGCACATCGCCGCTGGCCACGGCCGGAATCTGCAACTCGGCGGCCAGACTCAACAACCTTGCCAAGCGCTGCTGATCGTCCTGGCCGCGATGCAACTGCACCGCCAGCCACAGGCGCTCGCCGAAGATCTGTTTCAGCCAACGGCCCTCTTCCACCTGCTCAAGCGAATCCGGCACCCACAACACCAGCAGCCCCGGTTGCGGCTCGCTGAAATCTTCGCGCAGCACCTGATACTGGCCTTTCTGCGTGCGTCGTCGGGCGCGGGTGATCAAGCCGCACAAGGCCTGATAACCGGCGAGGTTCTCCACCAGCAGCACCAGTTTCGGGCCGTTTTCGATGCGCACTTCACTGCCGATGATCAGCGGCAGCTCAACCGATTTCGCCGCTTGCCACGCCCGCACAATCCCGGCCAGCGTGCATTCATCGGTGATCGCCAGCGCCTGATAGCCATGCTTTTTCGCCCGCTGGAACAGTTCCAGCGCACTGGAGGCACCGCGCTGGAAACTGAAGTTCGACAGGCAGTGCAGTTCGGCATAACCGTCGTTCATGCAAACCAGCCCTGCAGCCACAACGGACCGCCCTCACCCACCGCGCGATAAGCCCAACCCTGTTGGCCGGCGCGGTTCTGGATCAGGTAATAATCGCGGCGCACATCGTCGCCGTCCCACCAGCCCGACTCGATGCGTTCCGGGCCCATGAGAATCCGCGCCGAACCTTGCGGCACGCTCTGCGGTTCATCGAGCAACCAGCCCGGACGGTGCACGCCCGGCAACGCAGTGCAGCGCTGTTTGTCGACGCCGTTCTGCCATGCGCACTCGGGCCGATGATCGGCCTGAAAACGCAGCCCCTGCACCGCGTCATCGCCCAAGCGTGCACGCAAGCGTTCGCGCAACTGCTGCCACGGCAAGGTTTGCTGCGGGCGGTCATCGAACAGCTCCTGAAACTGCGGGACGAAGCTCGGCAGGTCCTCGGCGCGCAGACGAAAGCCGCGCACCGGCGCCTCGACCTGCACTTGCTCCAGCCGCCCACGGGCCAGTTCGAACAGCATCGCCGGATCACGTTCGGCGCTGAGCAGGCCAACCTTGATTACGCTGTCCGGCAACCCGGCGTGCTCCAGATGCAGATCGAAACGCTGCACGCCGCTGTCACGCCCGCAGAGGAACGCCGACAGATCGCCGGTCAAACGGCGTAACGGGAACAGCAACGCCTGATGCGATTGCACGTCGAAATTCAGCTCGATGCGCACATCGAAACGATCCGGCGGCAGGTAAAACGCCAGCGCCAACGGGCGCGCGCCGAACAGGGTGTCGAGGTGCTTGAGCATCGGCGCTTCGAAACGTCGGGCCAGTGCCTGACGGGGCAAGCTCTGCACCTGACTGAGATTACGCAGGCCCATACGCGACAACGCTGTAGCCACACTCGGTTCCAGGCCGACGCGGTCGACAGGCAACTGGCCAAGGTGATGCTGCAAGGCTTCGCCGTCGGGCACCACCAATCCATCGTAAGCATTGGCCAGCACCCGCGCCGCCACTGGATTCGGCGCGGCGACGATGCGATGACGAAAGCCCAAGTCCGTCAGTTCCTTGCGCAGGCGCGCTTCGAACTGCGCCCAGGAACCGAACAGGCCCAGGCTGGATTCGATCTCGAACACCACGGTGCGCGGGTAATGCACGCTGACCTGCGCGCTGAAACCGTAGGCCCATGCGGCCAAAAACTGCTGCCAGTGCTCGACCTCGGCGGCCTCGTAATCAGCGGTGGCAAACCCCTTGCTCATGGCCTGGGCGGCAGTCATCGACTGGCCGGCGCGCAGACCGAGTTTGCGCGCGGCAGGATTGACCGCTTGCAGCACCCGGCGCTGGGCCGGGCCGCTGAGCAGCACCAACGGCTCATCGGGATCGGGACGCTGACGCAGCACCGCGTCCAGCGCCAATTGCGGGAATAGAATGCAGACCCAGCGCATGGCGACCTCAATGACCCACGGCAAAGGCAATCGGCGCCGTACGCGCGAGTCCGCCACGGCACTTGAGGACGCGCAACTGTGCAGGTTTGGCGTCGATGGCGATGCGCAACGCCGCCGGTGACGGGTTGACCGCTTCGCTCAACGGGCGCCAGGCAAATGCCAGGGTCTGACCGGTTTCCGCCGCCACCTGCAAACGCCGCAACGCACGGTCATCGGCCTTGTGCGGCCAGCACAGTACGGCGCCGCAACTGCCCGAACGCAGGCACTGTTCCGCCGCCCACAAGGCATCGCGCTCAGAGGCCTGAATCACCGACAACTGGCGCAGATCGACCCCGGCGTTTTCCCACGCTTGCGGGTACGGCACGAACGGCGGCGCCACCAGCACAATGCGCTCACCCGCCGCCGCCAACCGCGCCAGCGTTGGCCAGACCAGTTGCAGTTCGCCGACACCGGGGCCGGCCAAGAGGATTTCGCTCAGCGCCGCTTCCGGCCAGCCACCGCTGGGCAGTGCCGCGTCCAGCGCCGCATGCCCGGTCGGCTGCGGGCTGGCAGCCGGTGGCGCAGGCCGGCCCTTCCAGATCTGGCCGCCATTGAACAGCGTATCCAACGCAACGACGGCGCCCATCAGCCTTGCCTCACCAGACCGCAGAACACCCCTTCGATGGCCAGGTCCTGATCGTCGCGCACGACAATCGGCTGGTACGCCGGGTTGCGCGGCAACAGCCGCACTTCATCGCCGAGCCGTTCGAAGCGTTTGATGGTGACTTCACCGTCGAGCCGCGCCACGACGATCTGGCCGTTGAGCGCCTCGGGATTGCGCCGCACGCCGACCAGATCGCCATCGAGAATGCCGTCCTCGATCATCGAATCGCCCTGCACCCGCAGCATGTAATCGGGTGTGCGCGAGAACAGTGCCGGGTCGAGCAGCAAGCGGCTATGGATGTCGGCATCGGCACCAATCGGCGCACCGGCTGCGACGCGGCCGAGCACAGGAATGTCGAGCAGTTCCGGGCGCGGCGGTTGCCCGAGCAGGCGAATGCCCCGGGCCTGATTGGGGTTGACCTCGATAAACCCCGCTTCGGTCAGCGCGAGCACGTGCTTGCGCGCCACGCTGCGCGAGGCAAAACCAAAAGCCTCGCTGATTTCAGCAAGGCTTGGGGGCTGACCGTGTTCGGCGATGCGATCGCGGATGAAGGTCAGGATGGCGGTACGGCGGGGAGTGAGGTTCGTCATGGAGTACATTTGTACTCTTTTGGCTTTTTCCTGACAAGCGCCGCCAGTCGGCCCACCCCACGTTGATCGTTCCCACGCTCTGCGTGGGAATGCCTCTAGGGACGCTCTGCGTCCAGTGACGCGGAGCGTCACGGGCTGCATTCCCACGCCGGAGCGTGGGAACGATCAGCGCGGGGGTGTTAGCCAAGGCCGCGTTCGGCGAGGAATTCGGCGATGTAATCGATGAAGGCGACAACCTTGGCCGTCGCCCGTCGATGACTCGGGTACACCGCGAGAATGTGCGGGCCAAAGGTGTCCGGGTCGATCTCGTAATCCGCCATTACCCGCACCAATCGCCCGTCGGCAATGTACGGCGCGGCGCTCCACAGCGGCGTGTGCAGCAAACCGCGCCCGGCCAAAGCACTGGCCAGCAACAAATCGTAATTATCGCTGCGCAACAGCGGTGCCGCCGGTTGCGCCAGGCTCAAGCGCTGCCCGTCGCGCTCGGCCCACCAGAATTCGCGGCTGAGCAACGGATGCTGATAGAGCAGCCATTCATGCTGTTCAAGGGTCTGCGGATTGACCGGCAAGCCCTTGCGCGCCAGATACTCCGGGCTGCCACACAGGGCCAGACGATTGCTGCCGACCACCCGCGCAATCAGCCCCGGCAAGTCATCGTGGCCCTCACGCAACGCCAGGTCGTAGCCACTTTCCAGCAGATTGACGAAGGCATCGCACAGGTCCACTTGCAGACTGATCTGCGGGTATTGCTGCAAAAATCCGTCACACACCTGATCGAGAAACGCCCGCCCATACGCCAGCGGCGCGGTGATTTTCAGGCTGCCGCGCAAACCGTGCTGCAACTGTTCGATTTCCTCGCTGGCCTCATCGAGCCGCTGCAACACCAGCCGCGCGGTTTCCAGGTACACCCGGCCGATTTCGGTGAGCAAAATCCGCCGCGTGCTGCGCTCGAACAGCCGTGCGCCCAGCTCCGCTTCCAGGTGATTGACCGCTTTGGTCAGCGCCGACGGGGTCTTGCCCAACTGCTCGGCGGCGCGGCTGAAACTGCCGAGCTGCGCGGTGACCACGAACATTTTCAATGCACCCAACTTGTCCATGCTTTTTCCATTTAGGCAAAAACGTTTTTCGTGAGGCAGGCGTTCTGTCAGACGCTACCAGCCACTAATCTCGCCATCAGACGCAATAACAAGGAAATCTTCAATGAAAAGATTCATCCCGAGTCTGTTGGCAGCCGCTGTAAGTTTTGCCTCGATGGAAGCCATGGCCGCCACCGATCTGGTGCTGCTCAACGGCAAGATTTTCACCGCCGACCGCGCGCAACCCAAGGTGCAAGCACTGGCCGTAGAGAACGGCAAAGTGCTGAAAGTCGGCAGCGACGCGCAGATCAAAGCCTTGATCGAACCCGGCACAAAAGTCATCGACCTCAAGGGCAAAGCGCTGATGCCCGGCCTGATCGACAGCCATTCCCACGCGATTTTCGGCGGTCTGGAAATGGTCTCGGCGAACATGGAGGACGAAGTCGTCAACCTCGACGAACTGCAAAAACGCCTGCGCGACTGGCGTGAAGACGGCAAGGCCAAACATGGCGACGTGCTGAGCATTGCCGGCATGAGTTCGGCTTATTGGGCGCAAGCCGAAGCCTTGGGCAACACCTTCAATAGCGGCGAATGGGCCAATGTGCCGGTGGTGTTTATCGGCAGCGACCACCACACGGCATGGGCCAACAACGTCATGCTCAAGCGTGCCGGGATTGACGCGGCGCTGCTGAAAACCCTGCCCGATGCGGAAAAAGACACCATCGGCAAACTGGCCAGTGGCGAGCCGAACGGTTTTGTGGTCGACGCCGGATGGGATCGGGTCGCCTCGAAAATGCCGGTGCCGAGCCCCGCCGACATGTTGAACGCCGCCAAATCCGCAGTGCGCTACAACAACAGCCTCGGCATCACTGCCTGGATGGACCCAGCCGCCAACGCCGCACCGGGCGAAGCAGTGTTCGCGCTCAAACCGACCGAGAAAACCGTCGGCGTGCTGCCGGCCTATAAAGCGCTGTCGCAAAGCGGCGCAATGAGCGTGCACGTCGCCGCGTTGCTGGTGGCCAACCCGAAAAGCGTGCCCGCCGACCTCGATACGCTGGACAAGGTGCGCCAGCAATTTCAGGGCATCCCCAACCTGACGCTGCCCGGCATCAAGATCTTCGCCGACGGCGTGATTGAATTCCCGGCGCAGAGCGCGGCGATGATCGATCCGTACAGCAACTCGCACAAACAGGGCGAACTGCTAATCGACCCGCAGCATTTCGGCGAACTGGTCAGCGCCATCGATCAGCGCGGCTGGCTGGTGCATATCCATGCGATCGGCGACCGCGCCGTGCGTGAATCGCTGAACGGCATCGCTCAGGCGCGCAAGGATCGACAGAGCGGCGTGACCCACTCGATCACTCACCTGCAAATGGTCAATCCGAAAGAGTTCGCCCGCTTCAAACCGCTCAATGTCATCGCCTCAATGCAACTGCTGTGGGCCAGTGCCGATGACTACACCACCGACATGATCAAGCCCTACGTCAGCGCCCTCGCCTTTCGCTATCAGTACCCGGCGCATTCGCTGCTCAAACAGGGCGCGACGATTGCCGGCGCGAGTGACTGGCCGGTGTCGACGCCGAATCCGTTCAACGCCATGGCGCAGGCGATCACCCGCGTCGGCCCGTTGGGCGTGCTCAATGCCGATGAACGTCTGGATCGCGAAACGATGTTCTACGCCTACACCGTCAACGCGGCACGGACGATTGGCCTGGAGCAGCAGATTGGCTCGCTGACGCCGGGCAAGCAGGCTGATTTTATCGTCCTCGACCGCGACGTGTTCAGCGTCGACAACAAGGCCCTGCATGACACCCAGGTTTTGCAAACCTGGTTCGGCGGTCGTCAGGTCTACACCGCCGCAAAATAACAACACTGTTCCCCTGTGGGAGCGAGCCTGCTCGCGAAGGCGGCGTATCAGTCGCCATCAATGCTGAATGAACCACCGCTTTCGCGAGCAGGCTCGCTCCCACAGGGTCTGTGAGGGTGGTCGAAATCGAATCCCCCCGCAGTTCTCTTTCTGCCCAAAAATAATCACAACATCGGGACTCCACATGAAAGCCTTGCCCCTGTTCGCCCTGAGTTTGTTGAGCGCGCTGCCCTTGAGCAGCCAAGCGATCCCTTTGAATGATGATTTTGCGCTGGTGGTGGACCTGAATTTAGCCAGCGATTACCGCACTCGCGGCATCTCGCAAACGCAAAACGACCCGGCGGTGCAGGCCGGTCTGACCCTCGCTCACAGCAGCGGCCTGTACCTCGGCGCGTGGAGCTCGAATGTCGATTTCGGCGGGGGGCTAAAAACCCGTCAGGAGGTCGATTACTACGGCGGTTGGCTGTGGCAGCCGACCGAGGATGTCAGTCTCGATCTGGGTTACATCAAGTACGCCTACCCCAAGGAAAGCCAGTTCAACCAGAGCGAGGTTTACGGGATTCTCGGGGTGTACGGGGTGAAACTGGCGGCGTATTACTCCAGCGATGCACCGGGGATCGATAGCAAACAGAGTTCGCTGTACAGCTACATCGGTTATGAAACCGAGTTGCCGTTTGATTCAGGTCTGAAGCTGCGTTACGGCAATATGGATTTCAAGGATCCGCACTTGTACTCGGCGTCGGGCAGCGCTGAAGAGTCGTACCGCGAATGGGAGGTCAAACTCACCCACAATCTGGCCGGGGTGGTGCTGGGGTTGAGCTACATCGATACCGATCTTTCACAAACCCAATGTCTGAGCAATTGGGGTTTCAAAGACGTCTGCACTGCCACCGTCGTCGCCAGCCTCAGCAAATCCTTCTGACCCACCGAAATCCCCCTGTAGGAGTGAGCCTGCTCGCGATAGCGGTGGATAAGGCAACATCATTGTTGAATGACACACCGCTATCGCGAGCAGGCTCACTCCTACAGGGGATCGTGGTGTATCAGGAATTGAGGTTTGCCAGATAGGCCCACGGGTAGATGCCGCGCTGGTGGCCGTCGCTGAACACCAGTTGCACGCCGTAGCCCTGGGGGTTGAGTTCAATCAGGCGCACGCGGTCATCGACCAGCGGCGTCAGGCCCTTGAGGCGAAACGCGCGGCATTGCGAGCACGGGCACTGGCGGCGCAGCTCGGCGTGGTTAAGTTGTTGTTCTTGCCCGTCAGGCCAAGTCAGCCGAAGGGTTTGCTCGCTTTGCGAGTTACCGACTGACAGCGGGTTCATTGCAACTGACTCAGGGCAATGCGCACGGCTTTGCGCACTTCCGGGTCGCCGTCGTCCTGCGCGGCCTGCAAGGCCGCCACGGCGCCGCGATCATTCAACTCACCCAAGGCCAGCGCGGCCTCTTTGCGCAGATTGCTGATGCGATGACCGAGGGTCTCGATCAATGCGTCCAGCGCCGGGGCAAATTGCAAACGGCCGAGGCTGCGAGTAGCGCGCAGGCGTACTTGCCAGTAGTCATCGCTCAGCGCTTCGACCAGCGCCGGGCCGGCGTCGCGGTGGCCGACTTTGCCCAGTGTCGTTGCGGCTTCTTCGCGCACTTGCCAGGCGTTGTCCTGCAAGGCCTGGCGTAGGGCCGGGAGGACTTCAGCGCTGGAGGCCAAACCGAGAGCACCGGTGGCGGCGCGGCGTACTTCGGTGTCCGGATCGTCGCTGGCCAATCGCGCCAAGGCAGACAGTGCGTCGAGTTGCTTGAGCCAACCGAGCACGCCGACGGCTTCGCGGCGCACGTTGGCATCGGCATCGTTCAGCGCAGAGACCGCAGCAGGTGCAGCATCGGCGAAACGCAGTTCACGCAAGGCGCGGAACGCCGCGATACGCACGCTGACGTCGGCATGATCGGTCCACGGCAGAATCACCCGCCCCGCTGCTTCAGTCTTGAGCAGACTCAAGCTCTGCGCAGCAGCGGATTGCACGGCGGGCGACGAGTCGGTCAGCGCCTCGCACAAGGCTTGCACAACGTCTTCATCCTCCCAGGCTTCCAGCAAACGCGCGGCTTCAGCGCGGACGTCTTCGGCAGGATCCTGGCCGAGGCGATCGACCAGCCAGAGCAAGCCATCGGGCTCCTCCAGATCCGCCAGATCAATCAGCGCAATACGCCGCACGCCAGCATCTTCAGCAGTCAGACGCGGTTGCAGGGCGAGGATTTCATCGTTATCGGTCACAGCAAAAATAGAGGTCATAGGGCAAATCGCGGTAAAGGGTTTTCGGGAGGCAGGCCAAGCGGATTAAGGCGCGGCAGCGGTCGGTCGTTGTCGTGGCGCAACAGGTCGAGGCAGTGGCGCTTGAGGCGGGAGAATTCAGGACTGGTCACCAGTTCACTGGTGCGCGGTCGGGTAAAGTCGAGGCGTAAATCTTCGATGATCCGCCCCGGTCGCGCGCTCATCACCAGCAAGCGGTCAGCGAGGAACAGCGCCTCGTCGATGTCGTGAGTGACGAACACCACGGTGGTGCGGATGCGCGTCCAGATGTCCAGCAGCAGTTCCTGCATGTTCAAACGGGTCAGCGCATCCAGCGCGCCGAATGGCTCGTCCATCAGTAACAGGCGCGGGCGATTGACCAGCACACGGGCGATTTCGACGCGTTGCTGCATGCCGCCGGAGAGTTGATCAGGCCAGCGTTCGGCGAAACCTTCGAGGCCGACCAATTTGAGGATGTCGTCGGCAGCACGATGACGCTCGGCTTTGCCGATGCCACGCATCTTCAGGCCGAAAGCGACGTTGTCGCGCACCGTGCGCCACGGAAACAGCGTGTGATGCTGGAACACCATGCCGCGCTGCGGCGACGGGCCGGACACTGCCGCGCCATCGACTTTCAGGCTGCCGGCGTGCGCATTCAGATGCCCGGCCAAAGCGCCGAGCAAGGTCGATTTGCCGCAACCGGAGGGGCCGAGAATGCACACGAACTGGCCCGACTCGATCTGGCAATCGAGTTCTCGCACCGCTTCGAACGCTTCACTTCCTTGGCCGAGGACGATGGACAATTGGCGGATGTCGATCCGCCCTTCCGGAGTTTGCATCGCGCTCATCAGGCTTTTCCTCGCGGTCGATGCCAGGGCGTGAACAACCCGCCCAGACGTTTGATCAGCAGACTGCTGCCCATGCCCAACACCCCGATCAGGAGCATGCCGACGACGATGTCGGCGTAGTTCTGAATGGTGTAGGACTCCCAGGTGTAATAGCCGATGCCGAACTGGCCGGAGATCATTTCTGCAGTCACCAGACAGAACCAAGAAGTACCCATGCCGATCGCCAGACCGGTGATGATGCTCGGCGCGGCGCCGGGCAAAATCACTTCCAGCAGAATCGCGCGGCGCCCCGCCCCGAGGCTTTTTGCCGAGGCGATCAGGCGTGGATCGACACCTTCGACGCCGTGCACGGTGTTGAGCAGGATCGGGAACAGTGCACCGGTGAAGGTGATGAAGACCATCGACAGTTCCGAGGACGGAAACATCAGGATCGCCAACGGGATCCACGCAACGGCGGGGATTGGGCGCAGGACTTCCAGCGGTGGCAGCAGCAGGTCTTCGGCCCATTTTGAGCGGCCGATGGCGAGGCCGAGGGCGATGCCGATCAGCAGTGCGGCGAGGTAGCCGGCGAAGACGCGGCTTAGGCTGGCGGTGAGGTGTTGCAGGAGCTTGCCGGAGTCGCCGAGGCCCAGCGCTGCTTCTACCACGGCCAAAGGGGTTGGCACGTTGGCAAAGGTGATGAGGCCGAGGTTCCAGTGATGGCTGGCGGCGAGTTGCCAGAACAGCAGGCAGAGCAGCAGTGAGGCGGCTCTTGATGTCCAGCGTAGGGTGGGTGTTTTCATGGAGCGGGTTTCCGGTTGTGGAGCTGTGTGATGGCTGAGATCTACCCCCTCACCCCAGCCCTCTCCCCCAAGGGGGCGAGGGGGAAAGGGAGCCGATCTTCACGTTTTTCAAAACCTGAGTTCGGCTCAAGAAGGAGCCGATCTTCATACCTTTCAAACCTGAGTTCGACTCGGTATTTCAGGTCGGCGTAGCTAGTCCAAACACCGCGGTCAGTCCCCTCTCCCTTTGGGAGAGGGCTAGGGTGAGGGGCTCTTGATCTTCAACTAACGAGCAGCAACCGCCTGGGTAGTGGCATCAGTGAAATCAAAAACCTTGCCACCCTGCGCCGAGGCAAATTGCTGAGCCTGCCCCTTGAGCAAAAACGCGCTCAGACGCCCTTTCGCATCACTGGCAAACCAGGCTTGTTCGGCAAGCAACTTGATCCCACTGTCACTGGCCTGCGCATACACCGCACGGATGTTTTTACCTTCCTGCTTCAAAGCCGCCAGCGCGGTAAACGCTTCTTCCGCCGAGGCGTATTGGCGCACCTTGTCTTCGCCGCGCACCCAGATTTCCGCAACATGACTGAAGTCAGTAATAGCTTTACCGGTCGCCGCATCCGTCGCCTGCAACGGCGTCTGCGCGTAGTTCGCCAGTTGCGCCGTGTAATCCAGGTTCGACGCCTTGAACGCCGCACGGATGTATTGGTCGTCAATGAAGTTGTTCAGATCGAGCCCGCGATCAGCCTTCTTCAGCAGCTTCAACGTATCAATCGCGGTGCCCACCGCCTGGCGATATTCCGGCTTCCAGCTCAGGTCGCGGGTCTGTACGCCGAGCGGGCCGTGGAACAGGTAGTTCACCTCAGCATCGACGCCGGTCACTTTGGCGATCAGCTCGCTGTATTTCTCCGGCTCCGCCGCCAGCAACTGATTGGCCTCGATACTCGCGCGCAGGTAAGCGACGACGACTTCCGGGTACTTCTTCGCATACGCCTGATCCACCAGCGCACCGTGGAACGTCGGCGCATTCGCCTGAGCACCGTCATAAATCTTGCGGGCGAAACCCCGGCTCGGGAACAGTTCGGCGAACGGCACAAAATCGGCGTGGGCGTCGATCTTGCCGGCCTGCAACGCCGAGCCGGCGACTTCCGGCGGCTGGGCGATGATGTTGACATCCTTGAGCGGATCCCAGCCCTGCGCCGCCACGGCACGCAGCAGCATGCCGTGGGCGGTGGAGGCGAACGGCACGGAAATCGTCTTGCCTTTGAGTTCGCTGAGCGCCTGCACGCCGGACGCGCTCGGCACGACGATGCCGTTGCCGCTGCCCTTGATGCTCCCCGACAGCACGCTGATGAACAGGCTGTGCTTGCCGGCGGTTTCAAAAGCGACGCCGTTGAATGCTCCGGGGAAATCAGCCATGGCACCGAAGTCGAGTTTGCCGGCGACCATCTCGTTGGTCAGCGGTGCGCCGCTGGTGAAGTTCTTCCACTGCACGTCGTACTTCGCGTCTTTGTAGGGGCCGTCGTGGGGCAGGTATTTGTCGAGCAGGCCCAGTTCACGAATCAACAACCCGCCAGCGGCGCAGTTGATGGTGGTGTCCTGGGTGCCGATGGCGATGCGGATGGTTTCGGCCGAGGCCGACAAAGTGAACGAAGCCAGTACCAGACCGGCGATTGCTGCACGCAACATGGTTGTTTCCCCTCGAATCATTTATTTGAGTTCGTCTCCGCCGCGATCAGGGCGCGGTGGGAAACGAGGGGTTTTCGGTGAATCCAGCGTCCGGGGTTCACCGGATGGCTTTGGGTTGTCACAGTTCAAATGTAGGAGTGAGCCTGCTCGCGATAGCGGTTTTCCAGATGTTGATGTGCTGACTGACACACTGCTATCGCGAGCAGGCTCACTCCTACAGAGGATCGCGTTTCAACGCAGGAGATAGGGGATGTCGACCTTGACGGCGCCCGTCGGGCAATCCTTCTCGCACGGCATGCAGTACCAGCATTCGTCGAACGCCATGTAGGCCTTCTGCGTTGCCGGATTGATCGCCAGCAAGTCCATCGGGCAGACATCCACGCACACGGTGCAGCCCTTTTCGGCGATGCATTTGTCCTCGTCCACGGTGACGGGGGCGTTGGAGCGAAAGAAGATTTCCTGAGCTTGATAGGCCATGGTTCGGACTCTCTTTTAGTAGTGCATCAAGCGGCGAAAGCGCCGACCCGCAAGCGGTCGTAGGCCTGCATTTCTTCAGCATCGAGCGGAATGATGTAAGGTTCGACGGCTTTCTTGAAACTGGTCATCTGGCCGTCGTCGCCCTTCTTCAAATGGCAATGGCAGAACCATTCGCTATCGTTGCGCTGCGGGTGGTCGACGCGATAGTGGTACAACCCCCAGCGGCTTTCGGCGCGGAACAACGAGGCGCGGGCGGCCATTTCGGCGCAGTCGCGGATCACGCTGGTTTCCATGGCGCGCATCAGTTCATGGGCGTTGTTGGCTTTCATCTGATCGAGATCGCGTTCGATGTCGCTGAAGCGCTGTAGACCGATCTGCATCTTTTTGGTCACTTTCGGCGGTTGCAGGTAATCGTTGACGAAGCGCCGCAGCTTGTACTCGACCTGTGCTGGCGGCAGACCGTGTTCGCGATCCAGCGGTGCGTAAACCCGGGCCTTTTCCTTCTCGATCTGCTCGGCATCCAGCGCGGAAAACTCGCGACCGGCGACAAAATCGGCGGCGTTGTGCCCGGCAAACCAGCCGTAGGTGAAGGCGCCGAGCATGTAGTTGTGCGGCACGGCAGCCATGTCACCCGCCGAATACAAGCCTTTCACCGAAGTCTCGGCGCGTTCGTTGACCCACACGCCAGACGCCGAGTGGCCGCTGCAAAAACCGATTTCGGAGATGTGCATTTCGACCATCTGCGTGCGGTAGTCGGTGCCGCGATTGGCGTGGAACTGGCCGCGACTCGGGCGTTCGTTGCTGTGCAGGATTTCCTCGATGTTCTGGATGGTTTCTTCGGCCAGGTGATCGAGCTTGAGAAACACCGGGCCGTTGCCGCTCTCCAGTTCCTGGTGAAATTCCCACATCATCTGCCCGCTCCAGTAGTCGCACTCGATGAAGCGTTCGCCCTTGTTGTTGGCGGTGTAGCCGCCCAGCGGGCCGGTGACGTAGGCGCAGGCCGGGCCGTTGTAATCCTTGATCAGCGGGTTGATCTGGAAGCATTCGAGGTTGGCCAGTTCGGCGCCGGCGTGATAGGCCATCGCGTAGCCGTCGCCGGCGTTGGTCGGGTTTTCGTAGGTGCCCATCAGGTAGCCCGACGACGGCAAACCCAGGCGTCCGGCAGCACCGCAGGCGAGGATCACCGCTTTGGCCTTGATCACATGGAAGTCGGCGGTGCGGCAATCGAAGCCCATCACACCGTTGACGGCGCCCTCCTCGTCAGTCAGCAACCGCGTGCAGACGAGGCGATTGGTGATGCTCACCCGGGCGCGTTTCAACTGGCGATAAAGGACCTTTTTGATGTCGTGCCCTTCCGGCATCGGCAGCACGTAGGCGCCCATATGGTGGACTTTTTTAACCGCGTAATCGCCGGTTTCGTCCTTCTCGAACTTCACGCCCCAGCGATCAAGCTGTTCGATGGTTTCGAAGCTATGGGTCGCGTAGGCGTAAACGGCGGCCTGATTGACGATGCCGTCGTTGGCGATGGTGATTTCCTTGGTGTACTGCTCCGGCGTCGAGTGGCCGGGGATGATCGCGTTGTTCAGGCCGTCCATGCCCATGCTGATCGCGCCGCTGCGTTTGACGTTGGCCTTGTCGACCAGCAACACGCGCAGATCGCGGTTGTTTTCCTTGGCCTTGATCGCGGCCATCGGCCCGGCGGTGCCACCGCCGATGACGACGATGTCGTATTCCTGTTCGAGCACGTTGCGGGTCATGCCTGCTCCCCTTTTTGCCGGTCGATCCGCAGGCGGTACTGGAACGCATCGCCACGGTAGTAAAGGTATTCGAAGTCCAGCGGCTGGCCTTGCGCGTCGTGGGTCAGACGCTCGATGCGCATGATCGGCGAGCCGGCCTCGACGTTCAGCGCCTGGGTCAAGTCGCTGTCGGCGAGCACCGCGTCGATGGCCAGATCGGCGTGGCCGAGGGCGATGCCGCAGTCGTTTTCGAGGATCAGGAAGATGTCGCGGGTGACCAGATCGGCCTTCTCCAGGCGCTCGCCGACGGCTTTGGGCAGGTAGGTGATTTCCAGCGAGATCGGCTCACGGTTGATCAGCCGTACGCGTTTGATCTGCGCGACGATCTCGCCCTCGGCGACCTGCAAACGTTCGGCAACGCGCTTGTCGGCGGGGATGAATTTGAAACTGCGCAGGCGATTGATCACCTCGTAGCCACGGCCGGTCATCGACTCGGCTAGGCCTTGCAGGCTGCTGACGTTCTGAAAGGTTTTCGGCTTGGCGACGAAGGTGCCTTTGCCGTGGATCTTGAAGATCAGCCCTTCCTTTTGCAGATCGCCGAGCGCCTGGCGCACGGTGATGCGGCTGACTTTGAACAGCGCACCGAGTTCGCTTTCGGAAGGCATCTGGCTGTCTTGCGGGTATTCGCCGTCGAGAATTCGCGCACGCAGGACATCGCGCAGTTGGGTGTGCAGCGGGACACTTGATAAGGAGAGCGGGCTAAGAGAGAGAACGTTATCGGTCATCACGGGATCACTTGTTATAACGAGTTATGACGTGATCTTAGGGGTGTTATGACGAGGTTGAGAAATATTGTTTGGGCATAACCTTAGATACTTCACACGATCGCTTCTTGTAGGAGTGAGCCTGCTCGCGATAGCGGTGTATCAGATACGAATCCGGTGCGTGACACACCGCTATCGCGAGCAGGCGAAGGCCTACAGGGGAATTGTGTGCTACTGGCGTTTGAGGATCTGGTCCATGACCCAATCGGTCTTGAGCGCTTGTTCGGCGACGGCGGGGTGTTGTGAGTCGCCACGAATGTGAGCATTCATGCCCAGCACGTGATGCCACTGAATATGTTCGTGATGCGGGATTTCCAGGCTGATGATTTCATCGGCATGCAATTGCACGGGATGTTCATCAAACACCGAAAAACTGATCCGCCCTTCACTGCCGATGATCTCGACCCGATCCTCGCGCCGATCCGCAACAAAACTCCAGCAACCCATACCCAACGCCCCGGAGGCAAACCGCCAACTGGCGCTGACGGCATCTTCCGCTGCATATAAGCCGGCCTGACGCGCGGTGAATCCGGCGACTTCAACAATGTCGCCGAGCAGATACTGGAACAGGTCAAAACCATGACTGGCCAGATCAGCGAAGTAACCGCCCCCGGCCACCGCCGGATCGGTGCGCCAGTTATCGCGACCGTCCAGATCCGCCGGCGACGGCGCTTTGGTCAACGTCCAGCTCAGATGCCGAACCTCACCGATGCGTCCCTCCTCCAGCCACTGCCGCACTTGCGCAAAGCGCGGCAACGAGCGGCGGTAGTAGGACACAAACAAGTGCAATCCGGCCTCGGCAAACACCTGCTGCATCTCGCGGCTTTGTCCGGCATTCAGCGCCATCGGTTTTTCGACGCAGCAATGCTTGCCAGCGGCAGCGACTTTCAGGCTGTAGGCGTGATGGCTGTCGGGCGGCGTGGCGATGTACACCGCGTCGACCTCGGGATCGTTGATCAGCGCATCGACGTCGGTGTAGACGCGGTCGATGCCATGACGCAAAGCGTAATCGCTGACCGCTTCAAGCCGTCGGCCCATCACCGCCACCAGCGCCGAACCGGGCGCCTTGTAAAAGGCCGGCCCGCTCTTGCGTTCAGCGACGCTGCCACAACCGATCATGCCCCAGCGCACCACGTCCATGTCTGTTCCTTTAGCCGATGCGCAACGCGCGCAGATCGAGGTGACCGTCCTTCAACGGTGGGCACCAGTAGTAGCCGCCAGTGATCGGTCGACTGATGCGATACAGACCATCGGTGATGCCGTCTTCCAGGCCGCTCATACGGCGCAGTTGCGCTTCGAAGGCGTCCAGCGAGAAACCGAAAGCGAGGAACATCAAACCAGCGCGATCACCTTCGATCCACGGCATCGAGCGGCGCACGACGAACGCTTCGGGGGCGAAGCTTTCCTGCGCGGTGCGTTTGACGTGGGCGGACACCGGCGCGTCGTCGATCTCTTCGTTGTCGCTGAGGCGACGGCCCATGATGTTGTCTTTGTCGTCGGCGGACAGTTTGTGGAAACCCTTGAGGTCATGCTGCCACTGCTGGATCGCGGCAAAGCTGCCACCGACCATGCCGTCAGTGCCGGCGCTTTGCAGGGCGGCGGCGATGGCGGCTTCGTCGTGCGGGTTTTCGGTGCCGTCTTCGTAACCGGTCAGGTCGTGGCCGTCCTTGTGGCGGAAGGCTTCCTGCATTTCTACCAGGCGCAGGGCCGGCGCCAGTGCGGCTTCGAGGGCGTTGCAACGGTTAAGCAGTTCACCACGGTCGACGCCGTGCAGCCAGACCCACAGCGCGTGCTGGGTCGACGGGTTCTCGACGCCGACGCCGGTCATGGCCGGGAAGCTGCGCAGGCCTTCAATTTGTACGTTGAGGGCCTTGGCCAGGGATTCACCGAAACCGACCACCGCCGACTTGCCGTCCACCTGATTCAGCAGATTGTCGATCGCTTGCGGCAGGGCTTCAGCCGATTCAAGGGCGAAAAACAGGTGACGTGCTTGCGCAGGAACTGGGGTGGCGAGAATGCCCGGCTGGTAGTAACTCATGTGAACTCCTTGGGAAAGTGCGCGGGAGTTTACCTGTGGCCGGAGGGTTTGTGTGGGTTTGGATGGAAGTCAAAAGCCCCTCACCCTAGCCCTCTCCCGGGGGGAGAGGGGACTGAATGGGGGATATTGAAGAGCTACGCCGACTTGAACGTGTATCGGTGAATCCATAATCGACAAAAATCTTTCAGGTCGATGTACGACGAAAGACACTGCGGTCGGCCCCCTCTCTCAAGTCCATAATCGACGCAATTCTTCAGGTCGATGTAACTCGCAAGACACTGCAGTCGGCCCCCTCTCCCTCTGGGAGAGGGCTGGGGTGAGGGTTTGCGTCATTACGCCAGGCACTCGGGCTCATCCCGGTCCAACGCTTGAACGCCCGGCGAAAACTGCGCACATCGCTGTACCCCACTTCCTCGGTAATCCGCTCGATCGGCATATCCGGATTGGCCAGCAGACTCATCGTCCGCGCCTGCCGCACCTGCTCCAGCAGCGCCTCGAACGTCAGCGCATGCTCAGTCAAACGCCGGCGCAAAGTACGACTGCTCATATTCAAATCACCGGCAATCTTTTCGATATGGCTGCCAGAGGTCAAATCCCTGGCAATCGCCCGCTCGACCGCCTGAATCAGATCAAGCTTCTGATGCACCTGCGCCGCTTCCAGCTCCAGCAAGGCGACCGCCTGACGCAGCGCCAGCGAATGGTGATTGGGCAGGTTCACGTCAAGCCACTGCGCATCGATCAGCATGCGGTTGTGCAGACAACCGAAGCGCACGTCCGGCCCGAGCAGGCGGTGGTATTCGCTGAGGTAATCCGGTGCGGCATGCACGAACTCCACGGCAATCGCCTTGAAATCAACCCCCACCAGTGCGCGGCCATACACCAGCAGACTGGCGAAGAACTCCTCGACGGCAAACACCTGCACATCGGCGAATGGCAGGCGGCATTCAGCATCCAGATGCACCTGCGCACCGACCACGTCGACGCTCGACACCACAATCCCGCCCGAGGTGTGCTGGTGGCGAATCCCCAGCGCAAAGGCGTCGCGCAGGGTTTTGCACAACGACAGCACATGCCCGAGCAACCCGAGTGTGCCGAGTACATTCTGTGCGCCCACCCATAGGCCCAGGCCCTGATGGGGCAGCACTTTGAGCGCACGTTGAATCATCGCCACGGCCTGGCGATAGGAAATCCGCTGCGTCGGATCCTGTAAGTCTTCCAGCGTAAAACCCAGGCCACGGCACAGGCTTTCGGGATCGATGCCCTTGTTCTGCACGACTTCGGCAAGGGTTTGCAGGAGAAACGGCGAGACCAGCGCCAGTTCGAAAGTCGGGTCTTGGACTTTTACATTCATGGGGGATGACATTCCGGATCACGCTTGATTGTTATTTTTGTTACCGGTTATGTCGAAGGAAGTTAGCACAGGGTTTGCCAGCTGTCCGCAGAAGTCCCCCTCAGTGTCCGCCAAAACCCTGCCCCGCCGGGCGCCAAGCGCTTATTTCTAGAGTGCCGCGCGCACTGCGTGCCGGCGTTGCGCCCAAAACACAATAATAATGAGGACTGATATGCACCCGAACCGCGCGACATTCCCTCTGCGCCTGGCCCTTTCCTTGCTGGGTTGCGCCGTGACGATACCGGCACTGGCCACCGAAGCCGGCGTCGACAACATCGGCACCGGCACCGACGGTTTTTTCATGCTGCCGCTGGAGGTCGACAGCCTTCCGGAGAACATGGTCGCGTTCAACCTCTACTACAACCATTACAAGGCGACCAAACTCAACATCAGCTCGTTCGGCGGCAAGGTGCCCAACGTCGAAATCGAGTCCACCGCGGTGATTCCGCGTCTCGACTACTTGAGCCCCGTGCGTATCTTCGGCGGGCGCCTGGCCGGCTACATCGCCCAGCCGTGGCTGAAGCAGGAAGTCTCGGTATTCGGCTTGAGCGACACCCGCGAAGGCATGGGCGATACCACCATTGCACCGATCATTCTGTGGGACATGGGCAAGAATCTGACCCTTGGCGCCGCGCTGGAAATCACCGTGCCGACCGGCGAATACAGCGTCGATCGGCTGGCCAACACCAGCAATAATTTCTACACCTACAAACCGCTGTTCTCCTTCACCTGGCTGCCGACCGACAAGACCGAAGTCTCGATGAAGACCACCTACAGCTTCAACGAGAAGAACAAGGACACTGACTACAAATCCGGGCAGATCTTCCACTTCGATTATTCGGCCAGCTACAAGCTCACCGATGATCTGATGCTCGGCATCAACGGCTACTACCTCAAGCAGACCACCGACGACAAACAGTTCGGCCATACCGTGCAGTTCGCCGGGCAGGACGTCGACGACGGCGTACGTGGCAAGGTGTTCGCCATCGGCCCGGCGCTGCATTTCACCTTTCTCAAGTACGCCAGTGCGGAGATCCGCTGGGCCAAGGAATTTGATGTGGAGAACCGGCCGGAGGGGGAAATGTTGTGGGCGAAGGTGAGTATTCCCTATGCGTTCTGAGTGCATTTGTAGGAAAGCGCACCTGGATTTGTAGCCTGAAAACCCGAAAAACGCATAGGTGGAATACGCCTACAGCGGCGGTCGAGATTACCGGACAACGGGGGGAAACGTCTGGCAGATTTAAAGGGGGCGCTTGCAGATACTGGGCTCCGTTATCCCATGGTTCCTCAAGGGCTCATGGGGTGCATCGTCTGCCAGTGACGACAATGGGCCATGTCCCCCCTTAAACTGCCGAGATTGATCACGGAGATCACTATGAGCATATTACTTTCCCCGTTTTACTCTGACTTCGAATCCGAAGAAGAGGCCGAGAGCTACGATCGCTGGTTTCGTGCCAAGGTGCAGGCTGCACTGGATGATCCTCGCCCAGGCATTCCCCATGAGGAAGCCATGGTGCGGCTCGACCAATTATTAGAAGAGAAACGCAAGAATCGACGCGCTGCCGCTTGAATGGAGCGATCAAGCTCTGGACGATCTGGCTGACATTATCGATTACATTGAACAATACAATTCCAACGCTTCAGCGGCTCTGCAGCGCAAGGTGGGTGCAGCAACGCAAAGGCTTTCATCAATTCCCTATGGTTACAGATCCGGTCGGGTACCGGGCACTCGGGAAATGGTGGTCAATCCAAACTATCTACTGGTCTATCGAGTGAACGGGCACATCAAAATACTGACGTTAGTCCACACTCGACAACAATACCCACTAACCTCATCAACATAAAAAAGGGCGACCAACCGGCCGCCCAAACGTACTGCACGAGAGTCTTTTACAGCGTCAGTTGCCCGCGCTCCTCTTCGGTCAACTGCTGTTTCGCCTGTTCATCCAGCGCCCCGGCGCCCAACACCTGCACCGGGCTGTCCGGGTTGTAACCCGGCGCCGGCGCGCGGCTGGCACCATCGCGGGACGGCGCGAGTTGTTCGTTGCCGAAGCTCAGTACCTGCACGGTGAACACCGACGCCTGATTCTGTCGCGACGCCGCTTGCTGCTGACGCGCCACGTCTTCCGCCGCTTGGGTGGCCGAGGATGCAGCGGAACTGGCCGAGGTGATCGCGCCGGTATTCACTGCCGAGACCACCGGTACGCCGGTCGACTTGCCCTGCACCGAAATATTCGCGGCGTTGACCACCGTCAGCGCGGCGATGTTGACGTTGCCCGACACGCGAATCCCCGCCTCGCCGGCATCGATGGTGCCCAGCGGCGCGATCAGGTCGATGTCGCCCGGTTTCACTTCGGCAATCGGGTTGAGCGTAGCGATACCGGCGCCGGTGCTCGGCACCGACGGCGACAGTGTGACGTTGCCCCAGGTGTCGTAAACACGTTTCGGCGGGGTGTAGACCACCGTGGTTTTCGAGCCGCGACCGGCGTTGATGTCGCCCTCGGCGGACCAGCCGAGAATCGAGCCACCGAAGGTGGTCATGATCCGGCTCTGGCCGAGCAAAATGCTGCCCTGCGAATAGAGCTGAATGTTGCCCGAACCCTGAGTGATGATCCCCGCCGTCGAGGGTGGCGCCGCGCCTTCGATGCCGAATACCTGACCGCCACCCGGTGTGAGCATCTGGATGTCGCCGCCGAACAGGGTCTTGACCCCTGCCCCGCCGTACAGCGTGATATCGCCGTCGTAGCGAATCGGATTGCCGGCCACATCAGTGCTCGGGAACAGCGCCGCAATCGCGTTGCGACCGCGCAGATAACTGCCAGTGCGCGGGCCATCGACGTCGTTGTATTCCAGACCGCCGGCACGCAGTTCAGCGAAGTACACCTGGCGGGCGAAGATTGCCTGTTCGGCGCTCGGCATCGCGGCGTAGAACGCTTGCGCCTGTTCGGCATTACCGCTGAAGCCATAGCCGAGGGTCAGCCAGCTCTGCAACTCGTCCAGGTAGGTCTTGACCACTTTGCCCGGCTGGCCGTTGAGAGAGGCCTGCGGATCAGCGAGGTTCCGCGGGTTCAGGTAACGCGCGATGAACCGTGAGTAATCCAGCCCTTGCGCGCCTGTGCCCGCCTGCAGCACCACACTGGCGCCAGGCCGCTGATCCCCGGCCACCAACGAACCCAGGCTGGTGATGCTGGCACGGTCTTCCATGAGGATGTTGCGCCCGGCATTAATGTCCAGCGTACCCGGGCCGGCAATATCGAAGCTGCTGTAAAGGATGTCGCGTCCGGCCGACACCCGCGATACATCTCGCGGGTCGTTATGAACGAACAGGTTGCCGGTCGAGGTGATGACTTCCTGACCCACGCCCATCTCATCGGGCCGCACGGCTGTCGGTTGGCCCAGGTTGGTCCCGGATGCCACGATGTCACGTCCGGCAACCATCCAGACCGGGCCTGTTGCTTCGTACCACGTGCGTTTCGAGTTATCGAATCTCAACGTCTCACCACTGCGTATCCCCACCAGATCGCCGGTCAAGGCATAAAACCTTGCGGGTCCCTGCACGTCATTCAATCCGGAATAGCTGTTGGGGCCAAAAGCGAACAACGGATAACGCGAATTGGCGTCAGGCTTAACACCGTCGCTGGCGTAGTTGCTGTTGAGGGGCTTCTGGACCCTACTGCTGGCGAAGGCTTGGAATGCCGGTTTGAAAGGCGTGGCAATGGCCAGTGGGCTAGCGCCGGATTGATTGATCGCATAGCCACCGGCATAGATGGAATCGCCGGCCAACAGTTCGAGTTGTCCGGCTGTCGAAGGTGCCAACAACAGTGAGTACGCGGTAGTCGGCGCTGCGTTGCCCTCGCCGTATGTTGCCGATGGACCGGCATAAATCGACCCCTGAGCCGCCACAGCCCGAAGAATCGACGGATAGACAAAGCGTCCATCGGTGGGCGAGGTATTGGCGCCGCTCACCGGGGTGAGATTGCTGTCGACCTCCGCCAATTGAGTACTCGGCGTGAGATTGCCACCGGCAGAAAACAGATCGATGGCGGTGTGATCGGTCCAGAGCGAGAAGCCGCTCAGGATGCCGCCGATACCCATATTGCCGCTGCTATCGAGCAGTGGCGAGGCATTGAACAGACGCACCCGACCGGGATCGGCCGCGCCGCCCAGCACCAGATCACCCCGGGTGTTGAGGCTCATGCCCGAGTCACCTGGAATCAGCACCAGACCACCGGACGCGTTGCTGGTGGTCGAGGTGAAAGGATCCAGCGGTCGGGTTTCACGGACATCATGCGACTGTGAAAGGGCACCGTATTGCAGATTGATGCCGCCCAGTGCCCCGCCCGTCAATTGCGCCGCCCCGCGCAAATTGATCAGCGCGCCTTGCAGGTCGTGCCTCGGCGCCCTCGTCCCATTGTCTCCGGCCCGCGCTTGCAGCGATGGGTTCAGCGCGCCGCCGATGCGAATGTCCATATCGCCACCGCCGGTCATCTGCACACTGCCATCGCTGGCTATACGACCCGTGCTACCCACGGCAACGATAAGCCCTTGGCTGCGCGGATAGTTGATGGCATCGCCCAACGGTTTGAGCATACCGGCGTCACCTCCGGCACGCAGGCTGATATTACCGCCGCCCAAGGTGCCGAAACCGGTGAAGCCGATCAGGTACGGTTCGGTATTGCCGTCGGCTGTCATCAACTGAGTGGCATAACTGCCGAAGTTGATCCACCAGGCGGTGGGTACATCCGGATTGCCTGTGCCTTGGCGCCACAGCCAGTTACCCACTGACGCGCTGGCAATCTGCTCACGGAAACCGCCACCCGACGAGAGCGCCTTCTTGCCTACTGAATCGGCGGAAACCGAGCCCCCGGCGTTGATCGTCAGGTTGCCACCCAACTGCGGATACCAGGCTTGATACAAGCTGTCCGCGCCACCGTTGACCCATTTCTCATAGTCAGCACCCGCCGTGCCCAGCACCGAATCGCTGTCCGAGAGATGCCCGCGTTTCTGGTTATAGAGCGGATCAACGTTGGCTGACTGAGTGCCTGCGGTATACACGCCGAACGGCGAGTCCATGCTCAGGTTGCCGGCGGCGATCAGGTCGAGATCGCCGGTACCGGTACGCAGGACGCTGAACATCTGGCTATGAGCTTTGGCGGTTGTGCCCGGATTATTGCCGATACACAGGTTCGGGTAGATGTCACAGAGGATCAGCGCCTCTTCAGGCACCGGCTCGTAATCCCCCCCCAACCCGCTGCCGGGCGCCCAGACCCAACGCGCCATCGGCTGACAAAGTCCCGGAATCAAATCGCACATGAACAACTGGTCATCGGGCACAGGGTTATACCCCGGCAGATCGTAGGGATTGCCTGGCGCCCAGACCATTGTTCCGGTACCCGTCGTCACGGTCACACCGTAATGAGCATCGGCCAGGCGCAGATTGCCATCGGTCAATACCGGCTTCACCGCACGACTGTCAGCGGCGCCAAGATCCGCCCCCGCCACCACGCGCATCGACCACGACGCACTGCCCGAAGGCAGCAGGCTCGCCAGCGCCCAATTCTTGCCTTGCTGGTCGCCGGTAAACGGACGCAGTTCGATCAGTGAAGTGCCGTCGGCCAGTTTCACGTCGGTCATCGACGGAATCAGCGAACCGCGCAGCAAGTCGAGCGATCCACTCAATCTCACCCCGGAAGTGCTGCTCAGATCGGCATCGTAAACCGCTGGCAACGGCACGCCTTTGGGCCAGTTCATGGCTTGCAGGTTCGTCGCTTTGTTCAAGCGAATGCCGGCACCCAAACGGCTGTTCGCCGGCACCGTCACACTGTCACTGAGCAACGTCCCCGCCGCGTACAGCAGGTTGCCACTGGCATCATGGATGGCCCCGGCCAACACGGTGCCGGCGCTAAAGGTATACGCCTCAGCCAATACTGCCTGAGTCGGCAGCAACGTGCCGCTGGCCAGCACCGCGCCCTGAATTGTCACGTCGTAATTGAGCGTGGCGCCGATCGGGAACTGTGTCCCCTCAGCCAGCGAAACACCGCTGCCCGGCACGATCAGATCACCGCCGAACGGCTGCACACCGGCAATCAATTTCCAGCCGGCATCGTCCTGAGTTTCCGGCGGCGGCGCGAAACCGTCGTTGATGCTGCCGTAAATATCGAGGTTGCCACCCGCGCGGATCACCAGGTTGCCGGCCTCACCGGAACCGTACACCGCCGGGTTCAAGCGCGTGTGCGGATTGAGGCTGGCGTAGCGATAACCGGACAAGTCCAGATCGCCCTCCACCACCAGGTCGCCGTCGGCGGTTTTGCTGGCGATTTCCACGCCCGGACGCAAATGGAATGCATCGGCGTAGGCAGCGTTGTTCAGACCGGCGAGTTTGCGTTGCAGCAGATCGCTGTTGCCCAGCGCCGCATTGATGAAGGTGTTGCTGTCGCCATGGATGCTATCAAGCATGGCCTGATCGATCACTTGATACGGTCGGCCACTGACCGCTTGATCGACGCCATCGCGGGCATCGGTGTAGCGGCGTGTAGCGTTGAGGCCAATGGAGCGAGCGCCCTGAATGGTCAACGCACCGCTGGCGTCGATGGCGATGTCATTGCTGCCCAGACGCGGCGCGTTCAATTCCAGGGTGCCGCGCAGCATTCCGTCGTGTTGACCGGCGAGGAAACCGGGCAGCGCATCGGTGCCGTGACGCAGGTCGATGCGCGCGCCGGACGCCAGCGTGAGCACGCCCTCGCCGGAATTGAGCTCCACCGTGGCGCGGTTCGGCGCATCGATGATCTTGCCGTAGCTGTCGACGCGCAGGACTCGACCATGGGCGTCGAGCACGCTGTTGCCGGCCAGCGTCAGAGCGTTTTTCGCCGCCAGACGAATGTTGCCGACGCGCTCGCCACTGGCGTCGATCAGACCGGCCACCGTCAGGCTACCGTTGTCCACCGAGACATTGATGTCACCAGCCTTGAGGCCATCGCCGATCACAAGATTGCCTTGCTTGAGCTGCAAACTGCGGCTGCCGAACACCTGTCCGGCGTTCAGGCGTTGATTGAGCGCGGCAAACTGCGCCGTGGCATCCCCGCCGAGGTTTTGCGCGCGAATGTCCACGCTCCCGGCCTTGTAAGGCACCAGCGTGCCGCCGGCATCGTAATAACCGCTGCTGCCGCCGAGGATTTCACCCTGCAAATCGACTGTCCCGGCAGCGTCGCCCAGCGCGGTGGCCGTGAGGTTGCCGGCCTGATGATTCTTCGCCGACAGATCAATCCGCGAGCCCGCCGCCTGCCGGATATTGCCGTTGGCGCTGTACAGCGACACGTCGCCGCCCCAGCTGTATTTATTCACATCGTTGAACGGCAACGTACGCCCGGCCATGTCCAGCACCGCAGCATTGCCAAGGGTCAAATCGCCTTCGGACTTGACCGTCAGCTTGCCGCTGGCCAGGGCGATACGGCTATCGAGCACGATGTTGCGAGCCTCAAGGTTCAACTCGGCACCCAGCGCGTCCGCCACCCCGGCCGCCCCGCCACCGCTGAGCGTCAGATTGTTGCCAGCCTTGAGCACACTGACCGACGCCGCTTCACCGGTAAGCAACGGCGTACGCAGATTCAGGTTGCCGCCGCTGTAGCGGTAACCCTTGACCGGGTCGTAAGTGCCCTGCTCCTGATATACCGCGAGGCTGCCCTTGTGGTTGGCGGTGATGCGGTCGCTGGCGGTCAGGTTGACGTTGGCAAAACCCAGCGCCAGACGATTGTTCTGATCCAGGCCGCTCGCTTGCGGCATCGAGTCGTAACCCAACTCGATACGTTGCGCCTGAATGTCCAGCGTGCCGCTGCCCGTACCGGCGCCAGCGGTGATCACGCCGCCAGGGCTTTGCGTGGCGCCGTTCCAGATGAAATTGGCGGTGCGGATGCTCGCCACATCGTTGGCATTGCCCAAGCCATAGATCGCCGGAGTGACCAGCACCAGGTTCTGCAATTTACTCTGGCCGGTCTGCGGATCGAGAGTGTCGAGGCTCACGTTGCCGTAGAAATTGAAAGCATCGCGAGTGGTCAGGCTCAGGGTTTCCAGCGCCGGTGCGCCGTACTGCGTATCGCCACGCAGCAGTCGATTGAGCACGTTCTGGTTGAGCATCAACCCCGCCGGTACGCGACTGCCTGCCGCTGCCAGTGCTTCGGCGCTGCCGGCGTTGACCGAGCCGACCGAAAGCGCCAGGTGGCGCGTGCCGAAACGCACCGCTTCGTCGAGTTCGAATTGATTATCCGTGGCGGCCGTCAGACTGCCGTCCGAATAAAGGATCGCCGGGTTGCTGCACACAGCCGTGGTGCAGACACCGATGCGGATCCTGCCACCGCCGGAAATGCCGCTGGCCGCTTTCGGCGCCAGAACATGAGTCCAGCCGTTGGAAGCCAGCAACAGGCTGGATTGGTCAGGCTGATAGAAATAGCCGGCCGTTGAGTCGTAGGCCACATCGCCGCGTCCCAGGGTATTGATCCCCGCTCCCGCCTCGACCGTGATGCCACCAAGGGTCGACGTGGTGCGCAAGAGCACTTCCGGCGCTGACAGGATCGCCCCTTCACGCAGAACAATGTCTTTGCTGGTGCCAAGGAATCCGATGATGTTGGCCGAGTTGCCGTACATGACATTCGGCATCGCTCCGATGCTCAGGCGTCCGGCGTTGAGGTTGTTGAGCGTGTCAGCGTAGACCGAGACGCCATCGAAGTCAGCGGTTGGCGCATGCCCTGCACCAAGGATTTCAAAGTTCGCGCCGGCATTGCCCCCGCGCAGTACGGCGGTGCCGGTAAAGCCACCCTCGGCGGCCTTGAACAGCGCCTGCCCGTTGAACTGCAAAGCAATGTCTTGTTCGCCACCGGCGTTCAGACGCAAGTCCAGCGTCTTGCCGTCCATGGGTGCCAGCGCACGCGGCACGCCCCGTCGCGCGGCATCGCTGTAGATGAACTGGGTCAAGCTGGTTTCGTTGTATTGCGAGTAGCGGCGCAACATATCGGCAGACGTCAGGATCACCTGACTGGCGAGGCTGTCACGCAAAGCGGTATTGGCAATCGACATCTGCCCGCTGCTGGTCCAGGAACCGTTGCGCAGTTGTAGCGCAGGCGTCGTCCCGCTCGGCGTCGCCTGAGCATTCACTTCAACGCGGAATGCCCCCGGCAACAGGGCAAAATTGGAGGGCAGCAAGGTGTAAGTACCGGCTGCCAGACCGGGCACGCCGGCGCCAAGGGTGATCTGCTGGCCGACCCGCGGATCCACTGCAGCGGCCTCTGCCACCACCGGCGCATACACGCTCTGATTACCCGGCACGATGGCGTAGACCGGATTGCTCGCAAGCCCTGGCAAGCTGAAGGTGCCGTCGGCGGCATTGCGCACCAACGGATTGAGACGGGCATCGGTGGAGCCGCCGCGCCCTGAAACGAAACCGGCGCCGCGAAGATCACCGCCACCGGACAGATCAAGAGTCGCACCGCCCTGTACATCGATGTATTGCGAGTTGACGACCACGCCATTGGTTTGGCCAGTGATGCCATTCAAGATGACCGACTTGTCGTTGTAGCGATAGTCGATGCCGTCGGTGGTGCCACCGTAAGGCATGACCAACCCGGCGGCGCTGACCGACGTCATGCTGCCCGGCAACAGGCGCACCTCACGTGTGGCGGTCAGAACATCGTCACCCAGGGTAATCAGGCCCAACGGTGCACGGATCACCCCGCCCTGCTCGATGATGCCTGCAGTCAGGCTCAAACTGCCGAATACAGAATAAGGCACCGCCGCAGGTGCCACGCCGCGACCGCTGATCCGCAGGGTGTGTTCGTTCGCCCGGTCGGCGCCCTGATAGCCGGCGCGGACGTCAGCCTGCACGCCCGTGGCGGGGTAGATTTGCGCCGCACCGAGATTCAAGTCTCCCGGGGTCCACAGGCGGGTTTTTTCAGCACGGTCATTGGGCGCGAGGAAACGCAGGTCACCGATGCTGTCGAGCGACACCAGGCCGAATGCCCGGCGGCTGTATGCAACGGCAGGTCCTTGCTGTTGCAAGATCGCCCCCTGCGTACCGAACGACAGCCCGTTGCCGACATCCAGCAGGTTCGCCGAGGCATTGAACGTGGCCTGCGACAATCGGTTCGTGGGATTGAGGGTCACCCGTGGCCGCGTCATGGTGGGCGCTTCAAAGTAAGTACCGACACCGGACAGGCGCAGGTACGGCGCGCGCAAATCGATACGTGCCGCATCAGTGGAATTTTCTGCCAGCGAGAGCGCCCCGGCATACAGATTGAGGCTCTGGTTCATGTGCAAATTGACGTCACCGTCAAACGACAGCAAGCCGTTGCTCAGCAGACTCAGGTTGTCGAAACCGCCGGCCATCAACTCATCCGCGCTCAGGCGCGTCTGGCCGTAGCGCAAACTGTCGGCGCCCTCGCCCGGCCGCAAACTAGCGGACAACCGCGCGTCGCCGGGGCCTTGGCCGATAATGATTTCCCTCGGCGCGCGCACCGCATTGCTTGCCGAATCCAAGTACAACGGGACCTCAAGCGCCAGCTCCAGACGCCCACCGGCAGCGCCGACACCTCCGGCCGCCGCACGCAAGCTGCCCTCCACGAACACGCCGTTGTAGGCACTCAGGCTGATGCGCCCGCCATCGGTTGCGACGCGGGTCGGCCCCTGACCGGCGATATCGACAACCGCTTCGGTGCCGGACGCATCGAGTCGAGCCCCCTGACGCACGATGACATAGGCATCGGCCGCTGTGGCCGTCGCCAGTTTCGTGTCTATTTCGCCGCCGATGATGATGCTGCCGCCCTTGCCGACCTGACCGTACGTGCGCCCCAGAACATCAATGGCCGTATTGGCGCGTCCGGCGACATCCAGTACGGCCTGCTCGCCGATCCAGATCGAACGGTTGTGCGCAGTCGAATCCGCCACTTGATTGGAGGTGCCCGGGTTGATCGCGCCAAACTGTTGCTGACGAATATCAATCGTCCCGCCCCAGGCATTCAGTTCACCTTCGACCGTGATCTGCCCCGCCCCGCGCAGCTTGATGCTCTGCCCCGGATCGACACTGATGCGCGAACCACGGCCCAGGGTCAACGGGCTGTTGGCGGCATCGATCAAGCCGATCAGGCTGGCGCCACCCTGCAGCGTCAGGCTGGCGCCGGCGCGTTGGGTCAGCAGGCCCTTGGTCGGGTTCTCCTGGAACAGCGTCGGCGTCCACAACTCAAGCGCCGTTTGCGGATCGACACCACTGACCTGATTCGGCGCGGCATCACCAAACCGGAACACCGGCAGGGTGACGTCAATCGCGGTGCCTTCGGCAACATCCAGCCCGCTCAGGCCGATCAGGTTGTAGGCGGAAAAACCCTTGCTGAACAGATCGCCGGACAGTTGCAGGGTGTTGTCGGCCAATGCCTGGTCGGTCTGGCCAACGAGGATCTTGTTGGCCTGCACCGTCAGCGTGCCGCCGCCCGTAACGCCGTAGCCACGCAATTCACCCGCAAGGTCGAGATGGGTTTTACCGGGCGCCGAAATCGCACTGGATTCCAGCGTCAAGTCGCCGCCCTTGCCACCACGGGTCTTGCCGTTGGCCAGCACAGCGCCGCCGGAGGACACATCGAGCAGACTGCCCGCGCCGATATCGATATCGCCACTGCTGCGGACCGATACCAGGCCGCCATTCAAGTACGCGAGGTTCGCGCCATCGTCCGGGTTAGTGCGCAAATTGCTCCACACGCCACGCGTATCGAGTCGCACACCGTCGGCCACGTTGACCTGCGTCGCCTTGTCGGCCTTGGCCGTGAGCCGAGTGTCGGCGGTATCGCTGGAGAGGAATTGATTGAGCACGTTGCCCAGGCGCAGGCTACCGCCACGCGCAGTCAGGTCAGCGCCGATCTGCACATCCGGGGCATACAGGGTGATGTCGCCACCGTTATCGACCGTCAGTGCGCCGTCGACGACGACCTGATCCTTAGCCGCCACTTTGAGCGCACCGAGGCGCACACCATTGAGTTGATCGTTATCGAGAAACAACTTGCCCTTGCGTGCATCGGACACCGCCCCGGCCAGGTCCAGATCACTGCCGGCAAGCGGACGTTCGCCGCCCATTTGCACCTGGTCCAGCGTCGGATTGAGCGTATACAACAAGCCACTCGCCGCAGCGACGTAGGTCGGCTCGTAACTGCCGACGATCAATTGCGCTCGCCGCGCCAGTGCTGTCTGACTTTGTTCATAGCCGTCGAGCACCGGTTTCGGCGCCTGATTCTGCCGTTCGCCCTGATACACCTCGCCGATCATTTGCCCGTCGAGTACCGCATTGGCAGTGGCGATCACCAGTTGCCCGGCGTCGCGGCCGACGGTGTAACCCGACTCGAACCGTGAGCGCGGCGCGATCAGCGGGTTGTAGAAATAGCTCGTCTGGCCCCAGCGTTCGCTGCTGTCCTCATAGCCTTTGTACAACCCGGTGTAGAGCAGATCGCCCGGCGCGCGCGAGACTTCGTAAAGTTTGCCGTCGGCACCGCGCAGCCAGCTCTGACGAATCTGGCCGCTCTGCACATCCAGCGTGCCGCCAGACAGATTGATCAGCGACCCCTTCTCGGTGACCACGTCGTTACCGGCGAAACTCACCGTACCGCCCTGGGCCATCCACTCGCCGATGCTGTGGCCCTGGGTGCCGAGGTAGCCGCCCACTTCCAGCAAGCCACCCGCCGTGTACCAGCGATCCGTGGCATAGCCGTTGGTGCCGGCCGGCACGTAGACCAATTCGCGGACATCGACCCAGACGTCGTTGCTGTTGAGCGCGCCCTTCTCGCGGTTGATCGACGCGTCGCGCTGTTCGTTGCCCTGCACGTTGATCTTGATGTTGTTGTTTTCCATCGCGACCTTGACGCCGAGGGCGCCGGACACATCGATCATCGCGCCGTCGCGTACCAGACTGCGACGTTGCGCACTGACCGCGACCTGGCCGCCGGTGGCCAAGGTAATCGAGCCGTTCTGGAACTCGACGCTGCCGCCGCTCTGGATCTCGATGCGCGATTGATCGCCACGGATGCGGTTGTTGGCGTTGACGCCGGTCAGCGCGGCGTCACGTTGACTGTCGAGCGCCGTGAGGTCGCTGCTGTCGAGCATGATTGCCGTGGCGCTGCCCTGCCCCAGCGTGACGCTGCCGGTGCTGTCAGTGCTCGGGTTGAGCAAATGAATTGTGCCGCGCGTGGACACCGAAGTGCTGGCGAGCAAAACACCGTTCTGCACCACCTCATGACCGGCCAGGGTGATGTCGCCGGTGGCGGACTGAATCAGCCCGTTGTTGGTGACTTTGCCGGCAACGGCCCCGGCCTTGAAGCCCGGCGTGACCTCACTGCCAAACGTCGTCGAAAAGGTATTACCCTCAGTGCCCGAGCCTTTGCGAATGTAAAAGCGATCACCAGCAGCCAACACCGTCTGCCCTTTGGCGGTACTGATGCTGCCGTCGTTCTGCACTTCGTTGCCCAGCAGTAACGCATAGCCACCGGCATCGGTGGACACCGCCGGTTTGTGTGTCTCGATGGACGCGCCGCGCTCCACCAACACCTTGCCAGCCGCGTCGGTGAACGTCGGCTGAGTGCCGGTGCTGTCGAAATACAGCCCACGGTCGCGGAACTGGATATCGGTGATATTGGCCGCCGCCGCCACCAGGTTACGCACGTTGACCTGGCTGCTGCCGCTGAAAACGATGCCGTTGCGGTTGACCAGCATCACCGTGCCGGCGCCCTTGATCTGCCCCTGAATCTGACTGGCCCGCGCACTCGGGTCGTTGACCCGGTTGAGCACCGCCCAGTTCGCTTGCTGAGCGAATTCGACCGTGGTGTTGCGCCCGACGTTGAAGGTTTCCCAGTTGAGGATCGCCTTGTCTGCGGTCTGCTCGATCTTCACCGTGGTCTTGCCGTCAGCCTGAGTCTGCTGTGGGCCCTTGGCGTTCTGCCAACCCTGGGCGAGGCTGTTATCGACTTTCAAACCGCCCTCACCCAGACCGTCCGGCACAAACTGCACCGTGCCCAAGGCGGCAGCACGGCCGGCCGCCTGCGCCGCTTGTTGCGCGGCAATCGCGGCAACGGTGTTGTTCAACGTCTGGATCGAACGCTGCAACTGCTGATTGGCCTTCTGCTGTTGAGCCAGCGGCGGTGTCATCCCCGGCAAGCCGCCCATGCTCGGACGCGCCGCCGCAGCTTGCTGCGCTGCGCCCTTGGCAGCAAACCAGCTCGAACTGAACGCCGTCTGCGCCTGCGCACTGCCCGCCACCAGACACAACGCCACGGCGTGCGCCAACGGCTTGAGCAGCCACAGCGTCGGCTCCACAGCTTCACGCTTGGAGGACAGAACACGGGTACGACGACGGGATGGGCGAGCGAGCATCACTACGAGATCCTTTTTTGATTGCCACACTTGGGTGGCCAAAGCTGCCGCAGGCCTGCAAAAACCTGCTGTTACGACATAGGCCGTTGGCGAGGGCCGCGACCGAACGGATGTCACACAAACTTCATGTTAGGGGAGTAATTGCGAGCACGATGGCTGAGTGCCAGAACCGAAAATGGCAGTGGCGAACGCAGCTGCCATTGGCTCAACGAAGGCGTATTTCAAAGAGGTCGACCGATACCGTTACAAATGGACGGGTTGTTGATATCGAGGTTTTCGCCCGAAGTATTCGTAACAAAGTTGGCGATCACCGCCTCTCTCATTTTGTCCGCCATACCCACGAAACCATGAGCACGGTTGGAAGGCACATTTCCCGGGTAGCTGTAGTGCTTGCTGAGAAAACTCTTGATCTCGCTGGCGACCGCGGCATCCTTGTAACACTGAGAGAAAATCAGGTTGGACGTCGCGGAAATCGAGTAACCGCTGCTGGGTTTGGCAATCACTTGCCCCCAGGCTGACGGTTCAACAACTCTGGTTGGCGGATGCAAAACAGGCACCAGTGCCAAAGTCGAATCAGCGAGTGTGGGCAGAACGCCGTTGATCCGAGCGACTACGGCATTGTTCTTCACATCCAGACCATCCGGCCCCAGATAGCCGATGGAACCATCAACACTGTTGACCATCGCATTGACATCGCCATCCGCGCCGACACTTACCCAGTTTGAAGGTATCGAGGAACCCGCATTGATGCGCGCACTGGTGAAAATAGCGTTGGTCGAAAACCGGATCGGGCAGACCGCGTTCAAATGACGACTGAGTACTTCAGTGCCGCCACTCGAATAGCTGGGGTAAACAAGCCGGATTGGAGTGCTGTCACTCGTGCCCAGAAGCGCTCCCCAAGTGGTAGCAGCGCCGGACATCGCGTCGCACAGTTGCGCCGAGGTCAGATTCAGAGCGGTTTGACCTGCCTTTTTATAAACAATGACCACCGGGGTAACCACCGACGGAATCTGTATCAAAGGCCCATAGGCAGAAGCGAGGGAAGCGTTGTAAGTTGCAATTTCAGTAGCGGTGAGAATCGACTCGCTCGCCGCAAAATGTACCGTCCCGGTCGTCCCGAATTGTGCCGCGTTGTTGGTTAGAAATGCAGATTTACCAATACCGCTTCCCGTCGCTGCATAGCTGAAACTGGCAGGAAAAATACTGTCAGATGCCCCTTTGTAAAGCTTGGCCGGGATGGTTGCGCCGCCCCCGGTAACGGCCCCTGCCGAACTCGACACCAGTGCTACGCCTGATAACACCGCGACCATCATTCGCTGCTTGAACATACTCAACCTCCTTATCAAGTGCCCTCCGCACGAGGGCAAAAAAAATGGCAGCCCCGAGGGGCTGCCATTCATACCGCTGACTGAACCAACCGACTTACAAAGGACGACCGATGGTGTTGCACACGGTGGTGTTGTTGATGTCCAGGTTGTTGCCCGACGTGTTGGTGATGAAGTTGGCGGTTACAGCGTTTTTCCACGAATCAGGCACGGCGACGAACTTGTGCGCCTGAGTCGCCGTGTTGTTGCCCGGGATGCTGTAGTGAGTGGTCAGGAAGGCCTTCACGGAAGCGGCCACGGCTGCGTCCTTGTAGCACTGACCGAAGATGAAGTTGGTGTAGGCAGCGAGTTTGTAACCCAATGCCGGGTTAGCCACCACTGGCGACCAGTTGGCAGGGTTGGCAGCCTGGGCTGGAGTCGAAGGAGCCGACACCGAAGACAGTGCCAGAGTCACGTTCAGCGAAGTAGGCTGAACACCGTTGACGCGAGCCACAACAGCGTTGCTGGTAGCGTCAACACCGTCCGGACCGACATAACCGATCGAACCGTCAACCGCGTTCACGGTAGTGGCGACGTCGGAAGTGTTAGCGACGCCGACCCAGTTCGACGGCAGTGCCGAACCGGCTGGCAGACGAGCATTGGTGAAGGTGGAGTTGGTGGCGAACTGGGTCGGGCAGACCGAGTTCAAGTGACGGCTGAGGATTTCCGAAGTACCGCTGGAAACGTTGCGATAAACCACGCGGATCGGGGTGGTGTCAGCCGTGCCCAGCAGAGCGCCCCAAGTGGTTTTAGCGCCGGAGAAAGCATCGCACAGCTGAGCGCTGGTCAGGTTCAGAGCAGTCTGGCCGGCCTTTTTGTACGGGATGGCAACCGAAGTGGCCACCGAAGGCAGTTGGATCAGCGGGCCGTACGAAGCACCGAATTCGGTGGTGTAGGTGCTGAGTTCCGCAGTGCTGAGGATCGAGTCGCTACCGGCGAAGTGCACGGTGCCGGTGGTGCCGAAGCCAGCAGGGTTGTTCTTCAGGAAAGCAGTCTTGCCACCGCCGCTACCGATGGCGGCGTAGGAGAAGTTGGCTGGCAGGATGCTGTCGGCAGAACCTTTGTACAGAGCGGCAGGCAGCGTTGCACCACCACCGGTAACGGCCATGGCTTGCGCGGAAGCCAGAGCGGCGACGGTCAGGGAAGCTGCGATCAGAGTGCGCTTGAACATGAAGAATCTCCTTTTCAACTGGTTTGTGAACACAGGTTTTCGGGGTTGCTTGCATGACACTGGGAAGACTCACCGGGGCCCTCGCTAGCGTTGGCCTTGGTTAAGTCGCACTGAGAAATTCGCAGTTTCCGGTGACAGATAAAGGAAAAAACCTCGGGAGCTGTGAGGCGTTTCCGAAGGGATTTTCTCGGGTGTTTGTTGGGGCCGGCGAAGGGTCTGGATCAGGGGTTTGGCGGAATCGGGCTGGAGCCGTTGGCGGGTGGTTGCAGATGACAGAAAGGAGAACCCGAGGATGGTTCTTTTGAGGGTCGGGTGATGCTGAAGCCCTGGAAAAAAGATTGGATTATTTGTTGCCCTGACTGGCCCCTTCGCGAGCAGGCTCACTCCTACATTTGAAATGCGTACCCCTGTAGGAGTGAGCCTGCTCGCGATGAGGCCCTGCGCAACAACACCACTACTGGACCAGCTGATTAATCTCAATGATCGGCAACAAAACCGCCATCACAATCACCAGCACCACCCCGCCCATCACCACAATCATCAGCGGCTCAAGCAGCGCCGTCATGCCCATCGCCCGCCGTTCGATATCGCGGGACAGGGTTTGCGCCGCCCGCTCGAGCATCGGTGGCAACGACCCGGTTTTCTCGCCGCTGGCAATCAGGTGAATCAGCACCGGCGGAAACACATTCTCCACCCGCAACGCCGCCGCCAGGTTCACACCCTCGCGCACCTTGGCCGTAGCCTCAGTGACGCTCAAACTCAGGCGATCATTGGACAACGTCTGCCGCGCCGCCTCCAGCGCACGCAACAACGGCACCCCGGCGCCGCCGAGAATCGCCAACGTCGAGGCAAAACGCGCGGTGTTCAGACCGAGGATGAAGCGCCCGAACAGCGGCAATTTCAGCACACGATGATGCCAACTCAAACGAGCCGCTGGATTGCGCAGGTACAGACGCCAGCTCCAGAACGCGCCTGCGATGATCGCCGCACACAACCAGCCCCACGCCCTTATGAAATCACTGGCGTTGAGCATCGCCAACGTCAGCCCCGGCAAGTCCTGCCGCGCCTGAGAAAACGCGCTGACCACCTGCGGTACCACATAACTGAGCAAGAAAATCACGATGCCGATCGACACCAGCCCGACCACGCCCGGATAGATGAACGCGGTGAGAATCTTGCCGCGCAGGTTGTTGCGCTCCTCGATGTAGTCGGCCAGCCGTTCCATGACCTGCGCCAGATCACCCGATTCCTCGCCCGCCGCAATCAATGCGCGATAAATCTCGGGAAAATCCCGTGGCCGCGCCGCCAGCGATTCCGCCAGACGCATGCCACTGCGCACATCCGCACGAACGGCACTGAGCGTATGGGCGATGTGCTTTTTTTCGGCCTGTTCGACCGTGGCACTCAGCGCTGCTTCCAACGGCAGACTCGCGCCCAACAGACTCGCCAATTGCCGCGTGGCCCAAGCCAAGTCGTTGTCTGAAAGCTTGGCGCTGAACAGTCCACCGCCGCCGTGACTGGCGACGTTGCTTTCTTTGCTTACCGACAGCGCAGTCAATCCGCGTCCACGCAAAACACTGAACGCAGCGCCTTGGCTGTCCGCCTCAAGGTGCCCGGATTCAATCTTGCCGGTCGCGTCGGCGGCTTCAAAACGATAGCGATTCATCAGGCGTCCCGTGTCACACGGAGGATTTCTTCAGGGGCGGTGGCGCCGCTGCGGATCCAGCGCTCACCGTCCTCACGCAGGCTGAACATCCCGGCTTTCGCCGCTGATGCGCGCAAGGCCTGCTCCCCTGCCCCTTGGTGAATCAGCGTGCGAATGTCGTCGTCGATGCAGAATAATTCGTGAATACCGGTGCGGCCGCTGTAGCCGGTTTGATTGCACGCTGGGCAGCCGACCGGGCGCCAAGTGCCCGGCGCCGTTGGGTCTTCTTGCTTGCACTGATTGCACAGGCGCCGCACCAAGCGCTGCGCCAAAACGCCGAGCATTGAAGACGCCAACAGAAACGGTTCGACGCCCATGTCGATCAAGCGGTTGACCGCCGAGACCGCGTCGTTGGTGTGCAAGGTTGCCAGCACGAGGTGACCGGTCAGCGAGGCCTGCACGGCGATTTGCGCGGTTTCGAGATCGCGGATTTCGCCGATCATGATGATGTCCGGGTCCTGGCGCAGAATCGCTCGCAGCGCCAGGGCAAAAGTCATGTCGATCTTGGCATTCACCTGAATCTGGCTGATCCCCGGCAAGTCGTATTCCACCGGATCCTCGACGGTGAGGATGTTGCTGGTGCTCGCATCGAGTCGCGCCAGTGCGGCGTAGAGGCTGGTGGTTTTGCCGCTGCCAGTGGGGCCAGTGACCAGGACAATGCCGTGGGGCTGGCGGATCAGGTGATCGAGCTTGGCCAACACCTGCGCGTCCATGCCCAGTGTTTCCAGATGCAGACGCCCGGCCTGTTTGTCGAGCAGACGCATCACCACCCTTTCACCATGCCCGGTCGGTACGGTGGAGACACGAATATCGATCGGCCGCCCAGCCACGCGCAACGCGATGCGACCGTCCTGCGGCAGGCGTTTTTCGGCGATGTCGAGTTGCGCCATGATCTTGATCCGCGACACCAGCGCACCGTGCAACGCCTTGCGCGGTGAGACCACGTCACGCAGGGTGCCGTCGACCCGATAGCGCACCACCGAATGGGTTTCGAACGGTTCGATATGGATGTCGCTGGCTTCATCGCGCGCGGCTTGCGTCAGCAAGGCGTTGATCATGCGGATCACCGGCGCGCCGTCCTGAGTGTCGAGCAAGTCGGTGATTTCCGGCATGTCCTGCATCAGGCGGTCGAGGTCGACTTCGTTTTCCGCAGCCCCAACCACCGCCGCTGCACTACCAGTGTCGGCATAAGCGGCTGCTAGCAAACCATCCAGCTCATCATCACGCACCCGCTGAATCGTGGTCGCACCAAACTGCCGCCGCGCCTCGCTGATCGACCAGCCCGGCGTCGACGGGCACACCGTCAGCACGCCATCGCACAAAAGAATGCGCTGCGCCTTGGCCCAGGCGTAAGGCAACACACTCATCTCATGCCCTCCCCAATTCCTGTAGGAGCTGCCGAAGGCTGCGATCTTTTGATCTTTGGCCGCGTGGGTCCGTCGAAGAGCAAGATCAACAGATCGCAGCCTTCGGCAGCTCCTACACGTCGGTTTTCCAGATCAAGAGGTGATGTCGGCGTCATTGGATGGGCACCGCTTTGATAGTGGCGCGCGGACCCGACCCAGGTAAAACCGCCGGCACACCCTGCGCCGCCGTCGGCAACTGCGGCGCCTGCATGTCCGGCATCGCCCAGCTGCGCTCGGGCTGCAAACCGCCCTGGGCGCGGCGCATGAAGTCGTAACGGTTGAGGGTGATGCTGCGCCCCGCTTCGCTGTCGCGGATGATGTACGGACGCAGAAACACCATCAGGTTGGTCTTGGTAATCGCCCGACGTTCGTTGCGAAACAGCGCGCCGATGCCCGGTAGGCTGCCGAGCCATGGCACTGCGTCGTTACTCTGGCTGTAGCCGTCCTGCAGCAAACCACCGAGCACCATGATCTGACCGTCGTCGAGCAAAATACTGGTGTCGATTGCACGTTTGTTGGTGACGATGCCCGTCGATGTCGCGCTGTTGGAAGCGCGTTCGTCGATGCTGCTGACTTCCTGATAGATATCGAGCTTCACCGTGCCGCCCTCGGAAATCTGCGGGCGCACATTGAGCTTCAAACCGACCTCTTCACGGGTCACGGTCTGGAACGGGTTATTGCTGGTGCCGCCACCGCCAGTCACGTAACTGCCGCTGACAAACGGAATGGTCTGGCCGACAAAAATACTCGCCGCTTCGTTATCGAGGGTCAGCAGGTTTGGCGTCGACAACACGTTGGTGCCGCCCTTGCTCTTCAACGCCCGGGCCAGCACTTTGAGGTCAAGAATCTTGCCGATCCCGGGAATGTCCACGGTGCCGTTGACGTAGCCGAGGTTCAAGCCTTGCGGCAGCACATCGATGCTGGTCTTGCCGTTGACGTTGATCCCCGAACCACCTAGATTCGCGCCGCCGATCACGCCGTTGCCACCGAGATTGCCGGTCTGCCATTGCACGCCGAACTCACTGGCATCGTCCTCGCCGACTTCGACGATCAGGCTTTCGATGACCACTTGCGCGCGGCGCTGGTCGAGCAAGTCGATCACCTCACGCAGGTTGCGATACACCGGCTCCGGCGCGGAAATCAGCAAGGTGTTGGTGGTGGCGTCAGCCTGAATGGTCACCCCGCCAGCACTGAAGGCGACGTTCTGCTCGCTGCTTTGCGCACCGCCACTGCCAGTTGCGCTGCCATTGCTGCCCTGAGCGTAACTGCCGCCCGTGCTGCCGCTGCTGTTGGTCGATGTTGTGCCGCTGGTTTGCGTACCGCTCTGGCCGTTCTGCCCAGCGCTGCCGCCAGTACTTGCACCCATCGCACTGAGCACCGAACGCGCACTGTCGCTGGTGCCGCTATCGCTCTCGCCAGTGAGCAACCCACGCAACGCCTGCGCCAGTTTCGCCGCTTGCGCGTTACGCAGATAAACCACGTGCAGATTGCTCGGATTGCTCTGCGCGTTATCCAGCTTGTAGATCAGGTTGCGCGCCAGTTCCGTACGCTCCGGGCTGCCAGAACGAATGATGATGGTGTTGGAACGCGGATCACCGATCACCGCTATTTTCTGCGTCGGATCATTGCCTGGCGCATCCAGCAGCTCGGCGACCATCGGCGCGATGTCGGCAGCGATGCCGTTCTGGATCTGCACCACATCGGTATCGATCGCACTGGGCGAATCGATGCTGGCAATCAACTGCGCCACACGGTTGAGGTTATCGGCGTAATCGGTGACGACAATGGTGTTGTTGCCCGGATACGCGTTGATCGGGTTGTTCGGCGACACGATCGGACGCAGCACCGGAATCAGGTTCACCGCGTTCTCGTATTGCAGCCGGAACGTGCGCGTGAGCATGCCGTTGCCCGCAGGCTGGTCGGCGCTGTAAACCGGCCCGCCAAGCAATTTGGCATCAGCTTCGGGCACCACATGCGCCACGCCGCCGACATCGACCACGCTGAAACCCTGCATGCGCAACGACGCCAGCAGCATGTCGTACGCCTGCTTCGCTGGGACCTGACCTTCCGAGACCAACGTCAGAGTGCCCTTGACCCGTGGATCGACCAGAAACTGCCGGCCGCTGGAACGCGACAATGAACGCACCACCGCTTGAATATCGGCATCGACGAAATTCAGCGTCACCGGTTGATCGCCCAGTGGATTGCCCAGCGCCGCGCTGCTCGGTGCAACGGCGCCCGTACGTGCACTTTTGCTGATGTTGTGCAGTTGCTTGGGCGCTGGACGCGCCTGCGCTTGCGCCCGTTCGCGATCGGCCACCGCATCGCCGCTGCGCTGGGTATTGGCCAATGGCCGACCGAGTTCACTGTCGACCAGCAGCGGCGGTTGGTTTTGTGGCGCATTGGTGTTGCTGCACGCGCTCAACGCCATCAGCAACATCGGCAACGCCAGCCGTGCCGGTTTGGATCCTGACCCCTTCATGAAGCTTCCTTAGCGCCCAGCGCCTGATCCATGCGAACGGTGCCTGACAAAGTGCCGGCAGTGACTTCGGTCGAGGGGTTGTCTGCGCGTTGCAAACGGGCCTCGACCACTTGCAGAGAAAGTTGTGCCGGGTTGCTCAACAGCCAGTCGAGCACGGCGTCGGCCGGCGCCGCGTCGAAGGTCAACAACCAGGCGCCCTGTGCCTCCTGTAGTTGGTAATGCCCCGCCAAGCCACTGGCCTGAAGGGTTTGCTCCAGCGACTGCGCCACGCTTTGCCCGGCCGGGCGCACGCTGACTTCGCGCAGCAGCACTTCCAGCGCTTCGGTCTGGGCGCGCAGCTTTGGCGTTTCGGTTTGCCAATAGGCGATTTTCTTCAGCGGCGGCTGGATCAGCGCAACCCACAGCAGCAGCCCGATCAGCGCGATGGCCATCCCAGCGACCATGCGTTTTTCGCGCAGCGCCAACGGCTGCCAACGCGCCTGCACATGAGCGTTGAAGCGTTGCCACTTGGCGCGGTACAGCGCGAGCGAGGCCTTATTCATCTTCTTCTGCTCCGCCGCTGTCATCGCTGTCGCTTGGGGTGGCTTCAGTGGCCGGACGCAAGGTCCAACCCTCGTCGTCTGCCGTGACGCTGATACCGGCCTGGGCCAAGGTGCTTTGCCACTCCTGATCATTGCCGCCGCGACGGGCTTCACTCAGCAGACTCAACTGCAACGCGCCGTCGACAAACGTCAGCCGCTCGACACTGCCGGCCATCGACGGCATGCCGCTGCCCGCCTGCAACACCAGACGATTAAAAGTCTGCGCCGGATCATCCGCCGCGCCCTTCTGCCGCGCCGCCAATTGCTGACGCGCCTGCTGCAACGGGTTGAGGATCACCGGCAACTCGGGGAAGGCCTGCTTTACCCGCAGATTCATCTGGGTTTTCAGTTGTTGACCCTGCCCGGCCTCGCGAGCGGCATACAGGTTCAAACCGATCACCCACACCGCCACGGCCAACGCTGACAGGGCGATCGCCCTGCCCCAGCCGCGATGCTCGGTTTGTTGCTGCTGGACCGCGCCATGCAGCCCCCAACCCGGTAGCGGCCCGGTCCAGCGCTGCGCATCGGTCATCGGCAATTCGGCACCCGGCGGCGGTTGCTCACCGATCCAATGCAAAGTGACACCCGGTTCCCACACAACACTGTCGAGGCTGTCATCAAACAACGGCTGCACCCGCGCCGCTTGCACGCTATCGCGCAACAACAAATGCCCGTCCTGCACGCAAGCAACGGTGCCCGGCAGCACCGGCAAACTAAACGGCGCCGGGTAGAGACCGCGCAGGTGCAGCCCAGCACTTTTCAGCAACTGAGCAAAACCCAACAAGCGCTGCCGAGGCGCCCAAGCGATCTGCACCTGCCCGGCCTCGTCCCGCGAACTGTGCGCGATGTGCATCTCGCTACTGTCGCCGAGCATCAACGCCTGCGCCGCACACTGCACCGCTGCAACGATCTTGTTGGCGGGCAGCGGCGGCAAATCGAGACTCGCCAACAGGCTGTCAGCCGGGTGCAGAAAACACACCAGCGGCGGCAGTTTCGACTGCTCACTCAACTGGCTCAGACTGAGGCGTTCTTCGCGCATGACCTGGCCCTGACGATCCAGCCAGGCGCAATGCAATTCACTCTGTAAATCCAGCTCCGCCAAGGGCGGCAACGCCACTTTCAACTGGCTCATACGCCCACCCGCGACCAAATCACCTGCGGCAAGCGGTCCTGGCTGCGATGCAACAACGCCTCAAGACTGACCCGCCGCTGATCGCGCCGCGCCTCGCCGCGCAGGCGAAACCAGTCACTGGTGATGCCGACCTTGACGCTGGTCAGCTCCAGTTGCGGCATGCGCAAACGGTTAACGAAATCGCCACGGTTGATAAACCAGCGCCCGGCATCGCGCTCGGCAATCAGCACATTGGCGCGCTCCAGCGACAGCCCCGGCACATACGCGGCCAACACCGGCGCGGTGGCGGTGTTGCCGTTGAGCCAGGTCGTCGCGGGGATCACCGTCAGGTACGGCGCCAGTTTGCCCATCACCGCCTCATTCACGCCGTCGACACTGCGCAAATCATCAAGGCTGCGCAGCATCGGCATTGTCGGATTCTGCGGTTTGCGCGAGGCATTGGGCGAGGTCGCACGGCCGCTGTCGAAACCACTTTTCGGCGCCTCGGCCATCTGCGGATTCAGCAGTCGCGGGTAAGAGGCAATCACCCGCTGACTGATGCGCTGACTCAACCCGGCACTGACCCCGATCAACTCGCACAAGCGCTGAAACGCCGCGACCTGCGCCTCATCAACCCGCTCATTGGCCACCAGATTGCGCAAGTTGAACTTGCCCTGTTCATCCTCCAGCCGCCCTTCAAAACCTTGCGCGGAGAGACGCTGCGCCCACGGCTGATCGAGCCGGGTCAACGGATCGCGCTGACGTGCATCCCACAACAATTGACGGCTGATCTCCAACCCACCCAGCACCAGCCAACGCCCCTGCACACGCTGCTGATCCGCCTCCAGCGCACGGGTCGACACGCTCTGACGCGTCAACATGCCCGCCGCAATCACCGCCACCACGGCCGCAATCAACAACGCGCTGATAATCGCCATGCCCTGTTGCTTCGCCCCCTCAGGCGAGCGGCTGTTCATGGCCGGCCTTACAACTGCCAGGAACCGATATCGGCATTCACGCCGTCGCCGTCAGGCTGACCGTCGGCACCGAGGGAAAAGATGTCGATCTCGCCATTGGCGCCAGGGTTGAGGTACTGATAAGGACGCCCCCACGGATCGTTCGGCAAGCGTTCCAGATACGAGCGCCAATTGCTGTTCTTCGCATCCGCCGGCCGCTCCACCAACACCTTCAGCCCCTGGTTCATGCTCGGATAAGTGCCGTGATCGAGGCGATACAACTTCAGCGCCTGCATCAACCCACCAATATCCTGCTTCGCCGCCGTCGCCCGCGCCTGATCCGGCCGGTCGAGCACTTTGGGCACCACCATCGCCGCCAAAATCCCCAGAATCACCACCACCACCATGATCTCGATCAGGGTAAAACCCTGCTGCCCACGCGGCGTGCGCAACGGTTGCTGAAGCGATTTGAAAGGTGCGATATCCATCTCGACATACCCTGGCTTGATTCGATTCGACGCGCAGTGTTGCAAGAAGATATGTCAGTGATGTTGAAAATCCTCGGGTGTTTTCGTCGTCAAGCCGTCAAGGACGCGGGTTAGCGTCGAGGGCTGGGTTTTGGTTTTGGGCGGTTTATGCGTGCGCGTTCGCGGGAAGCGGGTTTCACGTTGATTGAGGTGCTGGTGGCGCTGGCGATTATTGCCGTGGCGATGTCGGCGGCTGTGCGGGTGGCGGGGTTGATGACGCAGAGCAGCGGGGTTTTACGGGATCGGTCGGTGGCGATGATTGCGGCGCAGAGTCGGATGGCGGAGTTGCGGCTTGAGGGTCGGTTGCCGGTTGGCATGAAGGCCGTTGAGTGTGATCAGGGGCGGTTGTTGTTGCGGTGTGAGCAGGTGATTGGTGCAGCCGAAAATGGGCGGTTGCTCAAGATTGGTATTCAGGTATTTGACCGTAATCAGGATGCTCCGCCGTTGGCCAGGCTGGAGACATTGTTGTCACGAACGGAAAGCCCCTCACCCTAGCCCTCCCGAAACGTCGGACCGCCCAGAGGTAGAGGGGACCGATTCGGGGAAATTCGAGAGCTACACCGACTTGAACGTCTTTCGTTGAATCCAAAATCGCCAAGCTCACAAAGCCAAATCGAAGGCCCTTCACCAAAGCCATAATCGCTACGTTCCTTCACCGAACCATAATCGCCAGAATCTTCCAGGTCGACGTACCCCGCAAGACACCTCGGTCGGCCCCCTCTCCCTCCGGGAGAGGGCTGGGGTGAGGGCCGCGTCCACTCACGCAGCCTCCAGAATCACCAAAGCCATAACCGATAAGGCCCTTAACCAAAGCCATAATCGCCAAGGTCTTCTAGGTCGCCGTACCCCGCAAGACAACTCAGTCATAGAAAACAACTGACACGGAAAAGGGAGATTTTTCAACAAGGCTTTTAGGATTTGTCTTGCAGCCATTTTTTGAGCTTCCCGGTAAAGTCAGACTACCGCAGCCATAAGCTGGCACGCCTCGCAACGATTCAAGGACGATACATGATTGCTTCTGCACGACTGGGTAATAAACATGTCTGCCCTTTGCCCGGCCATGGCACTACCCCGATTGCCTCCGCCAGTGGCGACGTAAATATCAACTTTATGGGCTCCGCCCGCGTTGGTGATACATGTGGGTGTGGCGCTGTAATCACCACAGGTTTCTCATCGATTCAAGTGAATGGCCGTCCTATGGCCCACCTTGGCAGTCCTACCAGCCATGGTGGAACCATCATCACCGGGTCAGGCGATGTAGGTGGCGGGTTTGTCATGGGCGATGCTGGCGGTGCATCCATCATCAACTTCATGGCACTGGGAGCGTTCCGCCCAGATGGGACCGTGGACGATGAAAAGATGGCGACCTTGCTCGCAGATCCAAATTTGACAGAGAAAGCTCTGGCGGCGAATGCATTGGTAGATCCGCAAGCCAGTACCGAAAAACCCGAAGCGAAGACAGAGCCGGAAGCACCTACAACGTGCAAAGACCCTGACATGATGGAGCAACTGGCCAGTTACATCGCCGATGAGATGAACCGCAATATCAATGACCCAGCAGTCTTGGAAATGAAAGAATTAAACAGCTTCGATCCTGAGGGGGAAACCAAGAAATTCATAGAGCTTCCGCTCTACCTACGCCTAGGGCAGGCCCCCCAGTTTTACAGCATGGCACTTGGAAAAAAGGCGAAGGCTTTCGCCATCTGGACGAATAAGGTGGGACAGGGTCAGGATTGGGATCACAAGCCCAAATTGGCCAAACTATTTGGCGCACCTTGGCATAAACAGGGGCCGTATGACTTCTACTACGATATCTGGTCGAACATCCATTATGGGTACGTCGGCTTAGCCGGTGGACTCTCTGACAGCGTGCAGTTGGATGGCGCTGGAGTTGAGCAAATAGGATCAGACAGTTGGCGCTTCCTCAAAGACCCCAAGAGGTTTGATGGCCCACGAAGGACAGAAGGTGTCGAAGGGATGCGAGCATGGGACGATGCGCCTGATAGAGTGTCGATCATCCTCGGAATGGAACTCTACAAGGAATATCCGAACAGCGGTGTCACTGCACAAATCATCATGGACAAGGTGTTGGCCGTGCCAATTGCTGACTGGGGTACAGGGGTTCAAATACATGTCTGCAAGTGAAAATAGACCACGACATATTGGCCGGTGGATAGGGCTATTTCTCATTGGTGCTGTGGCGTGCTGGTACATAGCTATACCGCGAGTTGTCGTTTACTACTCAAAAGACGGCACCAAGAACATTAATTACGTCCTGAACACACAGCACACCATCGTTCGCGGTGAACTGCTGCCGGGAAAAACAACGGGTGATGCGGGACATATCTTTCCTGACGATGAGTTCTTCATGCGTCTGGACTGGTGGAATGCAAAGGGCCAGAACCGTTGCATCAGCATTACTCCCCAGTGGCCGACAACGGAAATTCATATTGACCGTAACGGCGAGATTGACACCAGTGAAAGCAGTGGCACTGATGGAACGCGATTGAAGGTTTGCAAGTAGGATTTAGCCAAGCTATAGGTGGCTGCTTTCGGCCCAGAGTACGTAAAAACGGTTTCGCAAACCCTTGCTGTGATTTCTGAGGATGTTCATCGTTTCGAAACTTATCGCGACTGGAGAGCCAGCGCACTCCCACCTTGGAACATGCTCAAAGGTGGGAGCGAGCCTGCTCGCGAAGGCGCCAGAACGGACACCCGATCAATCACCAGGTGATCCCGACACCCGCATCACCCCGGCAATTGCAGATTATCCAACGCCCGATTCACCGCCAACTCCCCGAGCATGATCAACTGCGCAATCCCCGCCAGCGCATGCCGCTGCGACGCCGGCAACAGGCTGGAGACGTTCTGGGCGATGGTTTTGGCCGAAGCGAGTGTTGCACTGGCATCGACCAGCAGTTCTTCGGTTTTGTTATCCGCTGTCACAGCGTACATCCCACGGTTTTTACGTGGCGGCGGCGTGGAGCCGGGCGGACAGAGGTAATGGTCGAGCGCGCGGTCGGCGGCTTCGTGGAGTTTTCTGGAATCGATGGATTCGTAGGGGGAAACCGAGGCGGTTTCGGGCGGGTTGGGTGTTGGTTTGATCATGGTGAAGCTCCTATTAGTGTGGAGCCGCCATAACTGTCGCTAAACAGAAAGGTGGCGGCTGTACGCAGGTTAGCGAACCGGTTATAGGCACCCGGCAGACCCGAGGGTCTCCCGCATACAGCCACCATAGCGGAGTCGCAGACATCGAGTCTGCGACAAAGCATGGAACGCTGATGCACCTATTACAAAAAGTCGAGTCGCTAAACCCGGTCGCTGATTCATCAGCGACCGCACCACAATAGAACCCGCACCCTAGGCGCACAAGCCGGCGGATTCTGGCGTAGCTGTAGGCAAAGGCGCAAGGATATGTAGCCTGAGAGAGTGTCTGGAGATGTCTTTTTAAAAGTTGGTGTTTATCGAGCCTCATCGCATCCCGATTTTCTAAAATCGATCCTGTCACGTGTTGCCAGAGATCACCCGAGCTTGCCCCCAGCGTTGCGACCACACCCAACAGTCAACCAATAATTTGTAAGTAAATATTGAGCACGCCGCCTGCCTGGGGCATGCTGCGCGCAGCACATTTACATGGACAGTAAAACTTTATGCGCCCCTCCAAGGACATGCCCTTTTCTTCGCGCGTACACGCTGGACACCCCCGCATTATTTTGGCGGCCGATACCCCTCGCCCCATATCGACTCCATTCCGGTCAAGGAAAACTGAAACTTTGAAAAGGAACATTTCATGAGTGGCAAACCTGCTGCGCGAGTGACAGATCCAACCAATTGCCCGCTCCCGGGGCATGGCACAAACCCTATTGTCAGCGGCTCGCCCAATGTGAATTTCGACGGCCTTGCCGCCGCTCGAATGACCGACAAATCCGCCTGCGGTAGCCCAATTACGGGCGCCGTCAGCGCTACGGTTTTCATCAATGGGCTGAACGCTGCGACTAAAGACAGTACCGGTGGCCACGGCAACGTGGTTATCGGCGGATCCGGAACGGTCATTATTGGCGACACCGTCGTATCAGCTCCTTTCAGCGGTCTGACGCCGATGCCAGTGCACTTCAGCGACAAGTTCAGGCTTATTGACGACGAGTCAGGGGAGCCGCTAGCTAATCTTGATTACGCCATCCAGCGAGCTGACGGCAGCATTGAGCACGGTGTCAGCGATTCAATGGGGTATACGCACGTAATTAGCTCGCACCTCGCCGAAACGATCCAACTGTTTTTGGAGGATTGAAAATGGATGTAGATAAAACTCAAGAAAGCTACCGTGTACAAGGCTCCATGGCCAAAAATATAAACTTCTTTATTTCCACTCTCCAAAACCGCCGCCAGCCGAGCGTCAAAGAAAATAACGGAAGTTTTCTTCATGGCTGAAGTCATTAGCAAAAACGGCCGAAAAATGTCATCTGTAGCTACCAGAACGGTGACGCCTGTCAAAGACTCCAGCCCTAAAGCTGTATCCGTAGACGCAAAGCAACAAAAGAGGCGTGCCGAGAATGCGGAGTTCCTAAAGAATAAGAATGTGAAGGCCTTTCTGGATACGTTGGCAAAAGTCGAGGGTGGCGATTATCACGCGAAATTCGGATATGGTTGGGCAGCTGGCTGGAAATCCGGGAAGTGGACATTCAGTGATGAGTCTACTCACCCAGGACCAGGTCATGGTGGTTCAACTACAGCTTCTGGAAGGTACCAAATCACGAAAGCCACCTGGTCGGAACTCTCCATCAAAGCAATGGGGCTATCTGACTTCAGCCCCGGAACGCAGGACTTGATTGCCGTTGAACTCCTCCGCAACGTGAGTGCTATCGAACCGCTGATCGGTGGCGACTTAAAAACTGCAGTTGGAAAAGCATCAAAAAAATGGGAAGCGTTGCCTATGGGGCCGGGCTTGGCAAATCGACCAATCAATGGAAAGCCGTCCGGCCAACCTTATACTGAGTACGACGAAGTAGAAAAAATATTTAAAGGCTTTGGCGGTACTGTTAAATGAAACTAAAAATATTAGCCATCAGCCTTTTATGTTGCGTCAGTTTATTTTCTAGCGCAGCAGACATTCCTATCAAAGAGGGAATGCCATTTTCGAAAGCCCGAAAAGCGTTGATCAAAAATGGCTGGAAGCCGAATCCGTCCTACTCAGGTGACTTCGGGGTTGAAAACGTCCTACAAAGACAAGGTTTCAATGAAATCGAGTCTTGCACGGAGGGCGTCCGTTTCTGCAGCTTCAACTACATCAAGAACGGAGCTTGTTTAGGTGTAGGAACTGTCGGCGAAGAAGTCAAAGACATGAAAGTTTATTCCTGGAACTTCAAATGTCCTGAAAAGGATTGAAACCAGAAATCGAAAACAAAGTGATAACAAAGTGGACTGATTTATTTTATGGAAATAAATCAGTCCCTTTTTTGCTAGGCGTGATTGACAAGATCAAGGCCGGTGACATTCCGGGCGCGATGCCTAAAGCAGCAACAAGGTGGGCGGCACTTCCCGAAGGGCCCGGCAAAAAGAATCACTATCCCCCGCAACATTACGTCGAGTATCCAGAGTTTTTGTCGAGCTACAAATCGGCTGGAGGAACAACCAAATGAAGGCTTCAACCCTCGTACTTGTCGCACTTTATTGCACGGGTATCAGCGCAACGTTTGCCGATGCCTCACAGGCGCCAAACGACCGGCGAGGACCAGCAGACATCGTCGTCGGTGAGCGTTTGGCTGCGGCCAAATCCAAGCTAGTCAAACAAGGCTGGAAGCCGACGCGGATGCATACCAGCGACGGCTATGAGTACAGCGGCGTGGAGAAGGAGCTGGCTACACGCAGTTTCTTCGAACTGGATACCTGCTCGTTTGATAGCTCGCGTTGCATCTTGTACTACGCGAAGAAAGGAACTTGCCTACGCGTCGATACCATCGGTGAGCGATTCAATGACATGACGGTGACGCGATGGACCCGCGAATGTCCTGAAGCGCCTCACTAACCACACGAAAACGGCACGGTAATAATCAACTGCTCCCACAGGTTTCAGCGTCGTACGCAACATCTGCAATCAGCATAAAACCCTGTGGGAGCGAGCTTGCTCGCGAAAGCGCCAGAATGAACACCCGATCAATCACCAGGTGATCCCGACACCCGCATCACCCCGGCAACTGCAAATTATCCAACGCCCGATTCACCGCCAACTCCCCGAGCATGATCAACTGCGCAATCCCCGCCAGCGCCTGGCGCTGCGATGCCGGCAACAGGCTGGAGACGTTCTGGGCGATGGTTTTGGCCGAAGCAAGTGTTGCACTGGCATCGACCAGCAGTTCTTCGGTTTTGTTGTCCGCCGTCACGGCGTACATCCCACGTTTTTTGCGTGGCGGCGGCGTGGAACCGGGTGGACAGAGGTAATGATCGAGCGCGCGGTCGGCGGCTTCGTGGAGTTTTTTGGAATCGATGGATTCGTAGGGGGAAACCGAGGCGGTTTCGGGCGGGTTGGGTGTTGGTTTGATCATGGTGAAGCTCCATATTTATACCTGGTGGAACCACCAACACCTGTCGCTAAACAAGTAAGGGTGGCAGCTGTACGCGGGTTAGCGAACCGAGAGGTATAAGACCCGGCAGACCCGAAGGTCTCCCACGCACAGCCACCATATCGTCGTCGCAAACGTCTGCGACAAGCTGGAGCGTCGTTGTATTTATACCTGGTCAGGTCGCTAAACCCGGTCGCTGGGTTACCAGCGACACGTAGACGATAAAGACCAGGTACAAAGTGCACAAGCCGGCGGATTCTGGCGTAGCTGTAGGCAAAGGCGCAAGGGTGTGTAGCCTGGGAGAGTGTTTGGAGATGTCTTTTTAAACATTGGCGTTTATCGAGGCTTCATTCCGTCACGCTCCACAAAATAGATCCGTCCCCCTTTATCCCCGCAATGCCCTTGGCCCCATCCAATGACTCCACGGCCCCCCCCCAACAACCATCGTCTTAAACGGCCGGATTTAGCGATGATTGCTTTTCGAATGCGCGATCATTCCCGTCAGCAGCTATCGGTCAGACGCAAACGTCCCTGAAATTGCCAACAAGGTAATGCTATCTAGGGGCACATCGGCAAGCCGTTGCTTCTGCCATTGATCGAATACACACCGCGTACAATTGCATAATGCTAGAAACCGTGATATCAAAATACTGGCAATGAGTTCTATCAAAATCAATAATAGTTCTATACATAGCGGGCAAAAGGATGAGAACTCCTTTGGCGCTAAGTATAAAACAGCAAGGATGAACTGGGGTATGCAATGAAGTTAGGCATCTTACATATAAGTGACATCCATATAAAAAACTCGACTGACAAAGTTCTAGAGATTGGGTCCTCAATAGCAAAAGCATGTTACGCGATAGCGCATCAAAGCGACGCCTTCGCAATAATTGTCACTGGCGATATCGCATTCAGTTGCAAGAAAGAAGAATACGCTTTAGCCGAAGTTTTTTTTGGGACAATCAAAAGAGAAATTGAATCTGAAACTGGTCGAAACATCGATGTATTTTTAGCCCCCGGCAATCATGACTGCATGCTTAAACCTGAAAACGAAGGCCGGACAATTATAATTGAACAAATTATTAAGAACCCTTCAAAAGCGAACAGTGAAAACTTGGTAAACGATTGCACCTCCGTACAGAGCGAGTTCTTTAACTTCCAAGAAAAAATATCAACTTTAGCTCCTCTGTATTCGGATAGGCTTTGGAAAGAGTATGAATTAAATATAAAAAACTCTGTCGTTCGGATTTCTTCATTGAATGCTGCATGGATGTCAAGGCTTCCAGAGCCTCAGGGGCAGTTAGTCTTTCCAATTGAAAATTACTATGACCTTCTCGAGTCTCCGTCTGATTTAAGACTGTCTTTAATACATCACCCTCTGAATTGGTATTGCCAAGCAAGTTACCACCCATTAAAGAAAGCGCTGAGAACGCACTCAAATGCGATTCTGTCAGGTCATGAGCACTCATCTGCATCTGAAGAAGTCATAGATGGATCAATTGGTAATGTATTGATTTTTGAAGGCGCCGCCCTACAACCCCACGGCAACGACTTTGACTCAAGGTTCAGTTGCTTATTATTTGATGCAGATGAAAAAATTGTTATAGAGAAAAGGTTCAAAGCCAGCAAAACATGCCCAGTTGAACTTGAAGAATTACAGCACGCCCTAAAGGTATCAGGCGGTTGCGTAAGACAAGTGAATAAAATTTCCGCTAGCTTTATAGATTTTTTATCTGATGCCGGAGGTAATTTTACCCATGAAGGCAAGCAAAGAATAGTTGCGGAGGATGTGTTCCTTTATCCGGAACTGGAAGACACCAACGCGGAGCAGGATAAAAAATATATATTTGCCGACAAAGTAATCAACGGTTGGCAGGATCTAGGAAGGACGCTTATTTTAGGCGACGATGAGTCTGGAAAGACATTTTTATTAAAAAGAGCTTTCTTCGACATTCACTCACAAGGCGGCTTACCGATATTTATAAAAGCTACGGAGCTTAGCTCGGTAGGCACAAGAGAACTTGACCGAAAAATATCACAACTTGCAGAAATACAGTACGAAAAGAACGAAGAATTCATTTACGCAGAGAGAATAAATAAAATTGCTTTAGTCGATGATTTAGATCGACTGAGCGGCGGCTCAAAAAATCAAGCAAAGTTAATAGCATATCTTAGCGAGTCATTTGGAACAATAATAGTTACTGCCAGTTCAAGATATCAGTTAAATGAGTATATTGACCCCTCTGCAGCCGAGGCGCTTTCAGACTTTGAAACTTTAAAAATACGTCCTTTCGGGCATTTGATGCGCCATAGCCTTATAAAAAAATGGTGCATGCTCGGAGGCTCGAACACTAAATCAGAACTAGATGCAAAAGTACACAATGTCGAACGAACACTAGGAGTAATACTAGGAAAAAACCTTGTTCCATCAAAGCCTATATACTTACTTATATTATTGCAAAGCTGCGCACAGGACCAACAATCAGAGCTTCAAAACAGCAGCTTCTCCCAATACTATGAATTCCTTATAGTCAAGAGTCTCAAGGAGGCCGACTTTAGACTCGATCATCTAAATGAAATGTTCAATTACTTATCAAATCTTGCTTGGTTTTTCAAAAGCAGGGATGTGACAGAGCTTAATATAGAAGCCCTGCGAGAATTTAACGGAAAATTTTGCGAGGAATATGCAACAGTCGACTTCGGCACGAGACTGGCACTATTGAAGCAAGCAAAGATCTTGAAGCAGGACGGTGACCTTTATAGCTTTAGCTATTCTTACGTTTACTTTTTGTTTGTTGGAAAATATCTGGCAGCAAACCTCCACAAAGACAGCATTAAAGTTTTGGTCAGTGGTTACTGCAAAGAACTATATCGCAAAGAGAATGCTAATTGTGTAATGTTTCTAACCCATCACGGGAATAACCCTTGGGTAATAGAACAGATATCAGAAGTTCTCAATGGGTGTTTTTCCGACCAAACGCCAATTGAGCTTAATGGAGATATCGCATCTATCAGCGCACTCGTGAACACTACCGCGCAGATAGTCATCAATGAAATCAATGACCAAGACATTGAAAGAAACCAACAGAACTCTCGCCGTGCAGCTGATCTGTCTGATACCCAAGAGATACCAGAGCCTCCAAAATCGAACTCTCTTTCTCCCGGGGATGCTGACGCAATACTCAGCTTTAGCTCCAACATAAACCTGATGATTAAAACATCAGAAATCCTGGGTCACATTACAAAAAATTACTATGGATCCTTGGAGCGATCTCGAAAGGCGAGTTACTTGGAGCAAATTTTTAATGGCTCACTGCGTAGCCTGAAAGCTATTTTTGAGGAGATTTTTGAGCAGCCCGATGCGTTTGTTGCTGAGTTAGAGAGAATGCTAAACGACCGAAAGCCTGACCTTACCGCTAACGAAGCGAAAGAGACTGCAAAAGGACTGGCGTTTCAGGTGCTTGGCATGATCTGCACAGGTTTTATAGCTAGAGTAGGGCAAGTGGTAAGTTCTGAAAAGATCCGCGAAGATATAAACTCGCTTGTAACTACGAACCACAACAATGCTTATCGCCTGATCGGTATAGCTTCATGCCTCGTACATCCAGGACATATCCCATTCGAAGCAATCGAAAAGCTAGCGAAAGATACCGCCTCTAATAATTTCGCCTTTACTATATTGCAGAGTTTAGTTTTCTATCACTTACATATGTTCCACACAACTGACAAGGACAAACAGCGCTTAGCCGCCTCTGTCAATATTGGAATGAATCAATCTAGAGCAATTGATATTGCCACCAACAAGGCAAAACTGCTTAGGAAATAGAAATCTACAAGGAGCCTTTATGTAAACCTCAGCAATTAAGTTAACATTGACCGGGTCCATGACCCGGCTTTAATTCAACTAAAATATTTTACATACGAGAATAGACCGGAGTTCAATAGATAAAAAACTTACTTCAACCTCAAATCACGGCCTCACCAACCTAGGCAACACCACCCCCTCCCCCAACCT
>NZ_PCQC01000019.1:0-113543 GCF_002979955.1 Pseudomonas sp. MYb2
TGTGTGGGGGTGGTTGTCGGGCGCGGAGGGGGGCGGGGAGTCGAGTTATGTTGAGGTGGTCGCGTAGCCGACTGGTTTTTAGCTACGCAAGCCCCGCAATCACTGCAATTGCACCGATGTCTCACTCACCGCCGCTACATCCCAAGTCCGCATCACCTGCGTAATCGCCGCATCAATGCTCTCCAGCGGCGTGTCATCCCGAGCAAGGATGGAAATCCCCTGCAGGAAACTGTCGAACACCGTCGCCATGGCGGCTGCGTTCGCGTCGTCGGCTAACAGTCCTTCACTCACACCCCGCTCGACACACACCACAATCCCGGCGCGGGTTCGGGCGCGGGAGTGGGTGAGGGCTTGGGCGACGTGGGCGTTTTCCGGGCTCGGGGCGCTCATGACGCCGAGGGTGACCATGCAGCCTTTTGGGTGGCCGTCGTCGCATTGCATGCGGGCCGACTGGCGCAGTGCGGTTTCGATGGCTTGGCGTGGTGGCAGAGTTTCGTCCCACAGACATTCGGTGACTTGGGCGAAGGTCGCCAGGTAACGCTGCACGCATTCGTCGAACAGGGCTTCTTTGGAGCCGAACGCGGCGTAGAAGCTTGGCGCGGAAATGCCGCCGCCCAGTTCGGCTTTCAACTGTGCGAGGGACGTCGCGTCGTAGCCGTGTTGCCAGAACAATTGCATGGCCTGGTCGACGGCGTCGTCGCGATCAAAGGCGCGGGGGCGACCGGTTCTCGCCATCTTTGAAACTCCTCGGAAAGTGATTTGGATACTAGTCGATACATAAGTCGTTGACAACATGCCTCGGCTGCCGCCAGTATTTTATATCGATCGGTACGCAAGTCTGAATTTCCAAACTCAAGGAGTTTCCCGTGACACCTTCATTGACTCTCTCGGCGGCGCCCAAACGCCTGCCCATTGGCGCGCTGTTGGCGCTGGCCATGACCGGTTTTATTTGTATCGTCACCGAAACCCTGCCCGCCGGGCTGTTGCCGCTGATCAGCGAAGGCTTGGCGATTTCGCCTTCGATGGCCGGGCAGATGGTCACCGCGTATGCGCTGGGCTCGGTGCTGGCGGTGATCCCGATGACCATCGCCACGCGCGGCTGGCGTCGGCGCAATGTGTTGCTGCTGACCACCGTTGGTTTTCTGCTGTTCAACTCGATCACGGCGCTGTCGTCGCACTATGGCGTGACGCTGGTGGCGCGCTTCTTCGCGGGTGTCGCGGCAGGGTTGGCGTGGAGTTTGTTGGCCGGTTATGCGCGGCGGATGGTCGAGCCGGATCAGCAGGGCAAGGCGTTGGCACTGGCGATGGTCGGTACGCCGATTGCCCTGTCATTGGGCGTGCCGTTGGGGACTTGGCTGGGCGGGTTGGTCGGGTGGCGCACGACGTTCGGGTTGATGTCGGCCCTGACCTTGATGCTGATCGTCTGGGTGTTGGTGAAGGTGCCGGATTATCCGCCGCAGCCTGCGCATCAGCGTCTGTCGCTGCGCCGCGTGTTGACCACGCCGGGTGTCCGACCGGTGCTGGCAGTGGTGATCAGCTGGATGCTGGCGCACAACATTCTCTACACCTACATCGCCCCGTTTGTGGCGCCGGCGGGGTTGGCGGATCGTGTGGATCTGGTGTTGTTGGTGTTTGGTCTTGCGGCGTTGGCGGGGATTTGGTTGACGGCCAAACTGGTTGAGCCGCTGTTGCGCAAGACCGTGTTAGCCAGCCTGGTGATGTTTGCCGTGGTGTGTGTGGGGTTTGGATTTTGGGGGCGTGTGCCTGAGGTGATTTACCTCGGCGTGTTGCTGTGGGGATTGAGTTTTGGTGGCGCGGCGACTTTGTTGCAGACCGCGTTGGCAGATGCGGCGGGCGATGGCGCAGATGTGGCGTTGTCGTTGAATGTGGTGGCATGGAATAGCGCGATTGCCGGCAGCGGCGTGGTCGGCGGGGTGTTGCTGGATCGGTGGGGGGGTGCATCGTTTCCGTGGGCGATGGTGGTGTTGGTCGCGGTCGGGTTTGTGATTGCCTGGAGCGCTCGGGCGCACGGGTTTAAAGCGGGGCCGCGTGGTGCGGGGGCGGGGGCTGTGGTCGGGCACTGAGGTTGGGTGTCAGGTTGATGTGTTTTTGATGGGCTGACGTCATCGCTAACAGGGCTAGCTCCCACAGGGATGTGGGTGGGATTGGGATTTGTGGTTTGCCGTGAAACCCATGTAGGAGTGAGCCTGCTCGCGATGGCGGCGACTCAGTCAGCCTGATGTCGGCTGGACGGATGCTATCGCGAGCAGGCTCACTCCTACAAAGAACGTGGTCTAGCCCTGCGCTTCATCCTTCAAATCATCCAGCGTATCGACGATCGCCTCATCGCGGTCGGCCATCGCGTCTTGCATGTCTTTGGCGATGGTGGTCTGGATGGTCATGACTTTTTGCGCCAGATCGCGGCCCTGTTTCGAATTGAGGATGATTGCCATGGCCTGCTCGGGGTGCTGGTTGGCGCGAATCATCAGGTCGAGTTCATCGTTGTCGAAGTGATCAGCGTAGATTTCCACGACCATGTCCTTCAGGTCGTCGGGATCGATGTTTTCCCGCACGACGTTACGGATCTGCTCGCGCTCGAGCATCGGATAGCGGGTGGCGTAACCGGTGGACACCATTTCGATCATGTTGCCGTATTGCTTGGTCATTCCGCTGGACTCGACCAGTTTCTCAGCCTTGTCCTTGCTACCGCCGCAACCCGCCAGCGCCACGGCCATCAATACGGCCAGCGTTACTTTTTTCATGCTCATGAGCATCGTTCCTTGAAAGATTTGAAGTGCAGGAGGCTTAACGGCGACTCAGCGCGTAGGCGCCGGCGATGATTACCAGCACCACACCGCCGATGAATGCGCCGAGCGCAGGGAACATCGCCGCCGGCCACATCAGGCCCCGGCCGAGGTTGTAGAAGAAGCCTGCGTGGGAGTAGATGGAGCTGAACAGCCAGGAGTAGAGCGCGTAGATCAAGCCGATGAGCAGATAACCGGAGATTATCTTTCCTTTGAGCGACATGAAGTCTTCCTTGTGCGGGGGTGAAGCAGGGGATGGATTTTGAGTAACATACTATTTCAGTAGTGGCACATCAATGGCATTGCTGACTCATCCGCTGAGCTTCACTCACACAAGCGCTTGATAAACCGGTTGTTCTTGTCTGCAAAGGCCTTGCTGTCAGCGCTTCACCAGACTGTCTTGCTGCTTCCAGGCCTGCTGCAAGAACTCGTTGATCAACGTTGCAACCTGCTGCTGGATAACCCCCCGAGGACGCGCAGCCTCGCCATCGCCACAAATGATTCCATCGCCAGGCACGTCTTCTTCAAGCAGTGCCACGGCACCCGGTTTGCACATGGCCAGGAAAGTGAAATGGCTGGCATCGCGGATCTCGACATACTGCGTTGACGCCTGCGGCAGGCGTTTGGCGAGGTCGGCTGACTCCAGTTGCGCAGGCAGATCCTGCGACGGCGCACCGGCAGCGATCACCAGCGCCGGCACCGGCAGTCCCGCCAGGCTTTCACTGGTCATCCCGCGCGAAAAACCGAGGTCAAGGGAAACCACGGCGGTGACGCGTTTGTCGCGCAAGTCGCTGGCCAACTGAGTTTTCAGTGCGGGCGTGCTGGCCGGATTGATCTTGTCGTAATTGATGCAACTGGCCAGTTGTGAATGAACCTTGCAGTCACGCGCAAACAGCTCCGGATCGAACCGCGCCCCGGCGATTTCAATGGCCGTCCAGCCGCCGAGCGAATGGCCCACCACAGCAATCTGGCGCGGTGCGACGGCGCCAAACTTCTGCGGCTGCGAGGTTACCGCCGCAATCGCCCGGCTCAGGTCGACCGGCCGCTGCCACAACTGCTCGGCAGCTTGCGGGCGACGGTCATGGGTGGTGGTGCCGGGGTGGTTGACCGCCGCGACGATGTAACCCTGCTGGGCCAACGCACTCGCCAGCCAGCCCTGATTGCTCCAGTTGCCCCGATAACCATGGGAAAGCACCACCAGTGGATGCTCGCCTGCGCTGGCCGGCGCGTCGCGCACGGCGGCATTGCCGACAAACACCACATCGTCGGCGATCAATTGTGGCGTGGCGGTGGTTGTGCCGGGATACCAGACCACCATCTCCAGCGCACGCTCATTGTGCAGGTCGGGCAGGGTCGAGGACTGGAAACCGATAGCGTTGACGTCAGCGAGAGCGCTGGTGGTCAGGCAGGTTAGAAGCAGGGCACCGAGAGCTGGTTTCAATGAGTGGATCTTCCATGATTGGGCGAGGGGGATAGCAATTTGCAATCCGCTGGCAGTGTGCAACACAGTTTGCACACTGCGCTGGAGCTTGCTTACGTTGCCAGCGATAGATAAATCGCCAGCGCTCCCAGCAGGCAAGCCACCAGTGCCGGTGCATAGTGGATGGCTCGCGCCTTTGTGGTTCGCGACGAACTATCGATAGTTTCCAGTGACGACAGCCGCTGTTCAACGGCGCGAAGCAGAGTTTTCTGCTCAATATCAACCTGCTGCAGCTGACTGATCGTTGCAGATTGCTGCGCTAATGCAGCCTCCGCCGTCTTGGCGCGGTCGGTCAATAGATGCATCTGCCTGGCCAAGTCAGCACGCTCAGCTTCCAGAACATCCACGCGGCCGGCAAGTACGCGATTGCAATTGTCGAGCGCTGGCAGTTGCTGTGAGAAGGCCTGCGTCTTCTGCAACAGTTCAGTTATCCGAGCATCATCAAGGGTTCGATGCTGTGCGAGTCGACCTGTCTGATCGGTAAGAACTTTAACGTTGCCTTCCAGTTCCTGGGTGCGCGAAGTCGCCGACTGTTGATTTTGCTCATGTCTGGTCAACTGTGCATTGACAAACTGTTCATGGATTTCTTTTTCTTCGCGCCATGCTTCACAGTCAATCATGCGCAGTTCCAGACTATCGACCATGTCTTGCTGTTGTAACTGGTCGCAGACCTGCTGCTGCAATTGGTCAAGGAAAGCTTTGACCACGACTTTTTGATTGCCATCGAGGGTTTTTGTATCTGCCGTGACCATCGCGATTTTGTTGACCAGCGCCTCATTGAATCCCTGCAGCACCTGGTTTTTCTGGGTCATGACCTTCAACATGACTTGCAGCACTTTCTGGGTGACCACGAGACTGGCGCCCAGTCCCTGAACCAGAATGGCCAGCTCTTTATCGGTGTTACCTGACAACCCCGAGGTGAGCTGGCCCCACCAGTTCCGGCTCTCCAGACTGTTCATCAGTGAGCCAGCCTGGTCTTTGACTTCTGAACTCTGGCGTGATGCCCGTTCTATGTCCAGAACCGCCTCTTCAAGGGCTCGCGTGAAGTCCCTGATCTCTTGGTGGTTGGCGGCTGTCAGGATACAGTCGGTACGTCGCATTACAGCAGAAAGCCTGGCGGGGGTGTTATGCATGTTCATAGGCGTGCTTCTCGAATCAGGAGCGGATAATACGCAGAGTGAGAGGGTCGATCGCGGCAATGGGCTCATGAATCGACAACGTACGGGTGTAAGCTTCCATCTGTCCCAGAACCATCAGTTCTGACTCGATGTAGCCACCCAGATCGCCAATCAGCGCGAGTTCGTTTTCTGCGACGATGATGAGTTGCTCACACGCTGCGCGCTCAGCGTTCAGCACCTCCACTTGCCCGTCCTGGAAGGCGATGACTGCGTTGATAATGCGGGTCATGAAGCCCTGCAGGGCATGAGCTGAAATGCCGAAACCCACGGCAGCGACGGCTGCTGAGATGTAAGGCGCGAAGGCGGCCAAGGCGCCACCTGTCTGTGCTACCAGCCATTTTTCCAGCATCAGGTCGAGCGAATCCCATATCACCAATGAGCCGCTAATGATGACGGTTTCACTGATTTTGCGGACGAGCTCCTCACGGGGCATAGTCTGGGCCCCTTTGTAGAGCTGCCAGCTGTTGTTGGCCAAATCGAAAAGGTTGCGCGCCAGGTTGTAGATCTGGCCGATGGTCTTGGACAGGGCGTTGACGATGAACTCGGCAATACCACGCAAGAGCTGTAGCGGGTTTTCCAATACATTGCGCAATACTGCGAGGATCTTCTTCAACATCCGATCTACGCGCACCTTGATCTTGGCGACGCCGCCACTCAACACGTCTACCAGTTCATCTTTGATGGCTTTGATTGCAGTCGTCGTCAGTCGCTCGAAGATGTCATAACCAACATTCTTGAAAGCCTCGCCGGCTGCACCGGCCGCTAGAGAAATGGTCGCCCCCGATGTGTCTTTGATCTTCTTCGCTTCTTGGTTGCTGCGGGTGCCCTGTTCAGTAGCCAGCTCTTCCTTTCTGTTCCTAAGCCTGCCGTCGGACAATGCCGGCTCTCGCTTGGCATCTTCGTCCGCAGAAGAATTTGTCTCGCTCTTGCTCACGTCCTTGAACTGAGCAAAGTTCTCCCTGATCAGATGGGCTTCCAATGCGGCGGCGGTCTCTTTGGATTCCATATTGATGAACCGGACGGTGCAACCGGCTTCCATCACATCGGCGAGTTTGTAAGGCTCTGCTCCAGGTTTCTGCCCCTGCTTGTATTCGTTGAAGTGGCCGGCATTCCAGCGCGATTGCATGTTCTCGCTGTCGCCCACATACACAGGCTTATCGTATTTATCGAAGACAACATAGACGCCGGGGGCGTTGGGCATTTTCTGCTTGAAATCATCCGGTCGTTGGCCATTCTCGATCGTGAACTTGCCATCGAACTTCAAGGTTGCCAGCGATGAAATGCCATGCGTCAGGCTCTTCTGAATCATCTCTTTCCACGCCTGGCCGCGATTTGCGACCTGCATGACGGACTGGGCCGAAGTCGCTTTCAAAGCTTCTTTGGCCTCAGCACTGAAATCGGTGTGGTTGGCGTTCGGAGTGGCGTTGCGTTTGTTACGGTAGCCTGCCACCAACTTGCGGGTCACGTTATCGATAGCGCGATCGACTATAAGGTTGGCCATGGGTGGCAAGGTCGCCAAGGCTGCATCCTGAGGATTCGGGGGCAATATCGTGCTGAAAGGTGCTTGAAGTTCGCTGGCCACGCATTCGGTCCTTGTTAGTGAGGCGTTTTGTTTGATGTTTCACAAGAGAAGTGGAGCCATATCGCATAGTGGCAATTAGCTGGCTAATGCTTGGATGGTGACCGGATACGCCAGGCGCGACAAGTCCCATAAGCAACAGAGTGACTTCAGGACCGTACGCCTGGAACGAACGAGCCGAATGGTGCCGGGCGCAACCGGGCGCGGCACGAGGACTGGATAGCAGAGCAAACGCTAGCGATATCAGCAAACGCCGGGATGAGCAGTGCTGAATAGATGGCGGCGGAGGTTATTCACGCTCTGCCGCAAGTGCCCCTATCGATTACTCCACGCACAGTTTCGGGGTAATAAGGATTTCCCCGGAAGCGTCGGCTTTACTTGTCCCTTCGACATTGTGCGCAGGATCTTTACGACCGCTCCACTCGACGGGATACGGCCCGGTCGGGGCCAGTATCGTTTGCATTCGAGTCATGAAATCAGCGTCGCTTCGGGCGTAGAAAACCCACTCTCGACGTTGCTCACCGGTCACTGTGCACACCCACTTCGCCAGGCCGTTTTCCGTTGCGGCCGACTTTAGCAAAGCTTCCATTTCATTCATGCGCACCAGATCGCGAGGTCGCGGCAGGAATTTCCGGGAAGTGTAGTTCCAGCGGATTTTCATCTTGAACGGCAACGCTTGCTGCTCCGCCGCAGAAATTTTGTTGGCAGTGTGGTAGCTCATGGGGCCTGGGATATCCGGGTAGTCGGAATCCTGTAGAGGGAACTCCCCCGGATCGGCGAGACGTGCTTGTGTATAAAGATCAGGACCAGTGCCAAGAATGGCCTTGAGTGCCGCATCTCTTTCGTCATTACGGTCAACCACACAGTCCTCGTAAGCGGCACTCTGGCTTGGGCCTTCATCCAGGCACGGGTCGCGATCGACCGGTGGCGGTGGATGGGAGCATCCAGCGTTGAGCAGAGCTGATGATGCCAACAGCATTAGCAGCGGCAAAGTGCGATTAAGGGTGTTTCGGTCGTTGGATTTAATGCGATTCAAAAACGTGCCTTCCTTGGGAGGGGCGGGGGAATAGTTTGGCGGCGAGAGGCGTGCCGGAAATGCCTGATTAATGCCGTTTATCAAATCAGCGACTTTTTGAAATCACGCTACTCATGTATTGATTCAAGTCGCGAAAGTCTTCAACGCTCCAGGCGTGCGGCGCTATTTTTACGCCGTTCTCGCGCAGGGTTCTCGGAATCAAGTCGCCATTGGGGCGAAGGATGATCGAGGAGACGATGACCCCCGGATAATCATTCAGGCGTTTCTTGAAGGCGGTTGTTGTCAGGTCAGGTGTCGGCGGCTGGCTTTTATTTGCCAAGGGGCCTGTTGCTTTGATATCTGCTCCGTGGCACATCGCACATCGCTGTAGATAAAGATTCTTGCCATTGGCGTTATCGGCAACGGACAAAGATGTTTGAACGATTGACAGAATTCCAAGCGCCGCGATGAGCAGTACTTTCATTTTTTCACGTGTCCTTGTGGCGGACCGGGCAATTCGGTCCGCATTTTACGATCATTGTTCCAAGTCACCGATTGCAAGAACAGCGGGTGCGTATTTGAGGTACCACTGACGTTGGCCAGTGACAAGGTCGCTTGAACTCTTGAGTTGAGTTTCGGGCATGGAGGCGAAACTTTCTTCCCTGTGGTTAATGCGCTGCAGTTGGCCGTTGATAACCTTGTAGAGCGCCCACCCTTTGCTTTCCATGCACAGACGACTGCCTTCATTGATGATTTGCGCTTCGGAGTCGCCCAGTGAACGCCGTACCTGCACACCTTGACCGTTCTTGTTGTAACTGGCGACCTGAAATTGAACGCAGGCATTCAGGCTCTGGCTGAACTGAGCGGATGAAGGTTTATTGTTCTGTGCCTTGAAATAGACGCTGCCATCTTTGAAGTCCATATCCGCCCGATCGGACTCGACACTTTGTGCGGTGCTTGAATAACTGTTGTGTAGTGTCGAGGGGGAAGCACAGCCGTTGAGCAGGCTACCGACCAAGGCAACCATTAACAGCGAAGGGGAAATGCGCATCGAGACATCCATGGAAAATTGTATGAGTGAATCCGTATTGCCAACACGGACTCATGCAATTTGCGATTAACTGGCTTTGGCAATCGCCGCTTTCAAATCAGCAAGTCCAACCACCAAGGGTGTAGGCAGCCCTTGTTTTTCAGCGGCGATGAGCCATTCATCGAGACTGTCTTTAACCCTTTTTGCTGCTTTCAGGAGATCTGGCGCGGCGGTAATCAGCCTGGCATTAGCGTTTGACGCCGTGCCGAAACTGTAACGCCCTTCATGCAAGTCCACGCTGCTCATGGAGCAGATCGAAAGGTTCAAACTGCCAGGACTGCTAACTTCGGCTGTCTCATCCAGAACCCAAGGTCCCGGTGTATGTGTGAATTCGCTCAATAGCCTGCTCCGTGATGCTCAATGGTTCGCGTGATTCAGGGCGGACCGGACAACCGGTCCGAATTTTACGATCAGCTCTGGCAGAAGCGGATGCGGTTGCCGAAGGGGTCGTACACTTCCAGGACCTTGCCCCAGTCCTGTTGCATAACACTCGGACGTCCGTATCCGTAGCGCTTGTTCAATAATTCTTCGCCGAACGATTCGATGTTATGCATCGGCACAAACACCGTCGAGCCTGGACTTGCATCGCCATGATGTTCGGAAAGATGCAGTTGCAGGCCATTGCGGCTGATCCCCAGGTAGAGCGGTAGATCCGCTTCGAACCGGTGCTCGAATTCGACACTGAAACCGAGAAAGTCGAGGTAGAACTCGCGGGCTTTGGTTTCGTCGAAAATTCGCAGGATAGGAATGGCTTTATCGAAGGTGATTGCGGATTCGGGTAGTGCCGCAGGCAGCATTGCCGATGCGGTATTCCAGTCCTTGTAACCCAACTGCTGCGCGACTGTTTCCAGTGCTGCGCAATGGGTCATCGCTTGATCGCGCGACTCCAGTGCGGCGCGCAGCCGTTTGGCCATCTGCTTGGCTTGTTCGATTGAAAGCATCGTATCTCCTGTGGTCGAGATATTCTGGTGCTCGCGTTGCCAAACCTCGACTTCAAGAAATGCGCAGGGATTTGGGGAAAAGAAGCAATGCTTTCACCTTTCCTTTCGGAAGCGAGCGGCAGGCAGCATCAGCCTGCGCCGATGATACACAGCGGCCCAACACAACGAAAGCCGCTCCCACGCCCCTGTAGGAGCTGCGGCACGCTGCGATCTTTTGATCTTTGAATGCAAGATCAAAAGATCGCAGCGTGCCGCATCTCCTGCAAGAGCGTTTGCAAAACCAGGCCGGGACGCGCCTTCACTCACCACAGGCGCGCTTCAGCTTCATCGAATTTATCGGCGACTTTCAAAAAAGTATCTGCCCATCCGCTGCTGAGACTGAGCTCTTGAAGCGGTCCGGTAGGAGCGAAAAGCACGGCGATGTGAAGCTTGTCGGGTAGCGCGCCAGCTCTGAGCGAATGAAGCAGCAACTCCAGTTCGGTTTTTGCCGCATCCTCATCCGCCCACGAAGACCAGCTGAAATCATTGTCAGGAAGCGATACCAACTCGATCGAGGCTTCCAGTACCTGGATGAGTAGTTCACGAGGACTGCTGTGTTGTGGGAGGCCTTGAATCAACTGTTTCGTACTGGTAGTTTTCATAACGCATCCTTGGCCTGGTAGTGCAGATGTTTGAGTGACTTCGCAGTTGGTACTCGGCTTTCGGGGCGCAGCAGCAAGATGCACTCAAGCCTGGGAGCGTTCGATCTCATGGGCCAGTCCCGCAGCTTTCTCTCGCAACTTGCTGAATTCTTCGTTCAGCTCGACATGGTCTGACTTCCATGAAAGCACCCGACCATCAAAGCGCTGGCCGAGAACGACGTCGTTGAAAGAGCCCATCCCGCCATAGGCCTTCAATAGATACTCGATCCCTGAATAATCAGACTGCAGCAATCGGCTTCGGGCGTTGCGCATCCACAAGCTCCAGTGAGTATCACCATCGCTCTCAAGCAACGTCGCGAGCTGCTCAAGCGTGCCGATCAGCTCTTCTGTTTTCGGTCCCATTGCTGCCTTCGCCAATGAAGTTTTAGCGCTTACTTTATCTGAAACACACTGGAAATGAGCTTCAATGCCTTTTCCCCATCAGCCTCATAAAGTCCGTGCAAATGCGTCTGATCAGAGAGTTGATGCAGGCGGAAATGGTTATAAAACGCTTGGCCAAGCCGCTGACTCTGGAACTTGCCCTGACGCCAAAGACTGAGAAAGTCAGCATAGGCAGCACTCTCGATTTCAAGTCTTAAAGGTTTGTCCATTCAAGCCACCGTCTCGAAAAAGTGTCAGAGCAAACTCCACGAAACCCCGACATAAACCCCCATCCCTTCACCCGGCGTTGAACGCGCGGCATCCAGTCCTTTGTCGTCATAACCCGGCGTAACTGTCGCCGCGTAGTGCTTGTTGGTCAAATTGCGCATGTCCAGCCAACCTTGCCAGTCGCCCTTCGGCGCGTTGTAGCCAAGGGTAGCGCCGAACAATGCGTAAGGATCGGCGTAATAACTGTCTGCGTAATCCACGGCAACTTTGGAAACCAGTTGGGTATTTACCGCGGCGAAGAAACCTTGCGGCCAGTCATAGCGCAATTCACCCTGGTAGTAGTGCATCGGCAAGCCCGGCAAGCGGTTGTCACCGAAGCGATCATCGTCGCGGTAGTGGAAATCGCTGAAGGTGTAGGCCTGACGCAGGCTCAACTGGCGGCCATCGGCAGCCGACCAGAGTTTGCTGTTGAGGCTGGCTTCAATACCTTGGTGCACAGTCGGGCTGGCGTTCAACTCATAAGGCGTGACGGCATTGGCATCCGGCAGCACCGAGAGCAGCTCATGCCGCACTTGCGCGTAGTACCACGCCAGGCTCCATTCGCCAACGGCACTGTCGCCGCGGCCACCCAGTTCCAGCGTGGTCGCTGTCTGGTTTTGCAGCTTGACCGGATCCTTTTGCGTGCCGGTTGCCGCGCCGTTGCCGGCCGGGAAGCGCACGTTGGTGCTGTAGATCAGCGACCACGGGTGCGGTGCTTCGACCGAGCGGCTAAGGTTGCCGAACACTTGCAGGTCGGGGTTGATCTGGTAGCGCAGACCGATACGCGGGGCATAGTCCCAGTCGTTCATGCTGGTTTTGCCGCCGCTCTGCGGGTAGGTCACGTCACTTTCTCGACGGGTGTAGATGGCGGCAAGCCCGGTGGTCAGCCAGAGGTCGTCGGCGAGTTCCAGGTCATTGCCCAAGTGCAGAACGGTGTCCGAACCCTGATACGTGAAGTCGCGCATTTTTGTGCCCGACGCATAACCGGCGGTGTTGCCGGACGGAACTCGCACGAATTCGCTGGCGCCGTCATTGGGCAAATGTTTGGTCACGCGCAAGCCGAGATTGCTGCGGCTTTCCATGCCGAAAATCGTGTCGCGGCGTTTGTAGTCAAAGGTACCGCTGACGTCGGTGTAGGCGACTTTCAGGCGGTTCGGGCCTTCGCGCAGGTCCATCGGGTAATCGTGATAGACCAGGCCGGTCTGGATGCTCGAGTCGTCGTCGATGTACCAGGTGGTTTTGTTGCCGATGAACGTGCTGCCCGGTTGCTTGCGGCTGTCGTCGCGCGCCACATAGGACGGATTCGCCGCTCGCGACGAGTGTTCGATAGAGTGCTTGGTCACGCGGCCGGCGAGGTCGTTGTCGGTTTCGCGGTAGCGGATGTAGAAGCGCGTTTCCAGGTTCGGGTTGAAGCGATAGCCGAAGTTGGCGATCACGCCTTTGCTTTCGCTGGCGGTGTGATCCTGATAACCGTCGGCGTTGGCGTCGGTCAGCGACACGTAATAGTCGAAGTCGCCCAGTACTTGTCCCGAGCTGACCTGACGCTGCTGATAACCATGGCTGCCGGTGGCGTAACGCACTTGCAGTTTCGGCGCGTTGTAACCGGTGTGGCTGACGTAATCGATGGCGCCGCCGAGTGCCAGCGAGCCGCGATCAAAGCCATTGGCGCCGCGCAACACTTCAACGTGATCGACCCACAGTGGTTCGAGCAATTCATAGGGTGTGCCGCCGGGGCCAGTCAACGGCAGGCCATCGAGCATGGTGAACAGCCCCGAGGCATGGGCGCCCGGTGCGCGGTTGATGCCCGAGCCACGTACCGAAATCTTCACCCCTTCGTTACCCGCCGACTGCGCATAAACCCCAGGTTGATACGCCAGCACATCCTGATTGCTCGCCACGCGGCCCTGCAAAGGCTGGCGCATATCGACGACGTTGGTGCCGCCGGGCACCTGTTCGAGTCGGGTTTTGGCTTCTTCGACGCTTGCGTCTGAACCGCTTTGCTCGTCGGCCGAAATCAGCACTTGCCCCAGTTCCAGACCTTGAGTCTCGGCCATTGCCGGGCAGGCGAGGGCCAGGCCCAGCAGGGCGGTGGGCAGGGATTTGGACGCGGGCATCGAAAAAACTCCAGGCAGACAAGGGCAAGGCAATGAACAGTGCGACGCAATAAAGAACGAAGGAAACACATGGCAATTTTGCTTTTTGCCGGGTCATGGCAAACGGCACGTCATGAACTAACCTCACGTGTCTGGTTTGTCCCGTCAATCAACACTCTGTTTCTGCATTTATTGGAGAGAGGCCAAGGTCATGGCAAAAGGCAAAAAGAAGGCCGCCACGGCGCCTGAAAGTCCGAAGCTGAAAAACAAGGATTACCTCGAGCATTTGCGCAAACTGCACGTCGAACTGGTCAAGTTGCAGGAATGGGTGATTGCCAAGGGCGTTAAGGTTTGCATCGTTTTCGAAGGCCGCGACGGCGCTGGCAAGGGCGGGACCATCAAGGCATTGACCGAGCGCGTCAGCCCGCGTGTCTTTCGCGTGGTGGCATTGCCGGCGCCGACCGATCGCGAGAAAAGCCAGATGCACGTGCAGCGCTATCTGCCTTATCTGCCGGCGGCAGGCGAAGTAGTGATCTTCGATCGCAGTTGGTACAACCGCGCCGGTGTCGAGCGGGTGATGGGCTTCTGCACCGACGAACAGGCTGACAAATTCCTCAAATCGATTCCGTGGGTCGAGCACGCCATCGTTCAATCGGGAGTGATCCTGCTCAAGTACTGGCTGGAAGTCAGCCCCGAAGAGCAGACCCGCCGGCTTGAGGCGCGAATCAACGACGGACGCAAAACCTGGAAACTGACGCCGATGGACCTTAAGTCCTACAGCCGCTGGTACGACTACTCACGGGCGCGGGATGAAATGTTCAAGCATTCCGACACCGAACACGCGCCGTGGCTGGTGGCCGATTCCAACGACAAGCGCCGCGCCCGGTTGAATATCATTACCGATGTGCTCAGCCGCATTCCTTATGAAGATGTGAAACGCGACAAGGTCGAATTGCCGAAACGGCAGAAGCCGGGCAAGTACCGCGATCCGGATTATCCGTATAAACGCGTAGCGGCAAAGTTCTGACGAATTGCGCCAGACACAGTGGGCGGCTGGCCAGCAAAAAAACCTGTAGGAGTGAGCCTGCTCGCGATAGCGGTGTGTCAGCCAACACATCCGTCACAGACAATCCGCTATCGCGAGCAGGCTCACTCCTACAGAGGCGGTGGTGTATCCATCATTGCTGATCGGCGAAGCCCTTTGGAAACAAGTAGTCCATCCGTCGACTGCGCTGAACCATCGCGATCTCGTTTCTTTCTACCCGTGGAGCCCTTCACGAGATCATCCCTGATGTTCGATCAGCGCAAACAAGACAAATTGGCGGCATGGCGAAAACTGGCGACGCAAGCGCAGATGCGTCTGGACCCGGAACAACAGTACGACGAACTGCTCAAGGCCGCCGATGAAATGGAAGAGCAAGGTCTGATCACCAGCGCCGAGTGGCGGCAGTTGGTGCGTGATGCGGGCAATGTGTTTACCGCCGAATTGGGTCGATCACCCAGCTAAAACGCTCAGGTTACCCGACCCTTTTTTGATTTCAGCTGTACACCTCTGGAGTCCTGCAACAGCCGAGCAAACGCGATTTTGTCGATCGGCCGACTCATGAAGTACCCCTGCACCTCGTTGCATTGATCGACCCCGAGAATATCCAATTGCTCTTCGGTCTCGACGCCTTCGGCCGTCACGGTCAGGCCCATGGCTTTGCCCAGGCCGATGATCGCCTGCACCACCGCGCGATCATTGGTGCCGCTGCTGATCGAGGCGATGAAGCGCTTGTCGATCTTGATCCCGTCAAAAGGATAAGCGCGCAGGTAACCCAGCGATGAATAACCGGTGCCGAAGTCATCCATGTTCAGGCGCACGCCGAGTTCTTTCAGGGCATTCATGGTGGTCAGGGCGCCGTCGGTGTCGTTGAGCATCACGTTTTCGGTGATCTCCAGTTCCAGGCGACTGGCCGGGAAACGGGTTTGCACCAGCACTTCGCGAACATCCTCGACCACATCGCTGACCGCAAACTGCGCGGGCGACAGATTGACCGAGAGCAGAATGTCTTCCGGCCAGCCCAGCGCGGTTTCGCAGGCCTCGCGCAGCACCCAGCGGCCGAGCGGGACAATCAGATCGGTCTGCTCCGCCAGCGGGATGAACAGGTCCGGGCCGAGCAATCCCTTGGTGGGATGCTGCCAGCGCACCAGCGCTTCGACCGAAACGATGTGCTTGCCATCGATCTTGTAGCGCGGCTGATAGTGCAGGATGAATTCGTTGTGTTTGAGCGCGTGGCGCAGGTCGTCTTCCATCTGCCGGCGGGTCTGGATCTGATCGCTCATGTGCGCTTCGAAATAGCACCAGGTGTTCTTGCCCTCGGACTTCGCTTGATAGAGGGCGATGTCGGCGTAACGGATCAGGTCGCTGGGCACGTAACCGTGGCGCCGGCTGAGGGCGATGCCGATGCTGGCGCCGATGTGCAGCGGATGGTGTTCGAAGACCACCGGTTGATGCAGGCTGCCGATCAGGCGGGTGCAGAATTTGTCGATTTCGTGCGGGCTGTCCATGCCGTTGAGCACCACGATGAATTCGTCGCCGCCCAGTCGCGCGACGATGTCGTGTTCGCGGGTGCACTCACGCAGGCGCACGGCGACTTCCTGCAGCACGGCGTCACCGGCCGGGTGGCCGAGCGAATCGTTGATCGGTTTGAAGTTATCGAGGTCGATCATCAACAGCGACAATGGCGGCGCGTGCTCCTTGAGCAGCAGGGCTTCATCCAGATAACGCGCGAGTTTGTTGCGATTGGGCAGGCCGGTGAGGGCGTCGTGCATCGACAGGTGCTGGATCTGCGCATGGGCGGCGACTTCGTCGGTGATGTCGCTGGCGGTACCGCGATAGCCAATGACCGCGTGCTTGTCGAAGATCGGCCGCGCGGACAGCCGACAGTGGCGCTGCTGGCCGGAGTGGTCACGGTAGGTGCAACGCAAGTCACTGGCGCTGCTCTCCTCGGTGAGGTTTCTCAGCCACAGTTCCAGTGGCGTGGTGTCACAACTCAACAGGTGGCCGATGTCTTGCCCCAACCACAGGGTTTGCGGGTAACCGGTCACTTCGCTGAAGCGCGCCGACAGGTACGTCAGCGCGAGGGCGCGATCGACCTCCCAGATCCAGTCGGACGCGGCTTCGGCCACGGCGCGAAAGCGTTCCTCGCTGGCTTCCAGCTCGCGGTTGGCGTTTTCCAGTGCTTGATTGGAAGTTTGCATGACGGCAAAACTCTGGTCGACGTACTGCGATGATCGCAAGGCGTGACGGAAGAAGTACGCGGTCAGCAGCATCAGCACCACAATCGTCGCGCCGAGTGGCGGCAGCAATGACCACAATAAATGTTGCCCGGGCCGTTCCAGATCAGCGATCAGGCTGTAACCGGTGCTGTCCAGCGGCACCCGAGGGCGCTGCGGGTCGATGGTCTCGTCCGGCGCCAGGGTCAGGTTGTTCAAGCCGTAACCGCTGCCAATCAGACGCAACTTGGTCGGCGTGAGTTTGTCGACGAACACCAGCACCGATGAGGTCTGAGGGTCGCCAAGGGGCCGCTCATCGTTGGGAATGATCGCCGCCGCCGACACCAGCGCCGGCCAGCCTTCGAACAGTGAATAGCGGCTGACCGGTTTGGTCAGATCACCTTGGCCCAACACTTGATCGAGTAACTCCGTGGCGCTCACCTGAACGAACGCGGGCAGCTCGGCATCGACCATTTGCCCGCGCACGACCGCGTAACGGGTGCCTTCGCGGCTCAGCACGAACACGCCGTCATAGCCGTCACTGGTGAACAGGGTTTTGCCGAGGTTCTGCTCGGTGTAGGCCCAATCGGTGTCGACCTGACCGCTCAAATGCTCGTAGGCGGTGGTCCAGTAGGCGTAACTGGTGATGTAGTTTTTCGAGGCAGTGATGCGGTTTTCCAGCGCGCGAGCCGAGTAAAAGCGGGTTTTGTCGATTTCCTCGCTATCCAGCGCATTGGCAATTCCCAACAAGGCGACTGTCGCGGCGATCACACCGCTGACGAACAGCGCGCCGACGGCGATGGCCAGACGCCGGGTAACGGCGCTTTGGCGCGGTGGGAGAGGGGCCGCATAACTGGAAATGTCCATGTGCTCGTCCTTGATCCGCTGTCTTCTGAATCTAGAACCCTGGCACGGGCGCAATGTTCAGATTCTTCTGGGCGACTGCACTGAAAGCGTAGTGAAACCCGCGCGAATTGCCTCCCCAAGTGCAGGACGCCGATCAGCGGCCAATCCCGAAAGGGCAAGACTTCCCGCGCAAAAACCGGATAATGGCCGCCATTCGTTTAGCCGTATTCTGGTAATCCCGCATGGAAATCAAGGTCAACTTTCTCGACAACCTTCGACTTGAAGCCAAGTTCGACGACTTCACGGTGATCGCCGATCAGCCCATCCGCTACAAGGGCGATGGTTCGGCACCGGGGCCGTTCGACTACTTTCTGGCGTCGTCGGCGTTGTGTGCGGCTTACTTTGTGAAGTTGTACTGCGACACGCGCAACATCCCCACGGAAAATATTCGCCTGTCGCAGAACAACATCGTCGACCCGGAAAACCGCTACAACCAGATCTTCAAGATTCAGGTGGAATTGCCGGCGGACATTTCCGAGAAAGATCGTTTGGGCATCCTGCGCTCGATCGATCGCTGCACGGTGAAGAAGGTCGTGCAGACCGGCCCTGAGTTCATCATCGAAGAAGTCGACAACCTCGACGCCGATGCCCAGGCGCTGTTGATGCCGGTTGCAGGTTCGGACGCTGGTACTTTCATTGCCGGCAAGGATCTGCCGCTGGAGCAGACCATCGCCAACATGTCGGGGATTCTGGCCGATCTGGGCATGAAGATCGAAATCGCCTCGTGGCGCAACATCGTGCCCAACGTCTGGTCGCTGCACATTCGCGATGCGCATTCGCCGATGTGCTTTACCAACGGCAAGGGCGCGACCAAAGAAGGCGCGCTGGCCTCGGCACTGGGCGAATTCATCGAGCGCCTGAACTGCAACTTCTTCTACAACGACCAGTTCTGGGGCGAAGAAATCGCCAACGCCGAGTTCGTGCATTACCCGGACGAGCAATGGTTCAAGCCTGGCCCGAAAGATGAGTTGCCGACGGAAATCCTCGACGAGTACACCCAGAAGGTTTACAACCGCGATGGCGAGCTACGCGGCTCGAACCTGTTCGACACCAACTCCGGCAACACTCAGCGCGGCATTTGCTCGCTGCCGTTCGTGCGCCAGTCGGACAATCAAGTGGTGTACTTCCCGTCCAACCTGATCGAAAACCTCTACCTGAGCAACGGCATGAGCGCTGGCAACACCCTCGCCGAAGCGCAGGTGCAGTGTCTGTCGGAGATCTTCGAGCGCGCGGTCAAACGCGAAATCCTCGAAGGCGAAATGGCTTTGCCGGACGTGCCGCAAGAAGTGCTGGAGAAGTACCCGAGCATCCTCGCCGGCATCAAAGGCCTGGAAGAGCAGGGCTTCCCGGTGCTGGTCAAGGATGCATCGCTGGGCGGCGAATTCCCGGTGATGTGCGTGACCCTGATGAACCCGCGCACTGGCGGCGTGTTCGCCTCGTTCGGCGCGCACCCGAGCCTGGAAGTGGCGCTGGAACGCAGCCTCACTGAATTGCTCCAGGGCCGCAGTTTCGAAGGCCTGAATGACTTGCCGCAGCCGACGTTCTCCGGTCAGGCGGTTACCGAGCCGAACAACTTTGTCGAGCACTTCATCGATTCCAGCGGTGTGGTGTCGTGGCGCTTCTTCAGCGACAAACCTGATTTCGAATTCGTCGAGTGGGATTTCTCGGGCCAAGGTGAAAACTCCAACGCCGAAGAAGCCGCGACGTTGTTCGGCATCCTCGAAGACATGGGCAAGGAAGTCTACATGGCGGTCTACGAGCACATCGGTGCCAAGGCCTGCCGGATTCTGGTGCCGGATTACTCGGAGATCTACCCGGTCGAAGACCTGATCTGGGACAACACCAACAAAGCCCTGCAATTCCGTGCCGATATTCTCAACCTGCACAACCTGAGCAAGGTCGGCCTGCGCAATCTTGCCCAAGGCCTGGAAAACAGCGAGCAGGACGATTACACCGAGATCACCACGCTGATCGGCATCGAGTTCGATGACAACACGCCGTGGGGCAAGCTGACCATTCTGGAACTGCGCCTGCTGATCTGCCTCGCCTTGCAGAAGTACGATCAGGCCAAAGACCTCGTCGAAGCCTTCCTGCAATACAACGACAACACCGTCGAGCGCGGCTTGTTCTATCAAGCGGTCAACGTGGTACTGGAGATGGAACTGGACGAGGATCTGCAACTGGAAGACTACGAAGCCAACTTCCGCCGCATGTTCGGCAACGAGCGCATGGACGCGGCGATTGGTTCGGTCAATGGCAGCGTGCGCTTCTACGGCCTGACGCCGACCAGCCTGAAGCTGGAGGGGCTGGATCGGCATCTGCGCCTGATCGAGAGTTACAAGAAGCTGCACACGGCGCGGGCCAGTTTTACCGCCCGGTAAATGAAAACCCGTGGTGAGGAATGCCTTCACCACGGGTTTTGCGTTCACTGCAACGGCACGTAGATGTCCGTTTGCCATTGCTCTTGAAGCGTCTCGGGATAGCCGCTCTGGTAACAGAAAAACAGCGGCTGATCTCTGAGTGCGCTGGGTTTGCAGTGCATGGAATAACCCTTAGGTCATGGAGATCCCTGAATGCCTGAAATAATCGTCAAATCCAAACTGGTCAACTTTCTGGTGGCCGACGTTGAAGTGAATTACGAAGAGGTCGGCAATTTCTACGACAGCGTCGGCGCCGGCAATGTGAACGTGCTGGCCGGGGTGATGCAATCGTTCCAGCAAGCCTATGGTGGCCTGTGGGTCGGCGGCAGAATGCGATTGACCAAAACCGCACTGCACCTCAACGCCAACGCCATGAACCGCTTGGTGCAGGACGGCACGCTGGACATCGAGATTCCGATCGGAATGATCAAGGGCGTGTGTATCGACGGCGGTTTCATCACTCGGATCATCCGCCTGGATACCGATGCCGGGTGCGTGATGTTTCGTTGTTTTGGCGCGAAGGAAGTGGTTGCGCTGATCGAAAAGATGATCGTGCCGCGTGTTTCGTTGGCGGTGCTCAAGCGGGGAATGCATCGAAATCAGTGACAGATTTGGCGATCACCTGGCGGGCGAAATGGCCCCAAGAGCGCCTTCTAGCCCCTGAAAAATAATAACTGGCTGTTTTAAAACAAATTTTTTTCATTTTTTGCTTCACAGATGCAACGAATGTTGGTAAATTGCCGCGCATTCGCACACAGACAGTTACACGGTGTGAGATACAGGGGCGTCGCCAAGCGGTAAGGCAGCAGGTTTTGATCCTGCCATGCGTTGGTTCGAATCCAGCCGCCCCTGCCATATTCAAGAAAACGCCAGTTCGCGAGAACTGGCGTTTTTTTATGCCTGCGATGTGTTAAATGCTGGATCTGCCGAGGCCATCGCGAGCCGATCCAGCCCATTCACCGTCGATTCAACCTGCCAACTCGACTTTCTGCCCCCGCGCCCAATCCGCCACCAGCCGCGCCGGTGTCCCGCACACCTTGCGCTTGTAGACGAAGTGGTGGCATTTCTCGGCAAACCCGCTGCGGTTGTAGAGCATGTCTTCCTGCATTTCTTGCAGCTCGCTGTCGCGGCATTGCTCAATCAGCACTTGATCAATGCGCGACTTGCGCTCGCGCACGGCGGCGTAGGTCGGATCGCTAAGCACGGCATTGGCGCGTTGCAGCAGCCACAGGGCAAACTCATCCGGGCAGCGCGGGCCGACTTCCTGAACCATGCCCAATTGCAGCGCCTGATGGGCGCTGACCGGCAGGCACGCCTGGGTCAATTGCTCGGCCATTGCCGGTCCGACTGCGCGGGGCAGGCTGTACGTCCAGTATTCCGAGCCATACAAACCCATGCTCTTGTAGTGCGGGTTGAGCACGATGTCGGCCCGCGCGAAGACAATATCAGCCGCCAACGCCAGCATCACACCGCCGGCGCCGGCATTACCGGTCACGCCACTGACCACCAGTTGCCGCGCACTCAACAGCTCTGCACAGACATCATCGATCGCCTGAATATTCGCCCAGGCCTCGGCGCCGGGATCTTGCGCCGCCTGAATCACATTCAGATGCACGCCATTGGAAAAGCTGCCACGCCCGCCCTTGATCAGTAGCACACGCGTGTCGCGCGACTTGGCCCAACGCAACGCTTCGACCATGCGCTGGCACTGCTCGGTGCTCATCGCGCCGTTGTAGAACTCGAAGGTCAGCTCGCCGACATGCCCCGACTCCCGATAACGCAGCGGTTGATACGCCTCGTCGCTGAACGGCTGGCTGGCGATCGACCAGTCCAGTCTCGGCACATCGGCCAATTGCCCGGCGAGCACATGCCGCGCCGGTTGCTTAAAGGTTTCTTCACCCGGTTGTGGTTTGCACCGTAGCGAACCGAGCCACACGCTGTGATCGCCTGCCGCCACCAGTACCGCATCGTCGTGCACAGCGAGAATCTCGCCGGGCAGGCCGCTGCGCGTATCCAGATGTGCGTCGTACACGTAATACTGGCCGCCGGCGAGGCTTGCCAACACCCCCGGCTGGCCATCGGCAGCATCAATGCTGCGTTTGATGAAGCGGGCGCAGTCGTGCCAGCTGAAGCTGCGATCCACCTGTTTCATGTTCGGTTGCAGGCGGCCGCGGACGGTCGGATTAGCGTAATCCAGCGGCACCGGCACAAAGCCGTCGACGAATTTCTCCACCACCTCGCGAATGCAACGAATCGCCGCATCGCTGACCCGACCGTTGTACAGCTCGGATTTGCGCAGCCCCGACGGCAGATTGAATTCGCACGTCGCCCAGACCGGGCCAGCGTCCATTTCCTCCACCGCTTGCAGGGCGGTGACGCCCCAGCGTGACAGTTCGTTGCTGATCGCCCAGTCCAGCGCGCTGGCACCACGATCGCCGACGATGCCTGGATGAATGATCACCACCGGACGTTGCGTGTTGCGCCATAACGCTTGCGGTACGCGATCCTTGAGGAACGGGCAGATCACCAGGTCCGCACCGCTGTGTTCAATCTGTTCGCATACCGCGGTTTCGTCGGTGAACAGGACGACGCTGGGCGAGTGCCCGGCCTGACGCAATTCCAGCCAGGCGCGTTGCGTCAGGCCGTTGAACGCCGACGACAGCAGGATGATGTTGAGTGGTCGCATGAATGTTCTTCCTTGAATGGGATCAGCCGCGGGCTCCCAGTGAGCCGTCCCTGGCCTTCGATGGAGCCGGAAGATTAATCAGTGTCCAGGCGTGCACTCGTGACCAGGGTCAACGTTGTGTTGGCCAGCATTTCTGCGGTGATGAAAGGTGTTATGCAAAATAGTTTGTTTGTGATGATTTTTTATTCCTTCAAATGTTTTCGACGCTATTGCACAGTCGCGCCTGATCAGAGCCGGACGATCCCGGCAGAACGATGATTTTTCGCAGCGGGTGGACCCCGTTTCAGGGAGCAAGGCATGGGTGGGCATAACCCGCATTACCAGATCATTGGGCAAATGTTCCAAAAGGACTATCGCTGGCTGTGCGCGGCTGTCGGCCGCACGTTGGGTTGCCCGCACGGTGCGCAGGACATTGCATCGGAAACGTTTCTGCGGGTTCTGGCGCTGCCTGATCCAACGGCCATTCTTGAGCCGCGCGCACTGTTGACCACCATTGCCCGGCGCTTGGTCTATGAAGGCTGGCGTCGTCAGGATCTCGAACGTGCCTATCTGGAAAGTCTGGCACTGGCGCCGCAACCGGTGCATCCATCGCCAGAAGAACGCGCGCTGGTGATCGAGGCGTTGCTGGCGGTGGATCGCCTGCTCAACGGTCTGTCGGCCAAAGCCAAAGCGGCGTTTCTCTATCACCAGCTCGACGGTTTGACTTACAGCGAGATCGGCCAGCGTCTCGGCGTGTCGACCAGTCGCGTGCAGCAATACATGGTTGAAGCGTTCAAGCGTTGCTATCAGGCGATGCAGGCATGAGGCCCGACGAAACGCTGGTCGATGAGGCGGCGCAATGGATGGCGTTGTTGCAGTCGGGCGACGTCAGCCTCGGCGAGCGGGCGGCGTTCGATGCCTGGCGCGCGGCCGATCCACGGCATCAGCAGATCATCGAGCAAATGGGCGGTGGATTGAAACTGTTGCGCAATCCGAGCCTGAGTGGATTGCCACGCAACAGTCTGCTGCACAGTCTGAATGCGCCGTCGAGTCGTCGGCGTTTTATCAGCGGCAGTTTGAGCGTGCTCGGTGTTGCCGTGTTGGCCGGTTTGCTCGGTCGGCGTTACGGCTGGCTGCCCGAAGCGGGTGAACTGTCGACCGGCACCGGAGAGCGGCGCGATTTCACCCTGCAGGATGGCAGCGCGTTGACCCTCAATGCGCGCAGCCGGGTGGTGCCTTTGTTCGACAGCACTCAGCGGTTGCTGGCACTGCGCAGTGGTGAGTTGCTGGTCGACGTCGCCAAGGATCCGTCGCGACCGTTTGTGGTCGAAACCGAACACGGCCACATGCGCGCGTTGGGGACGAAGTTTCTGGTGCAGCAGGGCGACGATTCCACGCGTTTGGTGATGCTCCATTCGCAGGTCGAAGTGCTCACGGCGGGTGGCGCGCGGCAGGTGGTCGGGGCGGGTGAAAGTCTGACTTTCAACGCCGCTGGCGTGCTGTCCATGGAGCGCAGCAGAGGCTACGAAGGCGCCTGGACGCAAGGTCGGCTGGAGGTACGCGACCGTCCGCTCAGTGAAGTCATCGACAGCCTGCGTCGCTATCGGCGGGGCATTTTGCATGTCAGTCCGCAGGTCGCCGATCTGCGCCTGAGCGGTCTCTATCCGCTGGATGACAGTGACCGCACGTTGCAATTGCTCGAACGTTCGCTGCCGATCCGCGTGACTTGGCACAACCCCTATTGGGTCTCCATCGCCCCCCGCGCCAACCCCCTGTAAGCAGCTTTCAAGATCTGCGGCAGCGCGGTGCGTTCTATTCGGTTATAGGGATATGACTTCTTGGCCTAAATGCCGGCCTATAAAAAGCGCCGGCCCGCTGCTCATTCCCTGCAGATGCCTTCAACAGGGAAGCCCCTCGATGTTCTCATTCAAACAACAATTACCTCGACTGACCCTCGCCGCTGCACTGGCCATGGGTGTTGCGCCGTTGCCAGCACTGGCGCAGGAAGCCGTTGCGGCGGTGTTCACGTTCGACATCGCCAGCGGCCCGCTCGACGAAGTGCTGCTGGATATCTCGCGGCAGACCGGCGTGCCGATTTCCTTCAGTCAGGATCTCGTGCAAGGCAAGCGCAGCCCGGCGGTGCGGGGTGCCTTGGGGGGCCGGCAAGCGGTGGAAAAGGCCTTGCTCGGCAGCGGCCTGCACGTCGAGCAGAGCAATCAGGGTTTGAGCATTCGCGAAGGTGACGCTGCCGTACCAGTGCCAGCCAAAGTCACTGCCGTGGCGCCCGTCACCAACGCCGATTACCGCATGGAAAAAGTCACCGTCACCGGCTCGCGCATCGCCCGAGCACAGAGCGACGGCGCGACGCCGGTCAACGTCATCACCCATGAAGAAATGGAAGCGCGCGGCTACAAGAACGTCTACGACGCCTTGGCCACCCAGACGCAAAACACCGGCATGACCCAAGGCGAAGACTACGGCAACACCTGGCAACCGGCCGCCAGCGCGCTGAACCTGCGCGGCCTCGGCCCCAACCATACGCTGGTGCTGATCAACGGCCGGCGTGTGGCGGATTACCCCACGCCGTACGACGGCAAGGTCAATTTCACCAACCTGGCGAATATTCCTTCAGCGGTGATCGAACGCATCGAAATTCTCAGCAGCGGCGCCTCGGCGATCTACGGTTCGGATGCGATCGCCGGGGTGGTCAACATCATCCTCAAAGACAAGATCAACGGTGTCGACGTCAACCTCAAGGGCGGCACCAGCGAGCGCGGTGGCGGCGATAACCAGCGCTTGCAGATCAGCGGCGGCGGCAGTTGGGGGGATTTCGACGGCCTGTTCGGCCTCGAGCTGACCAATCGTGACCCGATCTGGGCCGATGACCGTGGCTTCATGCAAAGCGGCCCGTTGGCGGATGTCGGCTACCGCCGCGATCTGAGCAACAGTCGCTATCTCGGCCCGGGTTGCGGCGCCTATCAGGGCACGTTCGACAACAAGCTGTTCAACAGTGGCGGGCGTTGCCGCACCGATCAGATGTACAACGATTACTGGACCGTGCAGACCCAGAAGGAAAACTACGACGGCTACACGCGTGGCACCTGGCATTTCAGCGACAGCGGCCAGGTCTTCGCCGACTTGATGTACGGCCTTGACCATATCCAGAACAACACCCGTGGCCCGACCTTCACCTCGCCGGACTTCATCAATCAGAACAGCGGCAATCTTGAGCGCTGGTATCGGCGCTTCGGCGAAGAGGAAATCGGCGGGCGCACCAGCAATAACAGCAAGTGGCGCGACACGTCGTGGACCGGCACCCTCGGTCTCTCCGACAAGATCGCCGACACCGGCTGGAGTTACGATCTGGCAGCCAATCGCTCGGAATATCGCAGCGTCAGGACCACCCGTTATACGCCGCTATCATCGATCCAGGATTTTTACCTCGGTCCGCAGTTGGGCGTGAGCGGCGGTTATCCGGTGTTCGCCCCGGATGCCTCGCGGCTCGACCGGCCGCTGACGCCGCAGGAATGGCAGCAGTTTCGCGGCAACCTGACCCAGAGCAGCAAATCGGTGTCGACCAGTTACAACGCTTCGGTCAATGGCGATCTGTTTGATCTGCCGGCCGGCCCGGTGGGGTTTGCCGGTGTGCTGGAGGCGGGCAAGCAGGAATACCGCGTCGACCCGGATGACGGCCTCAACGATGGCAGTTTCTACGGCGTCAGCCCGGCGCAAAGCTCCGGTGGCTCGCGCAAGCGTTATGCGGCGGGCGGCGAGTTCAGCATTCCGGTCACCGACACCGTGCTGGCCACGGCGGCGGGGCGTTGGGATCAGTACAAGTTCAGCGGTCGCACCGAGCAACAGAAAACCTACAACCTCGGTCTGGAGTGGCGTCCGGTGACCAGCCTGTTGCTGCGCGGCAGTTACGGCACCAGTTTCCGCGCGCCGGACCTCAACTACATCTATCAATCCGACAGCAACGGTTACTACCCGGCGCAGATCGACTACTACGGTTGCAGCCAGGGCGTGGAGGGCGCCTGTGATCGCGGGCGGGTGGATTACACCCAGAGCGGCACCGCGAATCTGGAGTCTGAACGGGGTAAATCCTGGACGTACGGGTTTGTCTGGTCGCCGTCGCGCAACTTCGATTTCTCTACTGATTTCTGGCGTGTGGAGATCGACGATTTGCTGACCACCGTCGACGAAAACCGTTTGCTGCAAGAAGAAAACGAATGTCGCAATGGCATCCAGGACATCAACTCGGCCAATTGCCAATCGACCCTGGCACGCATCGATCGCAACGCCGGCAACGCGGCCATTGATCCGAACCAGTTGCAGCGCGTGCGAGTGAATGCCATCAACGCTGCCAGCGAACGTGTCAGTGGCCTGGACTTCAAGAGCAACATCCGCTGGGGCGCCGGGCAATACGGCGCCTTCAGTTCGGCGCTGGGTTACACCCTGGTGCTGTCGCATTACTACAAGGAGTCGGACGAAGCACCGACCCAGGATTGGCGCACCTCGCGCACCAACTACGACTGGCGCAGCAAGGTCAACGCCAGCCTGACCTGGGATTATCAAAAAGCCACGGCGACGCTGATGGGCATTCGCTACGGTTCGGTCACCAATGGCGCAGGGGACGGGCGTTTGTCGCCCTGGACGGTGTTCAACGCCAGCGCACGTTACAAACTCAATGATCGGGCGAGTGTCGGGCTGACCGTGAACAACCTGCTCAATCAGGTTAAACACGATGAGTCGGCAGGCTGGCCGTACTACCCGACCGGCAACTATGACCCGTACGGGCGGCAGTGGTGGCTGGATGTGAGTTATCACTTCGGCGGCTGAGGGCAGGCATCTCGCGTTTACGTCCTACGGAAAATGGCGGGTTTTGCGGCAAGCAGGGGATTTTTCCGACGACCTTTTCAGGTTGGTCGTCGGAAGCGCGATCTATAGCATTGGATCTGACATTGAAGTCGCTGAGCAGCTTGAACGCTCAGGCTCCCAGATAAAGGATCGATTATGCGTACCCCACTCATTGAGCATGAAACCTCTGTTTATTCCCTGCGCAACTTCTGGATCGACGATCGCGCCAGATGCCCCATGGAGGATGTCGCGATGTCCACAGCAAAAGTGCCCCGGCTGACGGGGCTGAAGAAGGTCGCGGGCAAGCCTGTCGAGCTACTCGTGAACGGCCAGGACCTCGGTGACGACGCCATGCTGATTGTCCGCCTTACCGAGGAGGGCTTTGAGCTGAGCGACGTCGTCAACATGCTTTCAACTTCCGAAATGTACCTGCGCGAAGACATGGTCAAACGCATCACCGGCAGGTCTGTCAGAACCGTGCAGCGGCTGTTGAAGGAAGGCAAATCGATACGGCTCGACTCACAGCAGAGTGTTGTCGCCTACCAATATGCGCTGGTGCTGGAGATGGCCACTCGTGCGTTCGGGGGGCTGTCACAGGCGGAAATATGGATGCAGAAATCCATCCCTTACCTTAACGGCTACGTGCCGTTGGCGTTGACTCACCATCCGCTGGGTTTCCAGATGGTCGAGCAATACTTGTGTCGGGTTCTGTATGGGGGTTACCCATGAATCCTTTGCCCTGGGACGGTCACTGGTATGGCTGGCGCCTGGATCAGGAGGCCTATGGAGATACGTGGGACAGCGGGATGGGTTCAAAACTGAAGGGCGGTCGATGGAATGCGCCTGGCCGGCGAGTCGTCTATGCATCTGTCGACCCGTCCTCGGCCATTCTGGAGGTGGCGGCCAATAATAGTTTTGATGCACTGGACAGAGAGCCATATGTGCTGACGTGCTTTGAAGTCATCCGCGATGCACGGGTCAAAGTCGTTCAGCCTGAAGAGGTACCGAATCCTTACTGGTTGAGTCCCGCGTGGCCGTCGCCCAATCAACAGCGGTTTGCCGACGCTTTACTGGATGAGCATCCGTTTGTCCTGATTCCCTCGGCGGCAACCCGCCACTCGTGGAATCTGCTGGTGAGCTGCGACCTGGCAGCGGGGCAGTTCAAGATGGTCTCTCAAGAACGTTTTGGCCTGGATACACGGTTGCTGCGGGAGATGGCATCGGCTTGATATGGAGGCATGGCATTCTTTGCATAACCTCAGCACCCAACAGTCTAAGTCGCCCTCTATAAATCCTTATTCGTCATTGCACATCCCTGCATAAACCAAAACGCAGGGATGGCTGTTCATGATTCAGTTTTCACCCGTCAAATCGCCTTTGAGCCTGGCCTTGCTGCTGGCTATCAACACGCTGCCGGCCATCGCCGCTGACAGTTCGGCAAACGAACCCACGACCCAGCTGCAACGGGTGGAAGTCACCGGCACGGCAATCCGCCGCGTCGATGCCGAAACCGCAGTGCCGGTGACCATCCTGCGCGTCGAAGAGTTGCGCGAGCAGGGCGTCACCACCACCGAGGAGCTGGTCAGCCGGATATCCGCCAACCAGTCTTCGGTTGGTTCCGGTCGCTCGGTAGGGTCGAGCAGTGGCGGCGCGTCGTATGCGGATTTGCGTGGCATTGGCCCGAATAAAACCCTGGTGCTGCTCAACGGCCGGCGTCTGAGCAACAACGCCACCAATGCGATCAACGGCTCGGGTGTCGATCTCAACACCATCCCGTTCGCCGCCATTGACCGTGTCGAAGTGCTGCGTGATGGCGCCTCGGCGTTGTACGGCACCGACGCGATTGGCGGGGTGATCAACTTCATCACCAAGACCAGCCTTACCGAAGGGCAGATCAGCACCAACTACGTCACGCCAACCCATTCGGGGGGCGGTGAAAGCCGCAACTTCAGCGGCAGTTGGGGCTTCGGTGATTTGCAGGAGGATCGCTTCAACGTGTTTGGTGTGGTCAGCTACGACAAGCAGCAACGCCTGGCCGCTGAGGATCGCGGCTACACCTACAACTATCAGCCCAACCGCGGACTTGATTACACCTCCGGCACCGCCTCGCCGGCCAACTGGAGCCAGGGCAGTAACGCCACCAACCCTTTGGCCGGTTCCGGTTGCAACGCACCGGGTTTGCTGGCGCGCAACGGCATCTGCCGGCAGAGCCTGTGGAACTACCTCGATCTGGTGCCGGAAACGGAGAAGACTTCGGCCTTCGCCAAAGCCACCGGCAAGCTGTCGGACGATCACAACGTCAGCCTCGAATACTTCTGGGCGCAAAACGAAAACCGCACGCAAATCGGCCCAGGCACGTTGATGGGTAATCAGGTCAATCCCGGCACGGCGTTCTATCCGGGCAACGGCATCACCCCAGGGCCGAACGGTTTTGCCCTCGACCCGACGCAACCGGTCGATGTGAACTGGCGCGAAACCGCCGTTGGCGCGCGTCAGCACGAAGACGACAACACCAGTCAGCGCTTGCTGCTGAGTTTCGACGGCACGCTGGTCGGCTGGGATTACAACCTCGGCGCCTCGTACAACCAGAACAAAGTGGTCAACAGCATTCAGGACGGTTACGTCAACGACCGCGCCGTCAGTGCCGGTATTGCCAATGGCGTGATCAACCCGTTCGGTCCGCAGACGGCTGCCGGTTCCGCGCTGTTGGCGGCCAACGCGGTGGACGGTGATTACGCCACGGCGGTAGGGCGAGTGAAGGCCATCGACGGGCGCATCAGTCGTGAAATCGGCGACTGGTTCGGCGCCGGCCCTTCGGCATTGGCACTGGGCGGCGAGTATCGCAAGGAAGACTTCCATCAGGATTTCGCGCAATTTGCCGGCGACGTGCAAAGCCTTGGTGTTGATCCGAACGGCAGCGTTGCCGGGGATCGCAGCGTTTCCGCCGAGTACGCCGAGGTCAATGTGCCGGTGCTCGACAGCCTCGAACTGTCCGCCGCCGTACGCCACGACAAGTACAGCGACTTCGGCAGCACCACCAATCCGAAATACTCGTTCCGCTTCCAGCCGTTCAAGGAACTGGTGGTGCGCGGTGCCTACAGCGAAGGGTTCCGCGCACCGTCGTTGTATGAGCTGTACAACCCGACCTTTACCAGTTTCACCAATGCCAACTACAACGATCCGCGCTTGTGCGCTGGCGGCAATCCGAGCAATGGCGGCATAGCCAACCGTGACTGCGCGCAGCAGTTCAATCGCACCAGCGGTGGCAATACCGATCTGAGCCCGGAAACCGCACGCAACGTCACCCTTGGCTTTGTCTACCAGCCGTTCGAACGCCTGAGCGCCGGGCTGGATTTCTGGTGGATCGACATCGCCAACCAGATTGCCGAGTTTCCGGAATCGGCGGTGTTCGAGAACCCTGAGTTGTACCCGGATCGCCTGGTGCGCAAGCCGGATGGCTCCATCGATCATATCGTCACCGGCCTGGCCAACCTCGGCAAGATCAAGACCAATGGTGTCGATGTCAGCTTCGATTACCGCTTGCCGAGCACGCCGTACGGCAATTTCGGCATCGGCCTGCAAGGCACTTACGTCACCCGCTATGACTACCAGCAACAACTCAAGGGCGACTACATCGACAAGCTCGGCGATTTCCGTGGCGGTGACTTTGCGTCGGCGGGTGCCGTGGCGCGCTGGCGCCACAGCCTGACCGGCAGCTGGAACTACGGCCCGTTCGGCGCGGCCCTGACCAACCGCTACACCAGCGGTTACCACGACTCCGATCGCGACACCCACGATTACGTCGGCTCGTACAACGTCTGGGACTTGGCCGGCACCTACACCTGGCGCAAGACCCTGAGCGTGACCCTCGGCGCGAAAAACCTGTTTGACCGCGAACCACCGTTCAGCAACCAGACGTACACGTTCCAGAGCGGCTACGACCCGAAATACAGCGACCCGTTTGGCCGGACGCTGTACACGCGGGTCAGTTACAAGTTCTGAAAATTCTCAGAGATGGCGGGTTTTAGTCACCGATTGATCTAAAGCCTGCCCTATAAAAATCGCCGGCCTGTTGCACATCACAGGTAGGCAGGATGTGTGGTGACTGTTCCGGCGTTATCGCGAGCAGGCTCACTCCTACATTGGATTTGTGTTCACCGCAGACCTTTGTAGGAGTGAGCCTGCTCGCGAAGAGGCCAGTAGCAACACCGTGTAAAAGGATCTGCCCATGTTCTCAAGGCTCATTTTATTCAGCGCTTTCGCGCTTTTGACTCCGTTTAGTTGGGCCGCCCCGCAACCAGCGTTAACGGTGTACGGCGAACCCGCCAAATATGCCCCCGACTTCCAGCACCTGGCCTACGCCAACCCCGACGCGCCGAAGGGCGGCAGCCTGCGCCGGTCTTCCTTGGAAAGTGGCCCGTTCGACCACCTGATTCCTTACATCGACAAAGGCACCGGCGTGGCCGACATCGATGGCTGGCTCTACGCGCCTCTGGCCTATCGCAGCAAGGATGAACCCTACAGCGTCTACGGTCTGGTGGCGCAGCAGATGGAGCTGGATCCGGATCGCCGCTGGATACGCTTCTACCTGAACCCGAAGGCGCGTTTCGACGACGGCACACCGATCACCGCCGAAGACGTGCGTTACACCTTCGAGCTGTTCACCACCCAGGGCAGCCTCAAATACCGTCAGCAGTTTCGCGATGTCGCTGAAGTCGTTGTGGAGTCGCCGACGCAAGTGCGCTTCCTCTTCAAGAACAGCGACAGCCGCACCTTGCCGCTGGACCTGGCGACACTGCCAGTGCTGCCCGAACATTGGTGGCGCACCCGCGATTTCGCCGAGGGCGGTGGTTTTGAGATCCCGCCGGGCAGTGGCCCGTATCGCATCAGCGCGGTGGATGCCGGGCGCAGCGTGAAATTCCAACGTGTGCAGGACTGGTGGGCCAAGGATCTGCCAATCACTCGGGGCTTGTACAACTTTGATCAGTTAAGCGTGGAGTTCTTCGCCGACACCGACGTGTCGCGGCAGGTGTTGAAGGCTGGCGGATTCGATTACAACCGCGAGTTCTCCGCCACCAGTTTCACTATCGGCTACGCGGGGGCTGCGCTGGAACAAGGCAAATTGCTCCGTGAGCATCTCGCACCGGGTGCTGCGCAAGGCGCACAGGGCTTTGTGTTCAACCTGCAGAAACCGCCGTTTCAGGATCGTCGCGTGCGCCAGGCGATCGCCATGCTCTGGGATTTCGAATGGAGCAACCGGCAAATGATGCGCAGCATGTACCTGCGCCAGCGCAGCTTCTTCTCCCACAGCGCACTGGCGGCCACTGCATTGCCGGATGCCGAAGAGCTGAAGATTCTTGAGCCGTTGCGCGGGCAGATTCCCGATGAAGTGTTCACCACGGTGTTTGAAGCACCGAAAACCGACGGCAGTGGCAATATCCGCGCCGAACAATTGCAGGCACTGAACCTGCTGGAGGCCGCTGGCTGGAAACCCCAGGGCGATCAGTTGGTGAACGCCAATGGCGAGCCTCTGCACTTCACGTTTCTCAACGGCCAGAAAGGTTTCGAACGGTTGTTGTTACCGTTCAAACGCAACCTGGCACAGATCGGCATCGGCTTCGATATCCGCCAGGTCGACACCGCGCAATACACCAACCGCGTGCGCAATCGTGACTACGACATGATCGTTGCCGGTTATCCGGTGAGTCAGGCACCGGGCCGGGAGATGTTCAATTACTTCGGCTCCGACGGCGCCGACGATCCTGGCTCGAACAATTACATGGTGTTGCGCGATCCGGCCGTCGATGCACTGCTCGAAGGGCTGGTGCAGGCCGACAATCGCGAGAGTCTGCTGCGCCATGCTCATGCGCTGGATCGGGTGTTGCAGTGGGGCTATTACTGGGTGCCTAACTATTACCCGCCGGGAATTTCCACGGTGTGGTGGAACCGCTTCGGCCGTCCGGCGATTGCGCCGCTGTATGACGCCGGCCTCGACACATGGTGGGAAATCAGCCCGACCGCACTGACCACAACGCAGATGCACAAGGAGTACGGCCATGTGGGGTTATAGTCTGCGGCGTTTACTGCTGATCGTGCCGACCTTGCTCGCGATCCTGCTGGTCAACTTCGTTATCGTGCAAGCCGCACCCGGTGGCCCGGTCGAGCAGGCCATTGCGCGCTTGCAGGGGATTGGCGTGGGGGCCGCAGTGGGTTCCAGCCATGTCGAAACCGTCGGCGGCGAGTCTCGCGCCACCCGGGGGCTGGACCCGAAACTGGTGGCTGATATCGAGCGTCAGTACGGCTTCGATAAACCCGCCAGCGAGCGCTTGTGGCTGATGCTCAAAAGCTATGCGCAACTGGATTTCGGCCAGAGTTTCTTTCGCGGTGCCAGCGTCACCGAATTGATCTGGCAGAAACTGCCGGTGACCGTGTCGCTGGGCCTGTGGGCGACGCTGATCACCTATCTGGTGTCGATTCCGCTGGGCATTCGCAAAGCCGTGCACAACGGCTCGGCGTTCGATGTCTGGAGCAGTGTGGCGATCATCATCGGTTATGCGCTGCCGGGATTTCTCTTTGCGCTGCTGCTGATCGTGGTGTTTGCCGGTGGCACGGCGCTGGACTGGTTTCCGGTGCGCGGACTGGTCTCGGACAACTTCGCCGAACTGTCGCCGTGGGCCAAGGTGGCCGACTATTTCTGGCACTTGGTGCTGCCGGTGACTGCCTTGGTCATCGGCGGTTTTGCGACCTTGACGATCCTCACCAAGAACAGCTTTCTCAACGAGATCTCGCGACTGTACGTGGTGACCGCGCGCGCCAAAGGGCTGAGTCAAAGGCAGGTGTTGTACGGCCATGTGTTTCGCAATGCGATGCTGCTGGTCGTCGCCGGTTTGCCGCAAGCGTTGGTGACGGTGTTTTTCGGCGGCTCGTTGCTGATCGAAGTGATCTTTTCCCTCGATGGTCTCGGCCGTCTCAGTTACGAAGCGGCGGTCGCGCGCGATTACCCGGTGGTGTTCGGCTCGCTGTTCATCTTCACCCTGTTCGGCCTGCTGATAAAACTGCTCGGCGACCTTTGTTACACGCTGGTTGACCCGCGTATCGACTTCACCGCGAGGGCTGCCTGATGCTGACGTTATCTCCAATAGGCCAGCGTCGTTGGGCGCGTTTCAAAGCACATCGGCGTGGCTGGTGGTCGTTGTGGCTGTTCCTCGCGCTGTTCGGCCTGAGCCTCGGCGGTGAGCTGGTGGCCAATGACAAACCGCTGCTGGTGACGTATCAGGGCGACTGGTATTTCCCGGCGTTCAAGCGCTACACCGAGCAGGACTTCGGCGGTGAGTTGCCGTTTCAACCGGACTATCGCAGCGCGCAGGTGCGGCAATTGATCGAGGGGCAGGGCGGGCGAATGTGGTTTGCGCCGATTCCGTTCGCGTTCGACACGGTCAATTACGACCTCACGGAGCCGGCGCCAAGTCCGCCCAGTGGCGACAACTGGCTGGGCACCGACGATCAGGCGCGCGACGTGCTGGCGCGGGTGATTTTCGGCACGCGCGTGTCGCTGTTGTTTGCCTTGGCGCTGACCGCGGCGAGTGTGCTGATCGGCATCGCCGCCGGGGCGTTGCAGGGCTACTACGGCGGTTGGGTCGATTTGATCGGTCAGCGCTTGCTGGAGGTTTGGTCGGGGCTGCCGGTGTTGTACCTGCTGATCATTCTGTCCGGGTTTGTCGAGCCGAATTTCTGGTGGTTGCTGGGGATCATGGCGCTGTTTTCCTGGTTGAGTCTGGTCGATGTGGTGCGGGCCGAGTTCCTGCGCAGCCGTGGCCTGGAATATGTGAAAGCGGCACGCGCGCTGGGTGTGGGCGATGCGCAGGTAATCGTTCGACACATTCTGCCCAATGCCATGAGCGCCACGCTGACCTATCTGCCGTTCATTCTCACCGGCGCGATTGCGACCTTGTCAGCGCTGGATTTTCTCGGTTTCGGCATGCCGGCCGGCAGTGCTTCGCTGGGGGAGTTGATCGGTCAGGGCAAGAGCAATCTGCAAGCACCGTGGCTGGGCTTGACCGCGTTCTTTGCCTTGGCGCTGATCCTTTCACTGCTGGTATTCATCGGCGAAGCCTGCCGCGATGCGTTTGATCCGAGGACTTGAGATGCCTGAACATCTGATCGAAATACGCGACTTGCGGGTAGCGTTCAATGGCCAGCCCGTGGTGCACGGCATCGACCTCGATATCCGCCCTGGCGAGTGCGTTGCTCTGGTTGGGGAATCCGGCTCCGGTAAATCGGTGACGGCGCACAGCATTCTGCAATTGCTTGACCCGACCATCACGCGGATCGACGGCAGCATCCGTTATGCCGGCGAGGAGCTGCTAGGCGTGCATGAGCGCTACTTGCGGCAATTGCGTGGCAACCGCATCGCGATGATTTTTCAGGAGCCGATGAGCTCACTGAACCCTTTGCACACGATTGAGCGGCAACTGGGCGAAAGCCTCGCGCTGCACAAGGGGTTGGCCGGGGCGGCGGCGCGCCAACGGATTTTGGAACTGCTGGAATTGGTCGGCATTCAACATCCGCGCGAGCGGCTCAAGGCCTATCCGCATCAACTCTCGGGCGGTCAGCGACAACGGGTGATGATCGCCATGGCGCTGGCCTGCGAGCCGCAGTTACTGATTGCCGACGAACCGACTACCGCGCTGGACGTGACCGTGCAACGCAAGATTCTGCTGTTGCTCAAGGAGCTGCAAGAACGGCTGGGCATGGCGCTGCTGATCATCAGTCATGACCTGAATCTGGTGCGAAACATCGCTCAGCGGGTGGCGGTCATGCGCGGCGGTCTGATCGTCGAACAGGCGTCGTGTGAACAGTTGTTCAGTGCGCCGCAACATCCTTACAGCATCGAATTGCTCAACGCTGAACCGGGTGGCGAAGCGTTGTGCCGGGCGCCTGCGGAGGACGTGCTGGAGGTGCGTGATCTCAATGTGCGCTTCCGTTTGGGCGGCGGATGGCTGCGCGCGAAGTCGTACTTGCACGCGGTCAATGGCATTGATTTGAATCTTCAGCGCGGCAAGACCTTGGGGATCGTCGGCGAATCCGGTTCCGGCAAGTCGACGCTGGGCCAGGCGATTCTGCGTTTGCTGGATGCCCAAGGCAGCATCCGCTTTCAGGGCGAGGCGCTGGAGCAGTTGAGCGGCAAGCAACTCAGACCGCTGCGCAAACGCCTGCAAGTGGTGTTTCAGGATCCGTTCGGCAGTCTGAGTCCGCGCCTGTGCGTGGAGCAGATCATCGCCGAAGGTCTACAGGTGCATAGCGATTTGAATGCCGCTGAGCGCGAACGGGCAGTGATCGATGTGCTGCGTGAAGTCGGCCTCGACCCGGCTACTCGCCATCGCTATCCCCACGAGTTTTCCGGTGGTCAGCGGCAACGCATCGCCATCGCCCGGGCGCTGGTGCTCAAGCCCGACTTGATCCTGCTGGATGAACCGACGTCGGCACTGGATCGCACGGTGCAGAAGCAGATTGTCGCGCTGTTGCGGCGTTTGCAGGCGGAGTATGGCTTGACCTATCTGTTCATCAGCCACGATCTGGCGGTGGTGCGAGCACTGGCGCATGACTTGATCGTGATGAAGGACGGTGAGGTGGTGGAGCGTGGCGAGACGAATACGCTGTTTCATGCAGCGCAGCATCCGTATACCCGAGAGTTACTGGCCGCTTCGTTCACCGGGTAACCCTGTAGGAGCTGTCGAGTGAAACGAGGCTGCGATCTTTTGACTTTGCGTTCTAAAAAAACAGGGTCAAAAGATCGCAGCGTGCCGCAGCTCCTACAGGGCTGAAACGCAAGAATCCCGCCACAGGGGGCGGGATTCTTGTGTCACTGAACGTCGCTGTTACGACGGGAACAGCTCGGACAGTTTCATCGACAGCATCATGTCGCCTTCAACGCGCAGCTTGCCGCCCATGAAAGCCTGCATGCCGTCGGTTTCGCCGCTGACGATACCTTTCAGGGTTTCGCTGTCCAGCACCAGTGTGCAGTTGGCGTCCGGGTTTTCACCTTCCTGGATGTCGCAAGTGCCGTCTTTTACGATCAGCGAGTACTGCTTGTCTTCGTCGGTGATGTTGAAACCGAAGACCAGATCCAGGCCGGCAGCAGCGGCTGGGTTGAACTTGGCTTGCATTGCTTTTACGGCATCGGCTACGGAGGTCATGGTTCGATCCTTATGAGGTTGATTACAGCAAGGTTCACAGTTATCCGGACTCAGCGGAAAGTGATGAGTTCCGGAGCCTTCAGCAGCTGCAGGTGTGCATGACTGTTGAAGGAAGCCAAAGCCACCTCGCGACCGCGAAACTTCAGCTGGTTGAGCGAGGTGTTGACGATTTGCCAGTTCAATTCAAAGGCCTGTCGGGCAGGCATTCGGGTAATGAGGTGGAGCAGGGCAGTGATGGTGCCGCCGGAAGTGAACACGGCGATTTTCTGGTTTTTATCGGCCAGATCAAGGATCCGGTGCAGCCCGGCCTGGACGCGTTCGACGAAACCCAGCCAGCTTTCCAGTCCTGGCGTGTCGTAAGTGCCGGCCAGCCAGCGTTCGATGATCAGGGCAAAAATGCGTTGGAACTCGCCGCGGTTCTGCGCGGCGTTGCGCAGGATGTCGAGGGCTTCCGGCTCGTCCGGCAGCATCGCCGGGAGCAGGGCGCGAATCACCGCGTCGGCATCGAATTCGTTGAACGCGGAATCGGTTTCCAGGATCGGCACCGGCAGGCCTTTGGCAGTAAATTGCTCCAGGGCGCTGGTGGCCGTGTGCTGCTGACGGCGCAGGTCTCCGGCGAGGCAGCGATCGAAGCTGATCCCCAGTTCAGCGAGGTGCTGACCGAGGATTTCTGCCTGACGCACACCGGTCGGCGACAGGACGTCATAGTCGTCTGCACCAAAGGAGGCCTGGCCATGTCGAATCAAATAGATGCTGCCCACGTCCGCGTCATCCCGGTACGTTGAAGGTTTGGCGAGGTTATGAGGATGCCGTCGAGCTGTCAATGAAAAAACATACGCTTGTTTGAAATGCCCGTTACAGGGGTGTTGCCAGAGGTTTCACGGCTGGCCGACGAGCCGGCGCATGGGTATGCTGGACTTATCCCGAGCGTGTGTTTTGCACCCGCGCATTGTTTTAAGGAGTCGCTGTGGAGTTTTTCACCGAGTACGCCAGTTTTCTGGCCAAGACCGTCACCCTGGTGATCGCCATTCTGGTGGTGCTCGCCAGTTTTGCCGCATTGCGCAGCAAGGGCCGGCGCAAGTCGGCGGGGCAGTTGCAGGTCAGCAAGCTCAATGATTTCTACAAAGGCCTGCGTGAGCGTCTGGAGCAGACCTTGCTCGACAAGGATCAGCTCAAGGCTTTGCGCAAGGGCGAAGCCAGGTCCGAGAAAAGCGAGAAGAAGCAGAAGAACAAACCCGAGGCCAAACCTCGCGTGTTCGTGCTGGATTTCGACGGTGACATCAAGGCCTCGGCTACCGAGAGCCTGCGTCACGAAATCACTGCGCTGCTGACCCTTGCCACACCGAAGGACGAAGTCGTGCTGCGACTCGAAAGCGGCGGCGGCATGGTGCACAGCTATGGTCTGGCGTCATCGCAACTGGCGCGTATCCGTGAAGCAGGTGTGCCGTTGACTGTCTGCATCGACAAGGTCGCCGCCAGCGGCGGCTACATGATGGCGTGCATCGGTGAGAAGATCATCAGTGCGCCGTTCGCGATTCTTGGCTCGATCGGTGTGGTGGCGCAGTTGCCTAACGTCAACCGCCTGCTGAAAAAGCACGACATCGATTTTGAAGTGCTCACCGCCGGTGAATACAAGCGCACCCTGACCGTATTTGGCGAAAACACCGAAAAAGGTCGTGAGAAGTTTCAGGAAGACCTGGACATCACCCACCAGTTGTTCAAGAACTTCGTCGCCCGCTATCGCCCGCAACTGGCGATTGACGATGTCGCTACTGGTGAAGTCTGGCTCGGCGTCGCGGCGCTCGACAAGCAATTGGTGGACGAGCTCAAGACCAGTGACGAATACCTCGCAGACCGGGCGAAGAAGGCTGAGGTTTATCACTTGCACTACGCCGAGCGCAAAAGCTTGCAGGAGCGGATCGGCATGGCCGCCAGCGGCTCGGTCGACCGCGTGCTGCTGAGCTGGTGGAGTCGCCTGACCCAGCAACGTTTCTGGTAAATCGAACGGGCATAAAAAAACGCCGGTCACATGACCGGCGTTTTTTTGTCTGCGCTAAACCTTCAGCGGCGACGGAACAGCGGCAGCGGTTCGTCAGTGGCAGCCTGATAGGTCACCGAGAAATCCTTCAGACCTTCAAGGGCTTCGTACGGGTCTTTATCCGGGCGCACGGCAAAGGCGTCAAAACCACAGCGGTGCATGTAGAACAGCTGATCGCGCAGCACGTCGCCAATCGCCCGCAGTTCGCCTTTGAAACCATAACGGTCGCGCAGCAGGCGGGCATTGGAGTAGTTGCGGCCGTCAGTGAATGCCGGGAAGTTCAGGGCGATCACCTGGAACTCGGCGACGTCTTCACCGATTTCCTCGGCTTCTTCGTCAGCGTCCAGCCACACACCCAGACCGCCGTCGCGGGCCTTGAGCATGCGGCTGTGTTCGCGCCACAGCTGCAGTGGCACGATCAGGTCGTCGCAGTTGCTGATCTCGTCGATGTTGAAATCCTTGGGCAGCAAGTGCCAGGTTTCGTCGACGACCTCGTTGTTCTTAATGATTCGCTGCATAGACGCGTTCCTTGAAGAGGTCGATGCCAATACGCTGATAAGTGTCGATGAAGCGCTCGTCTTCGGTACGTTGTTCAACGTACACGTCGATCAGCTTCGAGATCACGTCAGGCATGGCTTCCTGAGCGAAGGACGGGCCGAGGATCTTGCCCAGACTTGCGTCACGGCTGGCACTGCCGCCGAGGGAAACCTGGTAGAACTCTTCGCCTTTCTTGTCCACACCGAGGATGCCGATGTGGCCGACGTGGTGGTGGCCGCAAGCGTTCATGCAGCCGGAGATGTTCAGATCCAGTTCGCCGATGTCGAACAGATAGTCGAGGTCGTCGAAACGGCGCTGGATCGATTCGGCGATCGGGATCGACTTGGCGTTGGCCAGCGAGCAGAAGTCACCGCCAGGGCAGCAGATGATGTCGGTCAGCAGGCCGATGTTCGGCGTGGCGAAACCGCCTTCACGCAGTTCGCCCCACAGGGTGAACAGTTGGCTTTGCTCGACGTCGGCCAGAATGATGTTCTGCTCGTGCGAGGTGCGCAGTTGACCGAAGCTGTAGCGATCGGCCAGATCGGCGACGGCATCGAGCTGCTTGTCGGTGATGTCGCCAGGCGCCACGCCGGTCGGTTTCAGCGACAGGGTCACGGCGACATACCCCGGCTTCTTGTGCGCCAGGGTGTTGCGGGTACGCCAGCGAGCGAAACCCGGATGCTCTTTGTCGAGATCGGCCAGTTGCGCGGTCTGGTTTTCCAGCGCCTTGTAATCCGGGTCGACGAAGTGCTTGGCCACACGCTGCAGTTCGGCGTCGGTCAGTGTGGTCTGGCCACCGCGCAGGTGTTCCATTTCCGCATCGACTTTCTGCGCAAACACTTCTGGCGTGAGGGCTTTGACGAGGATCTTGATCCGCGCCTTGTATTTGTTGTCGCGACGGCCGTAGCGGTTATAGACCCGCAGGATCGCGTCGAGGTAGCTCAACAGGTCCTGCCACGGCAGGAACTCGTTGATGAACGCGCCAACCACCGGGGTACGACCGAGGCCACCACCGACCAGTACGCGGAAGCCCAGTTCGCCAGCGGCGTTGTGCACCGGCTCCAGGCCGATGTCGTGGACTTCAATCGCGGCGCGGTCAGCGGTCGAACCGTTGACGGCAATTTTGAATTTACGCGGCAGGTAGGCGAATTCCGGGTGGAACGTAGTCCACTGACGGACGATCTCGCACCATGGGCGCGGGTCGATCACTTCGTCGGCGGCCACACCGGCAAACTGGTCGGTGGTGACGTTGCGCAGGCAGTTGCCGCTGGTCTGGATCGCGTGCATCTGCACGGTGGCCAGTTCAGCGAGGATGTCCGGGATGTCTTCCACCGCCGGCCAGTTGAACTGCACGTTCTGCCGCGTACTGATGTGGGCGTAGCCCTTGTCGTAGTCGCGGGCAATCTTGGCCATCATGCGCGTCTGACGCGAAGTCAGTTGGCCGTAAGGCACCGCCACACGCAACATCGGCGCGAAGCGCTGGATGTACAGGCCATTTTGCAGGCGCAGAGGGCGGAATTCTTCTTCGCTCAGCTCACCTGCCAGATAGCGTCGGGTCTGATCACGGAACTGCTTGACGCGGTCCTCGATGATCCGCTGATCGTACTCGTCGTATACGTACATATAAGTCCTGTTCTCAGGCTTTGGGCCACTCGGAAAACGCTGCGTTTTCGCTTGCTGGAGTCCGATGGTGCCTCTGCAATTCTGCGCGCACGGCCGCGCGCTCCCTAAGGGAGCCGGGGCAATATACCCGTTTGCAGTTATGCGCAAAAGTGATGTTTGAGTATATGTAAAGAACCAAATCGCCTAACGAGAATAGCTGTCAACTAACCCACATTTGTCGTGCGGACAATCATCGTCTTAACTGTGGTCGAGTCTTTCTGCAATCACCGATAAAACCGATAAGAGGCGATGCAATGAGCAATCCGACCAAGGCAAGAAAAAGCGATAGCAGTGTCGATGCATGGGCCATTTTGTTCCTGATCATTCTGGTTGTAGGAACAGCGGTATTCTGGGTCAGTCATCAGTAAACGACCCATCCGGGCCCGCTCCCGACGATTGTCGGACAAAAAACGGGATCAAGCGTCAATAGCCGATTGATCGATGGCTATAATGCGCGGCCATATTTCCTTGGGCCCGGATGCTTCATGTTCAAGTTTCTCCATATCGGTCTTCTTTTGCTGGGCACAGCCTTGGGCACCAGTGCGCGAGCAGAATCGGTGCTGTTTTTGAATCCGGGCTCGACCGAAGAAGCGTTCTGGATCAGCTACTCGCAGTTCATGCAGTCGGCTGCGCGCAATCTGGGCATCGATCTGCAGATCCTCTATTCCCAGCGCCAGCCGGAACTGACCCTCGCCCAGGCCAGAATCGCCCTGCAGGGGCCCAACCGTCCCGACTACCTGATGTTCGTCAACGAACAGTACATCGCGCCACAGATTCTGCGTCTGGCGCAGGGCAGCGGCGTGAAGTTGTTCATGGTCAACGCAGTATTGACTGCCAATCAGCAAGCGCTGGTGGGCGAGCGTGCGGACCGCATCGGCAGCCTGGTGCCGAATGACGAGGAAGGCGGTTACCTGATGATGAAGGAACTGATTCGTCTGCACCCCCCGGTTGCCAAGGATCAGCAGATCGAGTTGCTGGCGTTCTCCGGTCTGAAGATCACGCCGTCGGCGCAGTTGCGCGAGCACGGTATGCAGCGTGCCTTGGCCGAACATCCGCAGGTGCGCTTGCGGCAACTGGTTTACAGCGGCTGGACCCAGCAACGCGCATATGAGCAGGCCAGGCAACTGGTCAAGCGTTATCCCGAGGTTTCGCTGGTGTGGTCGGCCAACGATGAAATGGCCTTCGGTGCCATGCGCGCTTTTGCCGAGGCCGGTAAAACCCCCGGCAGGGATGCGCTGTTCAGCGCAGTCAACACGTCACCTGCCGCGTTGCAGGCTGTCGTCGACGGGCGGTTGAGCGCATTGGTAGGTGGCCATTTCACCCTCGGTGGCTGGGCGCTGGTCGAGTTGCATGATCATGAGCTTGGCGTCGATCTCGATCAGTACGGCGGCCGCGATCGGCAGATTCCATTGCTGCAACTTGTCGATAAGTCTCACGCTCGACAAATGCTGGTCATGGGCAAGTCGCCGAACTATGGCGTGAACTTCCGCCAACTCTCGGCGAAGGGCCGACCAGCCTCATATCGCTATCCGTTCAACCTGCAAACCCTGATGCACTGAGACGCTTCAAACCCCGGCGAAATGCAGCACCACTTTGACGATGACCAACAGCGTCAAGGCAAATACCGCCGTGAACAGAATGCCCAGAATGACGAAATGGCCGGGTTTGCCATGGGTGAAATCCCTCGCCCGGTTTTTTCCGCTCTGCACCCCGAACGCCGCGGCCATGACGCTGTGCAGCATCTGCCAGAAGCTGGGTGGCTTGTTGTCGACTGGATCGTCCATAAATCCCCCGTCTGCGTGTGTGTCCCAGACAGCATAGTCAATTCACCGAAGAGTGCCCTTGCCGTGCGCTGCTCAGCTGAAGCGATTGGTAACAACTCATCGCCGATGCGATAACTATGTACCGCAGTTCGCCCCGGCAGGAATGGTGTCCTGTCGTTCCACTTTTCAGGAGCGACAGAATGACCATTCATCCCCCGACGCTGCCCGCAGCTGCGCAGTCTTCCAACCCTCCGTTGAGCCTCGATAAGGAGACGCTGGCCAGCGCCAGTCTTCACGGCAAGCGTATCGAGCAGATGGTCCCCGATTGGTTGATCGACGCCAGCCCCGAGCGCCGCGCTCATATCAAGAGCGCGGACACGCAACTACCAGACTGGTACCAGTCGCTGTCCGACGAGCAACGGCGCAATCTGCAAGCGCACATCACCGAAGGCTTTCTTGCCCAGTCGCGACTGGACAAGAGCATGGCAGCGCTTGAAAGCATCGAAGCATTCGCCGAGGCTCAGCTGCTCAAAGCGCTCAAGGACCGATTCAGCGTTGAGCTCGACGTCAACAAAACCCTGCTGTGTCTCCGGCATCCGTTGCAAGTCAGCGTGCTGGAAATCGAAGTGTCGACCTTCGAAGTGTTGAAGCTCTCCATGCTGCAAGCCGCCCTGCACAATTTCGAAGCGGCGGAATGCGAGGAGGGTGCCTTTCATCGCGAATCCGGATTTTTCGTCGCCGCTTCGACCGCCGATACGTTCCAGGCGGTGACACTCAATATCACTGTCAGCCAGTTTCTCTCGCTGTGTCGAACACTGGATATCGGCGCGCTCTATCAGACGCGTGTGAAAGCGTTTTTCCAGTCGAGCGGAACATTGCGTGAGCAATTCATCAGCAGCCAGAAAACCGCGATGCGCGCAGCCGCTGAACTGGCGTTGCTGAAGAAGGACATCGAGCCAGACGACTATCGAATGCTCCTGTCTGTCGTCGATGGCGAAGTCCACCCGCGCCTGGGCAAGAAATCCGTATGGTTTCGCGACCTCAGCCTGATGAAACGCCGGATGACCGGCTGCGTGGTGTTCAGCATCAGCGAACAGTATCGCTACACCAACGATTTCATCGTCTACATCCCCCATGACCCGGAACATCCCCTCAAACGCTACACCTCAGCGCAGATGCGCGAAGTCTTCAAACGCAAGTTCACTGCACGGGACGCTCTGCCCTCGAATGAACCGGCAACGGCCTATCAACGTTTCTTCAGTCAGTTTTTTGCTTATGCCGACCGCCCTTATTACTTCAGTCAATTCACCCGGCCTGCGGCGGATGCACCGGTAGACCCGTTACGTTCGATCTGGGTAAAAGTCGTCCAGATGTTCCCGCCGGTCTCGGTTTTCACGCAGATCAAGGAACTGCCGCCCGAGCACCAGGGCAAGCGTGAACCAGAGGAGGATCCTTATCTCAATCCGTTCGGTATCGTGCGCAACGGCGTGGCAGGCATTTGGGCCGCCAATACCGATCTGTGGCAGTACCTTTTTGAACAGCATTGCGACAAATTCATCGCCGATGCGCGTGCCCGCGCCGTACCGACCGCGGATGTCGACGCGAGCGTGCGGGCGAAACGGCTCAATCACTTGCTGGAATTCGGCATGCTCGCGTTGAACATGGTGTCGATGTTCGTACCGGTGCTGGGCGAGATCATGATGACGGTAATGGCCGGGCAATTGCTGTATGAGTCGTTCGAGGGCGCTATCGAATGGACTGAAGGTGATCGCCAGGCCGCCAAGGGGCATTTGGTCGATGTCGCCGAAAACCTCGCGCTGATCGGAGTAATGGCAGGTGCAGGCAAGGGCCTGGGCAGATTGACTGCGGCCAAATCGGTGCCGGTGATCGAGAAGGCCGAGCCCATTGAACGTCTAGACGGCAAGCCACGTTTGTGGGCACCTGATCTTGCGCCTTATGAAAGCACAGACGGGCCGTCCGCCGCGTCTGTCCCTGATGCGCAAGGCCTGCATCGACTGAATGGCAAGACCTACATTCGTCAGCAGGGCAAGGTGTATCAAACGGCCTTTGATGAACAACTGAAACAATGGCGCATTCTCCATCCGACTGACGCGTCAGCCTATCGGCCCATTCTCGAGCACAACCGGCTGGGCGCCTGGCGACATACCTTCGAGCGACCGCTGACCTGGGATCGATTGACGCTGCTGCGGCGTATCGGCCATTGCACCGAGGCCTTTTCCGATGAGCAATTGCTCAACATCGCGGATCTTAGCGGTGTCAGTGATGATGCTCTGCGCCAGATGCATCTGGAACATTCGCCTGCGCCACTGGCGTTGGCCGATACATTGCGCCTGTTCGAGGCTGACCAGGCCGTGAGCCGGATCATCGAGAACATTGAGGACGGTTCCACCGTTGATGAACCTTTCCTGCTGACATTGTCATTGCTGCCACAAATGCCTCGATGGCCCACCGGACGCGTGCTTGAGGTTTTCGACGGCCCGGGTTTGTCAGGCGCGAGTGTCAAGCATGGTGACGCGTCACTTTTTCCAGGTGACGCTATCAAGGCACCGATTCAGATCGCCCGCGCCGATGTGCTGACTGCTCAAATGCCCGCCATCCTTCTTGAGGCGCTGGACGAGCAGGAAATAGTCCGCCTGCTGGGATCTGAAGCGGCCCGCATCAGCGCAAACCGGCCCGTCGAGTTCAGAGCGCAATTGGTGGACTTCCTGAAAACCCGTCAACCGACAATGTTCGAGCAGCTCTATGCCGAACCGACATTGCAGGCACCGTGGATCAGCCGGCTACAAAAGGCCACGCCCGGGCTCGGCAGTTCTGCAGCGATCAGGGTTTGCATGCAGGCCAATGCCGAAGAACTTGCGCGATTGGAAACAGGCGGGCGGTTGCCGTTGCGGTTGCTTGAAGAGTCGCGCGGGTACGCTCAAGGCAGGCGCTTCGATCATGCGGTCGTCGGGTTACACATGGAGAACCTGGCCGCATCCGGGAGTCAGTGGCTCGCGTTGCGCGTACTCGAAAGACTGCCTGGCTGGTCAGACGATGTGCGTCTCGAAGTCCGCGAGGGCAGCACTCACGGACCCTTGATCGATAGTGTCGGCAGCGAATCTTCGCGGCAACTGAAATACCTGGTCAAGCAGGGCCCCTCCTATCAGGCCTTCAACGAACGCGCAGAGGAGCTCAATGGCATTGCTCGGCAAGGCGATAATTTTTTTTCTTCGGTCATGCATGCCTTGCCCGACAAATCCCGTCAGGCCTTGGGGCTTGCTGACGTCAGTCAGAGTGCATCCCTGCGTCGTCTGGTGATTGATCACGTGCATCAGTATCGTGCTGAACTGGCTCACTTGGCCGGCAAGCGTCATGGCGCCGGCAAACGCTTCAAACCGGCGCTGCGAGTGCCCGGTCATGGCCTCGGTTACTACGCCAGTGGACGCGGGCAGGGCGTCAATCCACTGCTGGTGACACGGGTGCAGAATGTTTATCCGGGCCTCACCGATCAACAAGCGGGCGGCTTCATTCTTCAGCAGCTGGCGTCGGGAAAGACTGACCTGCAGATCTACGAGCTTCTGCAAAGGCGCATGCGTGAATGGCAAGAGCTCGACTCGACACTCGCCGAATGGCAGGGCGAGTCGACGCCAGAACTCTCGCTGCAATCGTTGATCGGTGGCAGAGCGAGCGTCGTGCGCAATATCAAACAGAGTTGGCGCGAGTCACCGCTGGCGCAGGACCATCCGCGTTATGCACAGCTGGAATTGATCTGTGATGAACCGTTACCAGCCTTGACTGCGGACTTTTCGCATGTGCGTGAGTTGAGCGTACGCGGCCGCTGCATCACGGATGCGAATGCCGACTCACTGCTGGCTGTTTTCCCGAACCTGGAAAATTTGCGCATCAATGCGACGAGCGAACTGTTCAGCAATGTGCCGCAAATCTTGCAGGGGATGCCGGCGTTGAAAAGTCTGACGCTTTACAGCGCCGTACCGTTTGCCGCTGACATGCCTGCACGGTTGGGCATGCTGGTCCGGATTGAAGAACTGACCGTGTGTTCTGCAAGCTACCAGCCGATCACATTCGACGTCAGTCACCTGCAAAAGCTGCGCAAGCTGGAGATCGTCGCCTACTCCTTGCTGGAGTGGCCGACCGGCGTGCTTGAACTGCCGGAGCTCGAACGACTGAGTCTCAAGGATACCGGGATCAGTAACTTGCCTGAGGGGTTGCTCAAGGGGCACGAAAAGTTATGGTCCGGATTGTCACTGGACTGGTCGAGATTTTCCCGCGAAAACTTCAAGGTCGCCTACGAGTACGCCAGGACACTGCCCGCGCACCTTATAGACCGCGAAGCGATGGTCCGCGATTACTGCAAAGGCGAGTTGCAGCGTTTGGGCGAAGGCCTGAGCCAGGCGGCGCAAAGTATCTTCGAGCGGTTTTTCCAGCAATGGCCTGATGAACAACAGCGCTACGCCGCAATCGAAGCCCTGAGCGAGCAGTTTGCAACGCTCGACAAACAGCTCGGCGAGTGGCTGCAAAAGGGCATGGCCTATCAGGAAACGCTCAGGGAAGTAATCGGGCGATCCAACGCCATCCATGCCATCAGGAGCAATTGGCGCAAAGGGCTTTTCAAGCGATACGGTTCGACGGTTTCCGCTTCGACCCTTGATTTATCGGGATTGATGCTAAGCGAGCTGCCGAAATTGCCTGCCGATGCGTTTTCTCATGTGCGTACCTTGCTTCTGCTGGGCCAGCGCGTCGATGCCTTGCAACTGCGCGATTTCGTCAGCGCCTTTCAAGAAGTGCAAACGCTCGACCTGAGTGACAACGCCCTGCACGCGTTGCCGATTGAACCTGGCAGCCTGGCAAGGCTGAACCGGCTGGACCTTTCCGACAATCTGTTGGTGAACACTGAGCAGTTGCAGTCAAGCCTGGAGGCGTTCCCGGCGCTTGAACAGCTGGACCTGCATAACAACCCGTTAACCGGATTGAACGTCGGTGGCTTGTCGCGCTTGAAAGCGCTCAATCTGCGCAACGTCGATCTGCAAGCGTGGCCTGCGGGCGCTGAAGATCTGGCTCAACTGACCTGGATGGATGTGCGCAATAACAACATCACCACGCTGCCACAGACCCTGCTGGACAGCCATGCGCTAATCAACAGCAATCTGTCCGGTAATCCTTTGTCGCCAGCAACGACGGTTGCGCTGCGAGCTGCGCAACAGCGTATCGAGTTTGAAATCGGACTGCCCGAAGGTGCGCTGCAAGCATTTGCCGATGAACCGGTCCCGCTGACCTTTCCACCAGCAGAGAGCGGACTCTCCATTGCCAGGCAATTGCTGCCACTTCCCCAGGCGGCAGTTGGCGAAGGTGAAACGCTGATGATCAACATTCTTCAGCGTATGCAGCCGGCCTTTACTGCCGAACAGGCGTCGCAGTTGATTGGCCAGATGCGCAGTAGCGGAGCGACGGATGCCGAAATAGTTGCTCGTATCGGCGCTTGGAACCAGACTTTCGAAACGCTGGTGCGGCGACTCAATGGCTGGCTCTACACCCGCGAAATTCGCGGTGCGGACTGGGTTGTCTCTTCGCAAACCCGCAGTCTGGCGGCCTGGAGAATTCTCACCTGTTGGCGGGCAAGGTTGCCCAACATGGAAGGTGTGACGCAAGCCGTGCTGAACCTGAACGGTTTGCAACTGGGAGACATACCGGCATTGCCGGAAGATTTTGCGCATGTCCGCACGCTCAACCTGACGGGCACAAGGGTGACTGTCGAGGGCGCCAACGGTTTTCTCGGTGCCTTTACCGAGCTACGGACTCTGGAGCTTGGCGGCAATGAACTGGAAGCGTTGCCGCAGTCGATCCGGAACATGTCTGCGCTGGAGCGTCTGGAACTGTCGAGCAACCGTCTCTACGATCCCGAACGCTTGTACGAGTCGCTTTCCGGGCTTGAACACCTGACCTGGCTGGATGTGAGCTACAACAACCTCGAGTCTTTCGATGTCAACTATTTCGGGCGGCTGGAAGCTCTCGATTTGCGCAACAACAATCTGTACGCATGGCCGGAAGGTGCGCTGGAGTCGGAGCATCTGCGCATGCTCAATTTGAGCCGTAACGACATCACTACGCTGCCCGACGACGCACTTGACGGTAGCCACGAACAATTGATGAACGGTACGGACTTGACTGACAACTACAACTTGTCCGAAGAAAGCCTCGTGCGGCTCAGGGCCTATCAGGCGGAAGGTGAGCGCCATCGGGTGCTGGGTTTTTCACGCGCGGATCTCGAAGAGATGGTGGACGACGCCGCCGGCGGCTTGACCGAAACGTCTGACAGCATTGAATCCGACGAAACCCTACCTATCGATCCGTCGCAGGCGCAATACAAAGCCCCATGGCTTGCCAATCTGCCTCCTGAACAACTGGCGGCTCGGGATACGCTCTGGGAGCAACTGGCTGCTGAACCGGACAGCGCGGCGTTCTTTCATCTGCTTGAGCGACTGCAGGACACCCGAGAGTTCAGGGTGGCCAACGCGGATCTGACGCGGCGGGTATGGACCGTCATGGAAGCGGCCGCGGCTGATACCGAACTCAGGGAAGTGATTTTCGCCGGGGCTACCACCCACGGAACCTGCGTCGATGGACGCATCCTTACCTTCAGCGGGCTGGAAACCAAGGTGTTCACCCATAACGCGTTGCTGGATTTACCGTCAGGTCGATCAGACGCAAAAGGTGGGGTGTTGTTGAGTCTGTCGCGACGACTGTTTCGCCTGGACAAAGTCGACGAATTGGCAAAAGCGGCGGCAGCACGCAGTGGTTTCGATGAGGCCGAAGTGCGCCTGGGTTATCGAATCGGTTTGACTACCGGCTGGGAGGATGGCCTGGAGTTGCCGGGGCAGCCGAAAAACATGACCTATGCTTCGGGCGTCAGCCCGCAACAACTGGTGGAGGTGCGAACCGAAGTCAGCAACGCCGAGCGGTCCGACAAGTTTCTCGAAGATCTGATTCAGCGCGATTACTGGGTGGAGTACCTTCAGGAGAAGTTCCCCGAGGACTTCAGGAAACTGGAAGAGTCACACTTGCTTGACGACGGCAAAGATGACGGCCTGAGCGCCGACGATCCCGAGTACTTGAGCCGGTTGTTCGACCGTACGGCCGAACGCAACGTGAAGATGATCGAGCTTTCGCAGCAGGAGATCGACGCAGTCAATGCCGCAAGAACACCTGTATCCGGCGCTTCAAGTCATCCATCCAGCGCATGAACTGCATGCGCCGCTCCCGACGCCGGTTAAACCGGCGCCGGGATTGAGCCGAGTGATCAGTTGTCGTAACCGAGGTTCGGTGCCAGCCAGCGCTCGGTTACGCTCAGCTCCTGGCCTTTGCGCGAGGTGTAACTTTGCACTTGATCCTTGTCGACCTTGCCCACGGCGAAGTATTGCGCTTGCGGATGGGCGAAGTACCAGCCACTGACTGCTGCGGCCGGGAACATCGCGTAGTGCTCGGTGAGGAACACACCGCTGCGTCCTGCGCGCATTTCGGCGGCTTCAGGGTCGAGCAGGGTAAACAGTGCGGCTTTCTCGGTGTGATCCGGGCAGGCCGGATAACCCGGCGCAGGGCGGATGCCGCTGTACTGCTCTTTGATCAGCGCTTCGTTGTCGAGGGTTTCGTCCTTGGCGTAACCCCAGTGCTCTTTACGCACTTGCTGGTGCAACCATTCGGCGCAGGCCTCGGCGAGACGGTCGGCGAGGGCTTTGACCATGATCGAGTTGTAGTCGTCGCCAGCGTCCTGATAGGCCTTGGCCACTTCTTCGGCGCCGATGCCAGCGGTGGTGATGAAACCACCGACGTAGTCGGTCACTTCGCTGTCCTTCGGTGCAACGAAGTCGGCCAGCGAGAAGTTCGGCTTGCCGTCGGTCTTGATGATCTGCTGGCGCAGGTGATGCAGTTTTGCCAATGGCTGGCCATCATCGCCGTACAACTCGATATCGTCGTCATGCACCTGATTGGCCGGCCAGAAGCCGAATACGGCGCGGGCGCTGATCAGCTTCTCGTCGATCAACTTGGCGAGCATTTCCTGCGCGTCTTTGTACAGCGAAGTCGCGGCTTCACCGACCACTTCGTCTTCGAGGATGCGCGGGAATTTGCCGGCCAGGTCCCAGGAGATGAAGAACGGCGTCCAGTCGATGTATTCAGCGAGGACTTTCAGGTCGATGTTGTCCAGAACCTTGCTGCCGGTGAATGTCGGCTTGACCGGCTGGTAAGACGCCCAGTCGAACTGTGGCTTCTTGGCGATCGCGGCGGCATAGCTCAGGCGTTCGGTGCGCGCGCTGCGGTTCGAGGTGCGTTCGCGCACATCGACGTATTCCAGGCGCGTCTTCTCGACGAAGCCGGCCTTCAGTTCCTTGGACAGCAGCTGTGTCGCGACGCCGACCGCACGCGAGGCGTCGGTCACGTAGACCACCGCATCGTTGCTGTACTTCGGCTCGATCTTCACTGCCGTGTGCGCTTTGGAGGTGGTCGCGCCACCAATCATCAGCGGCAGGTGGAAATCCTGACGCTGCATCTCGCGAGCAACATGGACCATCTCGTCAAGGGATGGCGTGATCAGACCGGACAGGCCGATGATGTCGCACTTCTGCTCTTTGGCCACTTGCAGAATCTTCTCCGCCGGGACCATCACACCGAGGTCGACGATGTCGTAGCCGTTGCAACCGAGTACCACGCCAACGATGTTCTTGCCGATGTCGTGTACGTCGCCTTTTACCGTAGCCATGAGGATCTTGCCCTTGGCCTCCGGCTTGTCGCCTTTTTCCAGTTCGATGAACGGAATCAAGTGCGCTACGGCCTGCTTCATCACTCGGGCGGATTTCACCACTTGCGGGAGGAACATTTTGCCGGCGCCGAACAGGTCACCGACGATGTTCATGCCGGACATCAGCGGGCCTTCGATCACTTCGATCGGGCGGGCGAACGACTGGCGCGATTCTTCGGTGTCTTCAACGATGTGCGTGGTGATGCCTTTGACCAGCGCATGTTCCAGACGCTTGTTGACCTCCCAGCTGCGCCACTCTTCGGTCTCGGCTTCCTTGACACTGCCGTCGCCCTTGTACTTGTCGGCGATGGCGAGGAGGGCGTCGGTGCCTTCCGGGGTGCGGTTGAGGATCACGTCTTCAACGGCGTCGCGCAGTTCCTGCGGGATCTGGTCGTAGATCTCCAGTTGGCCGGCGTTGACGATGCCCATGGTCAGACCGGCGCGGATCGCGTACAGCAGGAACACCGAGTGGATCGCCTCGCGCACCGGGTTGTTGCCACGGAACGAGAACGACACGTTGGACACGCCGCCCGAGGTCAGCGCATACGGCAGTTCGTCGCGGATGTAGGCGCAGGCGTTGATGAAGTCGACCGCGTAGTTGTTGTGCTCTTCGATACCGGTGGCGACGGCGAAGATGTTCGGGTCGAAGATGATGTCTTCCGGCGGGAAGCCGACTTCGTTGACCAGAATGTCGTAGGAGCGTTTGCAGATTTCTTTCTTGCGCGCTTCAGTGTCGGCCTGGCCGGCTTCGTCGAACGCCATCACCACCACTGCGGCGCCATAGCGCTTGCACAGTTTGGCGTGATGGATGAACTGCTCGACGCCTTCTTTCATGCTGATCGAGTTGACGATGCCTTTACCTTGAATGCACTTGAGGCCGGCTTCGATCACTTCCCATTTCGACGAGTCGATCATGATCGGTACGCGCGAGATGTCCGGTTCACCGGCGATCAGATTGAGGAAGGTCACCATGGCCTTCTTCGAATCGAGCATCCCTTCGTCCATGTTGATGTCGATCACCTGCGCGCCGGCTTCGACCTGTTGCAGGGCGACTTCCAGGGCTTCGGTGTAGTTGTCTTCACGGATCAGACGGGCGAATTTTGCAGAACCGGTGATGTTGGTACGCTCGCCAACGTTGACGAACAACGAGCTGCGATCAATGGTGAACGGCTCCAGACCCGACAGGCGGCAAGCCTTGGGGATGTCCGGAATCTGCCGCGGCGCATAACCGGCGACGGCTTTGGCGATGGCTTCGATGTGCCCCGGCGTGGTGCCGCAGCAGCCGCCGACGATATTGAGGAAACCGCTCTGGGCGAATTCTTCGATGACCTTGGCGGTTTCCGACGGCAGTTCGTCGTACTCGCCGAATTCGTTCGGCAGGCCGGCGTTCGGGTGCGCGGAAACGTGGGTGCTGGCCTTGTTCGACAGCTCTTCCAGGTATGGACGCAACTCACTGGCGCCGAGCGCGCAGTTCAAACCGACCGAAATCGGCTTGGCGTGCGCCACGGAGTTCCAGAACGCCTCAGTGGTCTGACCCGACAGGGTGCGGCCGGAGGCATCGGTGATGGTCCCGGAAATCATGATCGGCAGTTCGAGGTGCAGCTCTTCGAACACGCCTTGCACGGCGAAGATCGCGGCTTTGGCGTTGAGGGTGTCGAAAATGGTTTCGATCAGGATCAGGTCGGCGCCGCCCTCGATCAGGCCTTTGGTGGCTTCGGTGTAGTTTTCCACCAGCTCATCAAAGGTGACGTTGCGGTAGCCCGGGTTGTTGACGTCCGGCGACAGCGAGCAAGTACGGCTGGTCGGGCCGAGCACGCCGGCGACGAAACGCGGCTTGGCCGGGTTCTCGGCGGTCTTGGCGTCGGCAATCTTGCGCGCCAGACGTGCGCCTTCTACGTTTAACTCGTAGGCCAGTTCTTCCATGCCGTAATCGGCCATGGAAATACGCGTGGCGTTGAAGGTGTTGGTTTCGAGAATGTCGGCGCCGGCATCCAGATAGGCTTTCTCGATGCCACCGATGACATCGGGACGAGTGATCACCAACAGGTCGTTGTTGCCCTTGACGTCACTTGGCCAGTCAGCAAAGCGTTTGCCCCGATAATCCTGCTCTTCGAGCTTGTAGCTCTGGATCATCGTGCCCATACCGCCGTCGAGTATCAGGATGCGCTCTTTGAGAGCTTGCTTGAGAGCTTGAAGACGGACGCTGCGATCGGACATTTGGACTACTCGGAAAGACCATTACGAAGGAGCGGGATCATAACAAACCTGTGCGGTTTTAGAGCATGTGGCGCTTTTGCATGAATATCACTCATGTTGGTACGGTCGTCATAATGTAGAATCGCGGCGTTTTTTTAAAAAATCGGGATCAGCAGCATGTCTTACCGCGTCATTGGTTTTGTGTTGCTGTTTCTCAGCTGGAGCGCCATGGCGCAAGAGCCAGCGGTTGCTCCTGCAACTTCCCCTTCTATTTCGTACGTCCGCGACATCCAGCCAATCTTCACCGAGAAGTGCGTGGCCTGCCACGCCTGCTACGACTCCGCCTGCCAGCTCAATCTCGGCAGTGGCGAGGGCGCAGCCCGTGGTGCGAGCAAAATGCCGGTGTATGACGGCGAGCGCACTGTCGCGGCGCCGACCACCCGATTGTTTTACGACGCCTTCGGCAAGCGCGCCTGGCAGCAAAAGGACTTCTATTCGGTACTCGACGCCCAAGGCAGCCAAGCGGCGTTGATGGCGCGGATGCTGGAATTGGGGCACAAGACGCCGCTGACGCCTAACGCGAAACTTCCCGAAGACATCGTCCTGGGTCTGAATCGGGCAAACCAGTGCGCCATGCCCGCCGAATTCGAGGGTTACGCCGGGGCGCACCCGAAAGAAGGCATGCCGCTGGCAGTCACTGGCCTGACCGATCAGCAATACCAGACCTTGCAACGCTGGCTCGCCTCTGGTGCGCCGATTGACGAACAAGGCCTGGCGCCGAGCGCTAAAGAATCCCTGCAAATCGTCCAGTGGGAAAATCTGTTCAACAGCCCCGGTGCCCGCGAAAGCCTGGTTGGCCGTTGGTTGTACGAACACCTGTTCCTCGCGCACCTTTATTTCAAGGACGGCGAGCCGGGGCATTACTTCCAATGGGTGCGTTCGCGCACGCCGACTGGCCAGCCGATCGACCTGATCGCCACCCGCCGCCCGAACGACGATCCGGGTACGCAGGTGTATTACCGCTTGTGGCCGGTGCAAGGGGTGATCGTGCACAAAACCCACATCACCTACCCGCTGAGCGCAGCGAAGATGGCGCGGGTCAAAAGCCTGTTTTACAGCGGCAACTGGCAGGTCAACGCCTTGCCGGGCTACGGCCCGCAGAGCCGCGCCAATCCGTTCGCCACGTTTGAAGCGATTCCGGCGCAGGCGCGTTATCAGTTCATGCTCGATAACGCCGAATACTTTGTCCGCACCTTTATTCGTGGACCCGTGTGCCGTGGGCAGATCGCGACCGACGTAATCCGCGACAACTTCTGGGCGCTGTTCCAGGCGCCGGAACACGACTTGTACATCACCGATCCGAACTATCGTGGCCAGGCCACGCCGTTGCTGGCGATGCCGGGGCAGAACGACGACGTCGGCAGCGTCCTGAGCCTGTGGCACAACTATCGCGACAAACGTAATGAATACGAGGCGTTGCGTCGCGACAGCTATGCCGAAGTCCCTGCGCCAAGTTGGTCGACGCTGTGGGCGGGCAACGACAACGCGCTGCTGAGCATTTTCCGCCACTTTGACAGTGCTTCGGTGACCAAGGGCTTGATCGGCGAAGTGCCGCAGACGATGTGGTTGTTCGACTACCCGCTGCTTGAACGCACCTATTACCAGTTGGCGGTCAACTTCGACGTGTTCGGTAACGTCTCCCACCAGGCGCAGACTCGCCTGTATTTCGACTTGATCCGCAACGGCGCCGAGCAGAATTTCCTGCGCCTGATGCCGGCCGATTCGCGCGAGGACTATCTGGACGATTGGTACCAGAACAGCGGCCAGTTCAAGATGTGGCTCGATTACGAAGCCATCGATGACGACAAGCCGACTGCGCTGAAGCTCGACGAAAAAGACCCGAAATACGACTTCGCCATGCAATTGCTGGCGCGTTACGGCGACTTGAATGCGCGGCCGGATCCGATCAATCGCTGCGACGGCGCTTACTGCTCGCGGCCGAATATCGACCCGGCGTTGCAAAATGCCGAACAGGCCTTGAGTCGCCTGACTTCGCGCCCGGCGGCCGGTTTGAAGGTGATTGATCAGTTGCCGGAAGCGACGATGCTGCGCGTCGAAACCGCCAGCGGCAAACGCGAGGTTTACAGCCTGCTGCGCAATCGTGCACACAGCAACGTGGCGTTCCTGCTCGGTGAGTCGCTGCGCTATCAGCCTGGACTGGACACGATCACCATTTTCCCGGGCGTGCTCAGCAGTTATCCGAACTTCATCTTCAACATCCCTGCCGATCAGGTGTCTGAATTTGTCGATGCAATGGAAAACGCCAAAGATGCCAACCGTTTCGAGAAAATCGTCGAACGCTGGGGAATTCGCCGCAGTCATCCGCAATTCTGGTTCTATTTCCACGATTTGACTCAGTACATCCACGAAACCGACCCGGTGGAAGAGGGCGTGCTGGACATGAACCGCTACGAGAATCTTTGATCGTTTGCGGCAGGCTTGCTGTCCCAACTTCAAGCGACACCGCAAAACCCCTGTAGGAGTGAGCCTGCTCGCGATAGCGGAGAATAAGGCACTGGAGATGTTGAATGTGCCGCCGCCGTCGCGAGCAGGCTCACTCCTACAAGGGATCTGCGGTGGTTTCAGGACTTGTGATCGGGAGCGGGCAATGTTGATTTCAGTGCAGGCCCTGCGTGCGCTTGCCGCGTGGACGGTGGTCTGCCATCACTTCATGCAGATCTTCTTCGACTTTCAGGCGCGTGGGCCCATCGGGCAGCTGTTCATCGACAAGGGCGCGGTGGGCGTCGATATCTTCTTCGTCATCAGCGGTCTGGTGATTTTCCTCTCGACCGAAAACAAACCGCTGCCGCCGGCGCGCTTTCTGCTGTATCGCCTGTTTCGCATCGTCCCGGCGTATTGGCTGTACACCGTGCTGATGGCGCTGCTGGTGGTGTTCGCCCAGCCGCTGTTGCCGGATCAGACGGTGGACTGGAACCATCTGTTGTTGTCGTTGCTGTTCATTCCCACGGAAAACCCCGGCGGCTACGGCTTCTATCCGACGCTGAATGTCGGCTGGACGCTGAATTACGAAATCCTGTTTTACCTGCTGTTTGCCTGGGCGTTGCTGTTCCGCCTGCAGGTGCGCCTGCTGGTAGTCGCGGCGTCGCTGTTTGCTGTGAGTCAGGCGTGGACCGGGTTTGGCTGGATAAGCGAGTTTTACCGTTCGGACATTGTCTATGAGTTTCTGCTGGGGATCGGCATCGGCATGCTCTATCGCCGGGGCTGGATCGGTGCGGGACTGTGGCTGCCACTGACGGCCATCGTCGCGGCGTTGCTGGCGATTTATCATTTGGCACCGGCGCCGAGGCTGCTCAATTGGGGTGTACCGAGTGCGGTGCTGGTGATGGCGTGTATCTCGCTTGAGCGTTATGTCGAGCGCAGCCGTGTGCTCAAGCTGCTCGGTGATTGTTCGTATTCGGTGTATCTGATGCACGTTCTGGTGCTGTCGGCGGGCGGTTTCATTGCGCGACGCTATGGCATCAACCCGTATTTGATGTTTGTCGTGTGCGCGCTGGCGATCGGCGTCGGCTCATGGCTGAGCTACGAATGGGTAGAAAAACGCAGCTATCGCTGGCTCAAGGCGCGAATCGACGGCGCGCCCGACGAGAATCTTTCCCGACAAAAATACTAGGACTTTGTCCGGCGCAACGATTGGCGTAAACTGCGCCCAAGCCTGCGAGGAGTTTCCATGACCGCTATTACCATTACCGACGCCGCCCACGATTACCTGGCTGATCTGCTCTCCAAGCAGAACACCCCGGGCATCGGCATCCGCGTCTTCATCACCCAGCCTGGCACTCAGTACGCCGAAACCTGCATTGCCTACTGCAAGCCGGGCGAAGAAAAACCTGAAGACACCGCGCTGGGGCTGAAAAGCTTCACCGCTTATATCGATCACTTCAGCGAAGCGTTTCTCGATGACGCCGTTGTCGATTACGCCACCGACCGCATGGGTGGCCAGCTGACCATCAAGGCGCCGAACGCCAAAGTACCGATGGTCAACGCCGACAGCCCGGTCAACGAGCGCATCAACTATTACCTGCAAACCGAAATCAACCCGGGGCTGGCCAGCCACGGCGGTCAGGTCAGCCTGATCGATGTGGTTGAAGACGGCATCGCCGTGCTGCAGTTCGGTGGCGGTTGCCAGGGCTGCGGCCAGGCGGACGTGACCTTGAAGGAAGGCATCGAGCGTACTTTGCTTGAGCGCATTCCGGAGCTGAAAGGCGTTCGTGACGTGACCGACCACACGCAGAAAGAAAACGCCTACTACTAAGTAAGGTGTTCACTGCGAAGCCGTCACAAACCAGGCAATGCATTTTCCCGTGATGAGTGCATTTGTCTGGTGCCACAAGATCAAAAGATCGCAGCCTTCGGCAGCTCCTGCATTGGAATGTGTTTCCCTGTAGGAGCTGCCGAAGGCTGCGATCTTTTGCTTTCAGGGTCTGTAAAGGTGTGCATGCCCCGCGCGGTACAGCGATGACTCGCTAAACACCTCACTCTCTAATACCCGCCCGACGAGAATCAACGCCGTACGCCGAAACCCCTTGGCCTCAACCTTCCCGGCAATATCCGCCAGCGTCCCCACCACCCAATCCTGATCCGGCCACGTCGCCCGGTGAATCACTGCAATCGGGCAATCAGCGCCGTAATGCGGCAGCAGTTCCGTCAGAATCTTGTCCAGATGATTAACGCCCAAATGAATCGCCATGGTCGCACCATGCTGCGCCAGACTGCCGAGTTCCTCACCCGCTGGCATCGCGGTCTTATCGGCATAACGCGTCAGAATCACGCTTTGTGAAATGTCCGGCAGCGTCAGCTCCGCGCCCAGCAACGCCGCACACGCGGCCGTCGCGGTCACGCCAGGGATGATCTCGAACGGAATATTCAGCTCACGCAGATAGCGAATCTGCTCACCAATCGCACCATACAGACTCGGATCGCCGGAATGCACCCGTGCCACATCCTGCCCCTTTGCGTGGGCGGTTTTGATCAGTTCGATGATCTGTTCCAGATGCAATTCGGCGCTGTTGACTACCGTGTCAGCCTGATGACCTTCGAGCACCGTCGCTGGTACCAGCGAGCCTGCATAAATGATCACCGGGCAACTGCGGATCAGCCGCTGGCCTTTGACGGTGATCAGTTCCGGGTCGCCGGGGCCGGCGCCGATGAAGTAGACGGTCATCGTAGAATCCTGTGAAAAAGAGGCGCAGCAATCGCTTCAGATGAAGATTGCTCATGATCGATGGCGGGGATTATCGGGTTTTTACGCGGCGCCGGCCAATGCGAAGGTGGCCTGGGCGTATTTCTGCCGGGAAATCAGCAGTTTTGCCGGTGCCTGAATCAACTGTTCGGCAAGGGCCAGCGCAGCACTTTCCGCCACGCCGTAGCAACCGGTGCGTTCGTAAGCGATCTCGGAACGGTGGCTGAGTCGCTCTTGGTAACTGGCCAACTCCTCGCTGCTGAAGTACAGCAATGGCAGCGCCAGTTGTGCGGCGAGTTCCTGTAAACCGGGTTCATCGCGTTTCAGGTCGATACTGGCCAAAGCCTTCACCGCATGAAGCTCAATGCGATGCGCCTGTAACGCCTGATCCAGTAACGCGCGCAGCGTGCTGGCCGGGCAGCCGCGCTGGCAGCCCAGGCCGACCACGAAGGTCGGCGCTGCGCTGTCACTCGTCATGCGTGGTATTGACCATCGATTTTGCGGCGGAACAACCAGGCGCTGATCAGGCCCAGGGCCAGCCAGAACACTACGTTGGTCAGCTGCGAAGCGATTTTGAACTGCGCTTCCAATGCTTCAGGGGCGAGCATCGAATGCACTTGCGGCTGAGGCGCGCCGATCACGTGCGGCACGGCGAGGATCGCCACGCCGAGGATTTTCATCAACCAGTGCCGGCTGAATGCGATCAACGACAGGCCGACAGCGGTCGACGCGGCAGTACCGATCCACCACATCTGTCGCGAGGCCAGATCGGCTGCAGCGGTGCCCGGCAATTCAGGTGGCAGGCCCAGAGTGGGCGCCAGCACGAATGTTGCGTAACCGGCCAGCCCCCAGAGCAGGCCTTGCGAAGTTTTGGTCGGCGCGCGCAGGGTGTACAGACCCGCAAGCATCAGGGCGAAACCCACGGCCACCACCAGGTTGCCGCCAGTGGTCGAAACCACGCGCTGCCAGCCGTCTGCCGGCTCCCAGGCCTCGGTATCATGAGTGTGCGCAGCGGTGCCAGCGGCGTGTTCGTGGACTTCGGCAACCGGTTCGGCCTTCTCAAAGGTTTCCGCCTGGAGAATCAGCGGTGAAACCCAGAAGCTTTGCAGCAGGGTGAGGAGCAGGGCGGCCAGCAAGCCAGTGAAACCTGCAGTTTGAGCAATTCGCTTGATCATGTCGGCAGGTCTCAGTGGCACGGGAACGCGGCGCTGTGGCGGGTATCGTGCGCGGCGTTGTGCACTGCTTCGATATGCGAGAAACCGGCGAAATAGACCAGGCTGGCACCCAGAATCGACGCGAAGACAGCGGCGGTCAAGCGTTGGCTCAAGGTGGTGGTGCTGGCGATTTTGTCCGTGTTGCTGCCGGTGCTGCTGATGATCGACATGGCGCTTCCCTCTGGAGTGTCAGCGGGTGATTCAGAGCGCATAAAACCCCTGCGGGTCGAGCACGCAGGGGTTCGAACAGCGCCCGCCCACCGCGGGTTTGTTATGTTCAGCGACGCAAAATGCGTACTGTGCGTTGCGGGCCGGTCTCCGGGCTCACGAGGGGTTGGCATCTGGCCGACCTGCAAGCGTCACCTTCCCATGCCGTACTGGCACAGTGGATCTGACGCTTCGCTCGCTTACCGTTGCGGGGGCAGCACCGGACTGACATGGGCTTGAGTAAAGCACATGATTCACCGGTTTCCCGTTTCACCCTGTGAAGGGCACCCGTAACAAGGTGTGTAGGAGAGCATGGCTCGGGGATTTTAGTCAATTTTGTGGGTGGATCCGTTGCTGCGGGTGTTGCTGATTACGGTTTCGCCCTTACGGCGACTCAGTTTTTTTCAAACGCCGGAATGCCGGCCCAGCAAAAAGTAAGCAAAAAACGCTTGCTCCTACGTGCGGCCCGCTCGCTGGGGCTCGGGGTTCCTTCGCTGCGGGATTGATCCGGGCGCAGCGCCTACGGTTTGCTGCGCTGCACCTCCTCTCGCTGTGTTTGGCTGCGCCAAACGGTCGCTGCGCTCCCACGCCCGGATCAATCCCTCCACTCAGCCTTCCGACGTCGCCTTACAGATCAAGAGCTGCAGCCGAGCTAACGCTCATCCTGTTGAGTGGTGAAGAGCACAGCGTGGTCGGCTTTGGTTTTGTGGTGGATTCGCCCCTCACCCCAGCCCTCTCCCGAGGGAGAGGGAGCCGATTTTTGGGCTTTTCAAAATGCGCGTTCGACGCGGTATCGCACGTCGGCGTACCTCGCCCAAACAACTCGATCAGTCCCCTCTCCCTCCGGGAGAGGGCTAGGGTGAGGGGCTCGTGATCTGGCTTTGGCTCTTGATCTGGCTTTTGATCTGGCTTTTTTGCCCCTTCGGCAGGCCGAGCGGAGGTGTTCATCCGGGGGTAGGCGCGCAGCGCCGTGCGGCGCAGCCGCATTCATCGAGAGGAGGTGCAGCGAAGCAAACCGTAGGCGATGCCCCCGGATGGACACCGTAGCGAGGGAACACTGAGCCTCAGCGAAGTGCCGTACGCCGGGGCAAAGCCTTTTGGTTCCTTTTTGGCGTTTGAAAAAGGGACTCGCTGTAAGAGCGAAACCGCCAGCGGCAGCACCCACAGCAACGGATATGCCCCAAAAACCAAAACTCAACGCCCATTGACCCACCCTTAGACGATGCGTAGCCTTGCGCTTTCGAGGTTCTTCGGCCGCTGCCGAAGCTAAGAAGGGAACGCGGTCAATGCCGCGGCTGCCCCCGCAACTGTGAACGGCGATGTTCGCTGCCACGCCACTGCCAGCTCAACCGATGAGCCCGCGGGAAGGCGCAGCAAACACCAGGCCCAGCGCCTGAACGCCGTCAGCCAGGAGACCTGCCTCGTCACAGATTCTCACTACAACCGGGCGGGGTGATCCGGTGGCGAACTCTCCAGGCATGCGCGTGCGTTGCCGGTTCTCGTCCCGTATGCCCGCCGCTTGCCAAAGGGCATACCGATGAAAACACTGGCCAAACTCCCCGTCACTATCGTCACCGGCTTTCTCGGCTCGGGCAAAACCACGCTGCTGCGCCATATGCTCGACAACGCCCAGGGCCGTCGCATCGCAGTGATCGTCAACGAGTTCGGCGAGTTGGGCATCGACGGTGAAATCCTCAAGCAATGCACCATCGGTTGCACCGAAGAAGAAGCCACCGGTCGCGTTTACGAACTGGCCAACGGCTGCCTGTGCTGCACCGTTCAGGAAGAGTTCTTCCCGGTGATGCGCGAGCTGGTTGCGCGTCGCGGTGACCTCGACCACATCCTCATCGAAACCTCGGGCCTGGCCTTGCCGAAACCGCTGGTGCAAGCCTTTCAGTGGCCGGAAATCCGCAGCGCCTGCACCGTTGACGCGGTGATCACCGTGGTCGACAGTCCGGCCGTAGCCGCTGGCACCTTCGCCGCGTTCCCGGATCAGGTCGACGCCCAGCGCAAACTCGATCCGAACCTGGATCACGAGTCGCCGCTGCACGAACTGTTCGCCGACCAACTGGCCAGCGCCGACCTCGTCATCCTCAACAAGGCCGACCAGACCAGCCCGGAAGATCTCGCTCGTGTACGTGCCGAAGTCGCCGAAGAGTTGCCGCCAGCGGTGAAAATCATCGAAGCCAGCAACGGTCGTCTGCCGCTGGACGTGCTCATCGGCCTTGGCGCCGGTTCCGAAGAGCACATCGACAGCCGCCACAGCCATCACGACCATCATCACGGTGAAGGCGATGACGACCACGATGACCACGATCACGACGCTTTCGATTCAATCTCCATCGAACTGCCGCAAGCCGATGAAAGCCTGCTGCTCGACGCCCTGACGCAACTGGTGGTCAAGCACGGCATCCTCCGTGTCAAAGGTTTCGCGGCCATCCCGAACAAGCCAATGCGCTTGCTGATCCAGGGCGTTGGCACGCGTTTCGACAAACATTTCGACCGCCAGTGGGGCGCTGATGAAGCGCGCGTCACGCGCCTGGTTTTGATCGGTCAGCAACTCGACGCCGCGCAACTCGAAGCGCAATTGCGCGCCGCGCTCAGCGTTTAAATCATGCACCTGCTCAGGACTCAGCCCGGCGGATTCGTCTCGGATGACAACATTGCCGACCTAGGCCAAACCCCCGCCGAGCTGGTGATCCTGTGCAGCGGCGACTCAAGCCTGGCGCTGCTCGCGGAAGCCGCGCAGCAGTTGCCGGAAGATTACCCGAGCCTGCGTCTGGCCAACCCGATGCAGGTGCAGAATCACGCGTCGGTCGATTTGTACGTCGATGAAGTGCTGCGCCACGCCAAAGTGATTCTGATCTCGTTGCACGGCGGCATCGCCTATTGGCGTTATGGTGTCGAGCGTTTGGTTGAACTGAGCGAGCGTGGCGTGCAGGTGATTCTGGTGCCGGGCGATGATCGGCCCGATCCGGAACTCAGCGACTTGAGCACCGTCAACGCAGAGGATCGCGACCGGCTCTGGCAGTTTTTGCGTCAGGGCGGCATGGGCAATGCGCTGGATTTCTTCCGTTGCATGGCCAGCCGTTGGCTCGGCCGCGATTACGTCTGGGAAGAACCGCAAACCCTGCCGCGCACGGCGATTTACCACCCGACTAAAAACACCGCTGCACTGAGTGACTGGCAAGCCGAATGGCTGCCTGAGCAACCGGTTGCGGCGGTGTTGTTTTACCGCTCGCATTTGCAAGCGGCGAACACCGCGTTCATCGATGTTTTCTGCCAGCGCTTGCAGGTGGCGGGACTTAATCCGTTGCCGATCGCGGTGGCCAGTTTGAAAGAACCCGGCTGCCTGGCGGTGGTCGAGGATTGGCTGGATGAAGTCGAGGCCGGGGTGATTTTGAACACCACCGGTTTCGCCCAGTCCAGCCCCGAAGCGCCGCATCTGCGGCCGTTTCGCCGCAACATTCCGGTGATTCAGGCGATCTGCGCGCAGGACAACGAGCCCGGCTGGCGCGACAGCGAGCAGGGTCTGGGCCCGCGCGATCTGGCCATGCACATTGCCTTGCCGGAACTCGACGGGCGCATCATCAGCCGGCCGATCAGCTTCAAGGATCTGGCCTGGCGCAGCGAGCGCAGTCAGTCCGATGTGGTCTGCTATCGCGCGCAGCCTGAGCGCATGGATTTTGTCGCTGAACTGGCGCGGCGCTGGATCGATCTGGCGCGGGTGCCGAATGGCGAAAAACGCATGGCGTTGATTCTCGCCAACTACCCGACCCGCGATGGGCGCATCGGTAACGGCGTCGGTCTCGACACGCCGGCGGCAGCGCTGAACATCCTGCGAGCATTGCAAGCCGAGGGCTATCCGATCACGGCAGAGTTGCCGGACAGTGGCACCGAGTTGATCCAGCAATTGCTCGGTGGCGTCAGCAACGATCTCGACACATTGGACCTGCGCCCGTGCCAGCAAAGTCTGGCGATGGACGCTTATTTGGCCATGTTCAATGCGCTGCCCGAAGCCAATCGCACTGCCGTGATTGAGCGTTGGGGATCGCCGCAAAACGATCCGATGTGCCGCGACGGGCGGATGATGGTCGCCGGTCTGCGCTTCGGTCTGACCTTCGTCGGCATTCAACCGGCGCGTGGTTATCAGGTCGATCCGAGCGCGGTCTATCACGATCCGGATCTGGTGCCGCCACACGGCTATCTGGCGTTCTATTTCTGGTTGCGCAACACCTACGGCGCGCACGGCGTTATTCACGTCGGCAAGCACGGCAATCTCGAGTGGCTGCCGGGCAAAGGCGTCGGCCTCTCGGAGAATTGCTGGCCGGATGCACTGCTCGGGCCGCTGCCGAATATCTATCCGTTTATCGTCAACGACCCGGGCGAGGGCGCTCAGGCCAAACGACGCACGCAAGCGGTGATCATCGATCACTTGATGCCGCCGCTGACCCGCGCCGAAACCTACGGGCCGTTGCGCAATCTGGAGCTGTTGGCCGACGAATATTACGAGGCGCAACTGCTCGATCCGCGCCGTGCCCGTGAGTTGCAGCGCGACATCCTGCAACTGGTGCGCGACACGCAGATTGATCGTGAACTGCAACTGGATGCGGGCCTGGACAGCGACGCCGATGCGGCGATCTGGCTGCCGCGTCTGGACACGTATTTGTGTGATCTGAAGGAATCGCAGATTCGCGATGGTCTGCACATTTTTGGCGAGTCACCGACGGGGCGACTGCGCATTGATACGTTGTTGGCCTTGCTGCGGATTCCGCGAGGGGACGGAAAAGGCGCGCAATCGAGCCTGCTGCGGGCATTGGCCAAAGCGTTTGAACTGGGTTTCGATCCGCTCGACTGCGCGTTGGCCGAGCCATGGGCCGGCCCGTGCCCCGAAGCGCTGCAAGCGCAAAGCAACGAATCCTGGCGCACCGCCGGCGACACCCGCGAACGCCTCGAACTGTTCGCCACTCAACTGATCTCCCAGACACTGCAATCCCCTTGTAGAAGTGAGCCTGCTCGCGATAGCGGAGTGTCAGTCGCTGAAGATTTACCTGATCCACCGCTATCGCGAGCAGGCTCACTCCTACAGGGACCGCGTTGGGCGGAGGTCAGTGCAATCATTCAGAATCTGCGCGAAGTCGTCGCCCCACGCCTGGACGCCTGCGGCCCGGCTGAAATGCGCGGTCTGCTCGACGCCCTCGGCGGTCGTTTTGTCCCCGCCGGCCCCAGCGGCGCACCGAGTCGTGGCCGCCTCGACGTCCTGCCCACCGGGCGCAACTTCTACTCGGTCGACGTGCGCAACCTGCCGACTACGACGGCGTGGCGCATCGGTTTCCAGTCGGCCACGCTGATTCTCGAACGGCACTTGCAGGATCACGGCGATCACCTGCGTCAACTCGGGCTGTCTGTCTGGGGGACGGCGACCATGCGCACCGGCGGCGACGACATCGCCCAGGCCATGGCCCTGATGGGCGTACGTCCGGTATGGGCGACAGGCAGTCAGCGCGTCGATGACTTCGAGATTTTGCCGCTGAGTCTGCTCGACCGTCCGCGTGTCGATGTGACCTTGCGTGTCTCGGGATTCTTCCGCGACGCCTTCGCCAACCTGATTCGCCTGTTCGATGCCGCCGTGCAAGCCGTGGCAGCGCTGGACGAGCCGGATGATCTCAATCCACTCGCCGCCAAAGTACGCGCCGAACGCGAGGCGCTGCTGCAATCGGGTCTCGATGAAGACACCGCGCGGCGTCAGGCCGGATGGCGAATCTTCGGCGCCAAACCCGGCGCTTACGGGGCCGGCGTGCAGGGCGCGATCGACGGGCGCCTGTGGCAAACCCGCGAGGATCTCGCCGAGGTCTATCTGAACTGGGGCGCTTACGCCTATGGCGGTTCGGATGAAGGCACGGCTGCCCGCGAGCAATTCGTCCAGCGCCTGAGCCAAGTGCAAGCGGTGCTGCAGAATCAGGATAACCGCGAGCACGACTTGCTCGATTCCAACGACTATTACCAGTTCCAGGGCGGCATGCTGGCTGCCGTCGAAAGCCTGCGCGGCGAAGCAGCGGCCAGTTATCACGGTGATCACAGCCAGCCGGATCTGCCGAAGATTCGCACCTTGAAAGAAGAGCTGAACCGCGTGATCCGCTCGCGGGCAGCCAATCCGAAATGGATCGATGGCGTCAAACGCCACGGCTATAAAGGCGCGTTCGAAATGGCGGCGACGGTCGATAACCTGTTTGCGTTTGATGCGACCACGCAGTTGATCGACGATCATCAATACGCGCTGCTCGCCGATGCTTATCTGCTGGATCCGGCGACCCGGGAATTTGTTCGTGAGCATAATCCGCACGCGCTGCGGGATATGACCGAACGGATGCTGGAAGCACAGCAGCGCGGGATGTGGCAGGAACCGGGGGCTTATAAAGAGGCGCTGGAGAATCTGCTGTTGGATATTGAGGAAGATATGTAGCGTCCTCAGGAAAGTCACCCCCTCACCCCAGCCCTCTCCCCCAAGGGGGCGAGGGGGAAAGGGAGCCGATTTGTGTGCTGTTCAGAATCGAAGTCAACTCGATAACTCAGGTCGGCGCAACTTGCAAAAGCAACTCGGTCAGTTCCCTCTCCCTCTGGGAGAGGGCTAGGGTGAGGGCTACCCCAACTGACACCCCACAACACTCAAGCACACCAAAGACCACGACAGAGAAAACCCAAATGACCGACACCCCGCATTTCCCGCTCTCCGCCGTGGTCGGCGCCAATGACCTGAAACTCGCTCTGTGCCTCACCGCCATCGACCCGAAAATCGGCGGTGTGCTGATCGAAGGCCCGCGCGGCATGGCCAAATCCACGTTGGCCCGAGGCCTGGCCGATCTGCTTGCCAGCGGCCAGTTCGTCACCTTGCCGTTGGGCGCCACCGAAGAGCGCCTGGTCGGCACGCTGGACCTCGATGCCGCACTGAGCGAAGGTCGCGCGCAGTTTTCTCCCGGTGTGCTGGCCAAGGCGGACGGCGGCGTGCTCTACGTCGACGAGGTCAATCTGCTGGCCGATCACTTGGTCGATCTGCTGCTCGACGTCGCCGCCAGCGGCACCAACCTGATCGAGCGTGACGGTATTTCCCATCGGCACTCGGCGAAGTTCGTCCTCATCGGCACGATGAACCCGGAAGAAGGCGAATTGCGCCCGCAATTGCTCGACCGCTTCGGTCTGAACGTTGCCCTCAGCGGCCACACCGCGCCCATCGAGCGGGGTCAGATCATCCGGCGTCGACTCGATTTCGACAGTGATCCGCAAGGCTTCTGTGCGCAATGGCAAGGCGAACAACAAGCTTTGCGCACTCGTTGTGAACACGCTCGCGCGGCCTTGACCAACATTGCGCTGGACGATACTGCGTTGGCACAAATTACCGAACGTTGTTTTGCTGCCGGGGTGGATGGCCTGCGCGCTGATCTGGTTTGGCTGCGTGCGGCTCGTGCCCACGCGGCATGGCGCGGGGCAGCGGAGATTGGCGAAGAAGACATCGACGCCGTTGCCGAGTTTGCCCTGCGCCATCGTCGTCGTGAGCAACCGCCATCGGCTCCGCAACAGTCTGCACAGTCGCCGGCCGAGACTCAGGCCACAAAGCCGAGCGAAGGGCAGGGCGAGTGGGGCGACATGCCTGCGCCCGCCTTAGCCACTGGCGCCCGCCGCGAAGTGCCGAGTTGGCCGCTACCAAAAAAGCCGTAAGCATTCGCCCCCGATCCGCAGCGGGGGCGAATGCCAAACCCCGGGCCGGACAACTGGACGGTGGACGTCAGGGCAAGCGCCATGTGGCCCGCAGCGGTACGGTGAACTGGCCGGGCACCTTGCTCAATGGGCGTCCTCGAGTGCGTGAAGATCTGCTGTTCCAATTGCGCACGCGTTCGCCCCACGAACTGTGGCTGGTGATCGTCGATGCGTCGGCTTCGACTCGTCGTCATCATGCCTTGCGGGACGCCAAGGGCTTGCTCGCGCAGTTGTTCGATGACGCCTATCGACAGCGTGCGCGGCTGGCATTGTTGACCGCCAGTGGCACCACGCCGAAATGGCAGGTGCAGGGTTTGAAAGCGTCCAGCGGACTGGGCGTCTGGCTTGATCAGTTAGGCGCGGGTGGCGGTACACCGTTGCTGGCGGCGCTGGCGCAGGCACAGCAATGGTTAACGGTTCGGCGCAAGCGCTTTCCTGCCGAGCAACAGCGATTGCTGGTGGTCACCGATGGGCGCTTGAAGGATCTCGGTGCGATGTCGGCAGTAACCTGTCCGGGGCTGTTGGTCGACATTGAGCGCGGGCCGATTCGACTAGGGCGGGCCAAGGAACTGGCGGCGGCGCTCGAGGCGGATTATCGGCATATCGACGAACTTTGAAGGTTGCGGTGTCTGAGCGGGCCTCTTCGCGGGCAAGCCCGCTCCCATAGGGTTCGATGTCAAACCAAGCATCACATTCACATCTGAGACTTCTGTGAGAGCGAGCCTGCTCGCGAAGCTTTTCAGCTTGCTACAGATTTTGAAATGATTTGCCGCTGTAGGAAATGTTCCCAAAGCCTGTACGCTCCAAGGCCATTTTTCATTCAGGATTTGCATGAACACCCTCTTGGAACCTCCCAGTTGTAGTTCCCCCACGCGCCATTGCGCGGTCTTGACGCACTCGCAGCATCCGGTTTTCCGACACCCGACTATCGTTGTTAACGCGGCTCTTGAGCCTTCGCGTTGCGCTTTGCCGTGTCCGGCAGCCTGAATTCACTGAAGAGAGATCGAGACGTTTTATGGAATGGTTAGCGGATCCCACGGCCTGGTTAGGCCTGTTGACTCTGATCGTGCTGGAACTGGTGCTGGGTATCGACAACCTGGTGTTCATCGCAATCCTCGCGGACAAACTGCCACCGCATCAACGTGACCGCGCGCGGATCATCGGCCTGTCGTTGGCACTGATCATGCGTCTGGGCCTGTTGGCGAGCATTTCCTGGCTGGTCACCCTCACGCAGCCGTTGTTCGAAGTGTTCGACAAGAGCTTCTCCGGCCGTGACTTGATCATGCTGTTCGGTGGTGTGTTCCTGTTGTTCAAAGCAACGATGGAATTGCACGAACGCTTGGAGGGGCACGTTGGCGAGCGGTCGACGAATACCGCGTATGCCTTGTTCTGGCCGATCGTCGCGCAGATCGTGGTGCTCGATGCGGTGTTCTCGCTCGACGCGGTGATTACCGCCGTGGGCATGGTCGATGAACTCGCGGTGATGATGATCGCGGTGATCATTTCCATTGGCCTGATGATCGTTGCCAGCAAACCGTTGACGCGCTTCGTCAACGCCCACCCGACGGTGATCATGCTGTGTCTGGGCTTCTTGATGATGATCGGCTTTGCCCTGACCGCTGAAGGTTTGGGCTTCCACATCCCGAAAGGTTATCTGTACGCGGCCATCGGTTTCTCGATCCTGATCGAGGTGTTCAACCAGATTGCCCGCGCCCGACGCAAGCGTTCGATGCAAGGCCTGCGCCCGATGCGCGAGCGCACGGCCCACGCGGTCATGCGCTTGCTCGGTGGGCGCAAGTTGGCGGTGGAAGAGGTTGGCGAGGAGATTTCCGACCTGCTGGACGATGGCGAGGCACCGACTGCCGAGCTGTTTGATCGCCGCGAACGAGTGATGATCAGTGGCGTGCTGCAACTGGCGGAGCGCCCGATCCGCGCCCTGATGACCGTGCGCGCCGATGTCGACAGCATCGATCTGGCTGATGACGCGGAGGCGATTCGTACGAAGTTGATGCATTCGTCCTACTCGCGCCTGCCGTTGATTCGTGACGGTGCGGTGGATGAACCCTTGGGTTTCGTGCACAAGAAAGAATTGCTCAAGGAATACTTGGCCGGTAATGAACCGAATCTGGAGCATTTGGCCCGCAAGACCGTCAATCTGCTCGACAGCTACTCGATTCTGAACGCGCTGGAGCAAATGCGCGGTGCGTCGACGCACATTGCCTTCGTGGTCAATGAATTCGGTGATTTTGTCGGTGTGTTGACCATGACCGACATCCTTGAATCGATTGCCGGTGAGCTACCCGATGCCAGTGAAATCGAAGGCCCGGACGTCGTCGAAGAGCAGGGCGGATTTATGGTCAGCGGTGCATTGAACCTGACGCGGGTTCGCCAGCGCACCGGTTTTGGCGCCGAGCCGACCGAGGACTACCAGACCATGGCCGGGTTGGTGATGAGCTTGCTGGACCGTTTGCCGATGAAGGGTGATTGCCTGACGCATGAAGGTTGGCAAATGACCGTTCTGGCGGTTGAGGAGCGGCGGGTGACGCGGGTGTTGTTGGTTCCCGAGGCCGCGTAATACCGAAGCCAGCTAAATCTACTGATGAAAAGTGTACCGATCCTTGCCGGTATGCTTTGACTCATACAGTGCCGCATCCGCCTTGATCAAAGCCTGAGTCAAGGTGTCGTTGTCCTCCACGCAGGTCAAGCCGATGCTGATGGTCACTGGGTGCCGTGTGGGTTGCTCGCGCACCAATCGGCACAGTTCGGTCGCGAGGGCTTCAACGTCTTCTCGCCGCACGCCGGCCAGATAAATCGCAAACTCTTCACCGCCCAGCCGGGCGTAATCGAACGGCAGCATGACGGTTTTGATATCGGCGGCGATGCGTTTCAGCACCTCATCACCGACGTCGTGGCCATAGGTGTCATTCACTTTCTTGAAGTTGTCGATGTCGATCATTGCCAGGTAGTGGTCATGTTCGCGAGGCACGGCTTGCAGATGTTGTTCGGCGACGGTCATGAATGAGCGACGGTTGGGGATTTCCGTGAGGGGGTCGTTATAGGCCTGATCCAGCAGCAGCCTGGACATGATGTAGTTGTAGAGCTTGGCTTCGCGCAATTTCAGAAAGGTGTAGATGGTCAGTGCGCAGAGAAACACGCTGTAGCACGCGGTCAGTACACCCCTCAGTTCGATCAGGCTGATAGTGGTATTGATGAAGGGGTTGAGCAGTACCCAGATCAGCACTTGAACGACAAAGAATGACCAGCGACTCAGCGGCAGCACCGAGATGCTGTAGAGCATGCTGGCGGCCGCGAGCACCAGCCAGGAACTGTGTACGGCGGGTGGCAGACCGTTGACGATAAAGCGTATGCCAACGGTCAGTCCCAGCACGAACAGCACGGTGATGACATTGAAGTGATGAGCCTTGCGGGTGAAGGCCAGCACCACGGTCAACACCGCAAACAGCGCCAGGAAAATCATCGAGCGCCAAGTGAATCCCTGACCGCCGAGGAAACTTACGATCAGGTCGAATAACAGCCACATGCCAATGCTGACGATGTAGATCAGCAGGCTGAACGACTGCATGCGCTCGAATTCATGCTGGATGAACTCCGCCCGCAATTCGGCGGGCGCAGTTTTCTTCAGTACTTGCTCTTCAATGGTTTTGTACATTGCCGCCCTGATGGTTGCGCTGGTTGTCGAGAATCACTCGGCCCCATGGACGATAGCGCAGTGAAAACACTGCGCCGGGATGACACCCGGTCGATGTCGCATCCGGGGCGACGGGTTCGGCGTGGAAGGGCTGGCCTTCACGGCTGACCTGACGAAACGCTTCACGCACAATGCCGACGGAGCAGGGCAGTGCGCTGGCATAACCTTCACGCACGACCACCGGCAAGCGACCTGTGCCGGCGCCGTCCTGCCACCACACCTGAATACCCAGTGCGCTCAAATCGCCCAGCCACTGCCCGTTTACCGTTGGGGCCAGTTTGCCGGCACTGAATGCGCTGACATGCAGCGGCGCATCGATTTTTGCGGCGAAATCCTTGAGCTGCTTTTGCAGCGTCATACGACGGTCCGCCGCGAGAAAGTGGAAGTCATCCAGCTCCAGCGGCAAGTACCAGCCTTGTACCGTGAGTTTCCAGTCTTCGCGCAGTCGGCGCTGCTGAGCCAGCGACTGACCCAATTGCGCTTGCCAATATTTGCCGAGGGCGGCGCTGTCCAGTTCGTCGATGCGTTGGTAATAGGCCGGGTCCATCTTCAATCCCAACACCAATTGCAAACCTTGCTGTTGGGCGAGCTTGAGGCTGTTGGCGAGCCAGCCGTTGGCGCCGCCGAAATTGGAGTCGCCATAGGCGGTCCATTGCACAATCAGGGTTCGCGCGCCCTGTCTGGCGGTGTCCTGCCAGATTTTCTGCCACTGCGCCTGACTGAGGCTGGCATCGACATTCAGCGGTTGATAGAACACACGCTCATCGGCTCGTGCGAAGAGTGAGCCAAACATCAGGCAGAAACACAGCATCCAGCGCGCCATCAGAAATTCCACTCCACGCCCAGCAGCACACCGTTGCCACCTTCATACAGATTGCCGCCCAGGGACTGTTGATATTCGGTGCGCACCGTCAGTTTGGAACGGTAGGCGTTGTAGCGATCATCGTCGTACCACCACTGCCATCGCAGGCCGACACCGGTGCGCAGGTCTTGCCGCCAATCGTTGCTCGGATCCTGGCTGGCGAACTCGAGGAAACCATACGGCATGATGGTCTGCGCGCCATTTAACGGCAGCTTCCAGGTATGACCTTGCTGGAAACGGGACAGCCATTGGTGATCGCCAGCCTTGGTCCACCATGCAGCGTCGAGGTAGAGGAAGCGCTCATCCCATTCGCTTTCGTCAACGCGCCAGTCGTTGCGGTATTTGCCCTGATCGAGGAACGACGCGGTGGCGCGCAGCAGGTAGTCGGTAGTGGTGTGGCCGTCCTGGCGGTGGTCATCGAGTTGGTCCGAGAGTTTGTCGGGATTGATCAACTGGCCGAGGCTCAGGCCGTGGTTGTCCTTGTCGTCGAACTGGCTTTGCTTGTAGATCTCGCCGTAGAAGTTGATGTTTTGCGTACCCCACGGCTTGTAACGCAAGCCCACGCCTGCCGCCACGGATTCGGCGTAGCGGGTGCGGCTTTGCCCGCCGAGCAACACGCGACCATAAACCGACAGCGAGCTGCCGGCGCGGCTTGGTTCCTCACCCAGAGCGTGATCCCACATCGCAACCTGGACGTTTTGCGAGTTGGGGCTGCGATTTGAACCCTGGCTGTCGTCGTCACGCAGAAAGTCGTTAGTCGATACGCCGGCGGGTGACCAGGTACTGGCGATAGTAAAATTGTCGCGCCGGGACAGCGCTTCATGGGCGCGGCGCTGACGATAACGCCGGGCCTCCATGCTGCCGTCCTCATCGTCGGCGGCCACCGGGTTCTGTTCCAGATCGATAACCCGACGCAGCTCTTTACGTGCCGAGGCACTGTCCTCGATTTCGTCGTAACGCCAGGCCAGGGTTTCGCCAAGGTGATAGTCCTCGGGAAAATCGCGGGTCGCCTGTTGCAGATAGGGGATGGCCGTTGCGCGTTCTTCGCGGCTTGGCGCACCGGACAGACGCATGCCGTAGTCGGCGCGATAACGCGGATTGGCTGGATCGCGGCGCACCGCTTCGGCAAGCCAGGCATCACTTTGCGCCAGGTCGCCAGCCTTTTGCGCGGAAACCGAAGCGGCATAAAAATGCCCGGCGTCCGGAGCGATTTGCAAGGCTCGGCGTTGCCGTTGCAGCGCCTCGGCATGATCGCCGCGAGCGTCGGCGATGGCCGCGCCAAGCGACCATTCATTGGCGCCGCGAGTGCTGCTTTGTTGCCAGAAGCGCTCGGCCGCTTGATTGTCACCGGCATTCAATGCACTTCGGCTTGCAGTCAGGCGTGCATTGTCGGTGAGTTCGGCGGCCGGAATGCTGCGCCAGATGGCCAGTGCGCCGGTGGAGTCGCCCGCCGCCTCCAGCGCATAGGCCAACGGCAAGCGACTGCTGCGATCGCCCAGTTTTTCTGCCTGCTGGTAATACACCACGGCTTCGCCGGGACGATCAGGCATCGCACAGCGGGCGAGGGCGCGATAGTCGCCAGCCGCTTGCGGGTGACTGCCGATGGCTTGTTGTACCGCATCGCATTGCCCGGTTTCGGCGAGTTGTGCGAGCAGTTGGCCACGGGTAGCACCGTCGATATGACTGATCAAAGAGGCCATACGCCGTTGTTGCGCGGGCGTGATGTCTTTCGACGACGCGTAAAGCCCCGCCAAACGTTGCAGAGCTACAGGCGGCAGGCGCGCGCCGTGACGGTCATAAGCATTTTCCAGCAGTTGCCGGGCGTGGGCGCGATCACCGCTTTGCAGTGCGAGGAAACTGGCCTGATTCAGTGACGCCAGGTTGCCGGTTTGCCGATAGTGGTATTCCCACAGCGTTTGCTCTTCCGTACGGCGCCCCATGCGTTGGGCCAGTTCGGCCCTGCGCTTGACCACCGCCGGGGTCTGCGTCTGGCCCGCGAGCCAGACCATGACTTTGCTGCTCTCGCCCTGTTCCTGCCAGACATCGACCAGTTGCGCCTGGCGACGACTGTCCCACGGCTCGGGCAAACGCGTGCTCTGCAGCAAGTCCGTCGCTTGCAGGCGCTGAGCGAGAACCAGCCAGGCTTGCGGATCCTCTGATGGCTGGCACTGGCGTAGTTGCGTCAAAGCGGCTTCGGGGTCATGGCGCGATAGCCACTCGGTGGTTTCCAGGCACGGACGCTGTAAATCGTTGCTCAGACGTTGCACGGTGGGGACGTCGTCGGTTTGCCGCGCCAGTTCCCACAGGCGCTGGCGTTGCGCCGGGTCGGCCAGGTCGGCGGCGGGCAGCGATTGCAGCCAGCGCTGCGCCTGTTGGTCGTGGCCCATGGCGATGGCGCGATCGACCATCGCCAGACGCACCTTGCGCGCCGCTTGCGGGTCAGGTGCCTGCTGCAACAGCTGTTGCAAGGGTTTTTCATCGAGACGTTGTACGTAGGCATTGGCCAGCCGCTGCCAGCCTTCGGCGTCCAGCTGTTTGCGGGCCGCAAGCGGCGCCAGTTCGCCGATGGTGCCGCTCCAGTCGCGCAATTGTTCCGACCAGTTGGCGCGGGCCAGACGCAGAATGTTTTCATCGCCCTTGGGCGAAAGTTGCGCCAGCCAGTCGTGGGCCTTGGCCGCACCGCCGAACTTGGCCAGGCTCAAGCTGTAAGCCTGCCAAAGCCGTACGCGGTCGTTGAGGTCGCTGGTGGCCATCCATTGTTCGACTTGCGTGCTGCTCGGCGGATCCTGCTCGATCCAGGTCAGACGCAAGTCGAGCACTGCTTCACTGTTGTCCTTTGGCAATGCCTGAATCGCATCCTTGTAGCGACGCTGTTTGGCCAATGACTCGACGAGCAAGGCCCTTGCCTCATCGTTTTTCGGCACCTTCTCCAGCAAGTGCCGCATCAAGCGTTCAACTTCTTTCCAGTTGCCCTTTTTCGCCTCGCGATAGCTGCGATCCATGTAGGGATAGCTGCGAAACTGCTCGAAATCACTCAGCGGTGCGGCTTGCAATGGGTACGCTGTGCTCAGGCCGAGCAACAGGCTGCCCAGCAACAGGGTGTGACGCTGAACAGGCCTCATGCGACCTCCCGGACGATGCGGTAGGCGGCTTGTTGTTCGCTGGCCTGGTCGGCCAGTGCCTGATCGAGTACGTCCTGGGTGATCATGCCCCGGGAGATCAGGTGTTCGCCGAGCGACATCTTCTCGGCGTCGAAGTCGATCAACGCCTGATTGAACAGGGTGGGGGGCACCATCCCGCGTACCTGCAGCAAATTGCCCAGCAACACCTGATGGCGGCTGACGCGTTCCAGCAAGGCTTCATCGTCCTGGTGACGCTCCAGCACTTCAAGCATATGACGCACTTGCGCATTCTGACGGGGGCTCGCGTACCAGTGACGAATCCCCAAAGTCACCCGGCCCTGCGGTGCCAGTCGGCAGCGTACCGGGCGTTTCAATTGACGGCTGATCGCGCCGAGCGACACCTGACTGACCGGGCCTTCCGACGCCAGCACGAGGGTTTCGCCATCTTCAGCGACCGGCAGCACGCCATAGTGCGAGGCCACGCGGCGCGGCACGGCATCAATCAGGCGTTTGTCGAGTTTGAATGGATTGAGCGGCGCCCACTCCAGGTCGAGTTGTTCAGCCAGCGCCTGCACCAGTTGCGTACTGTCGATGTACTCGCGCAACAACAATTCACGTCCCAGACGTCGACGTACCGGACTGGTGATCGCCGCTTCCAGTTGTTCCTCGGTCAGCAAGCCTTTTTCCACCAGACGATGGCCCAGCGGTGTGCGTTGGGCTTTGGTCAGGGCGGGGAACTCATGGGTGGTCTTGTCCCACGCCACGCGGCGGGAGTCGCCCATTTCCATAACCTGTTTAAGCGCGCGCAGATTGGCGAAGAAGTTCACGAAGTTGCTCCACATCATTCGTGGTGCCGACAGCAGGCCCTCGCCCAGTCCGTAATAACGGGTGACGAACCAGCCGCGCTGGAACAGGCGGTTGAGCAGCATGAAGCCGTTCAGCCAGAGCAGCACGGGCAGGATGGAACTGTCGGAGAGAATCGACGGGTAACGCCACGACTCTGGGGAAACCACCGTCACCAGCCACATGACGATCAATACAACAAACAGCAGGTTGACCAGAAAACTCAGCATGTAGGCAATCAGGCCGCGTCGGTCGCGCCAGAGGAAATAGTTGAGCAGGCCCTTGCGGCTCCAGCCAAGGTTCTTGGTGCCCTGAAACACGATGCCGACGATCCAGCGCGATTTCTGCCGGATCGCGTGCTGCAAATCCCGAGGAAAATGTTCACGGACACAGATCACCTGGGAGAACTCGCGGTTCATGCCGAACACCCACGGTTGCTCCAGCGCCAGTTTCGGATTGCTGACCGAGTAGCGGGCGAAAATGCACTTCATGCCTTTCTGCTTGAGGCGGAAGCCGATGTCGTAGTCTTCGGTGAGACTCTGTACATCGAAAGCGATACCGTCGCCGTCTTCGAGCAGGGCGCTGATGGCCTTGCGGCTGAAGCAGGTGCCGACGCCGGCGCTGGGCACCTGACCGGTCAAGGCCTCGCGGACGATGACGTCCTTGCCGTGGTTCTCGGCGAACTCATCGACATAGTGACCGGCAGTGAAGCCTTTCCATTCCGGTGCATAGGGGTAGACCGGGATCTGGATCAGGTCCTTGTTAGGCAGAAGATAGTTGTACAGACGCAATTCCATCGGCGAAATCACGTCTTCGGCGTCGTGCAGGATGAACCCGGCGAACTGGATTTTTGCCTCGCTTTCAAAGCGCAGGATCGCGTCGATGATGTTGTTCAGGCAGTCGGCTTTGCTGGTCGGGCCAGGGCGGGCGCAGACCACTTTGTGCACGTTGGGGTAATGCTGGCAAACCGCATCGACGTCGGCTTGAGTTTCGCCGTCGTTGGGGTAGGTGCCGACAAAAATCTGATAGTTCTCATAGTCGATGGTCGAGGCAGCAAGGCGCGCCATTTCGCCGACCACACCGACTTCATTCCATGCCGGGACCATGATCGCCAGCGGTTTTTCCGGGATCGCGTACAGACGCTCCTCATCGGCGCGCTCGTATTTTTCGTAGATTCGCCAGCGCCGGATCAGCCTGCGGCCCCAGTACACAAGGTCGATGAACAGGTCATCCAGACCCAGGATGAACATCAACAAGGCGAGGACAATCGCCACATATTTGAGAGCAAACAACACATACGCAAAGAAATCGACCCAACCCAGACTCATACCCCGTTACCCGCCGCCGAGCGTGCGCTCAACCAGGCGTGCAGGCGGGAGGCAATCAATTCGCTGGCGTGACCATCGCCATAAGGGAAATGCACACGGCTCATGCGCGTATAGGTCTCTTCGTCGTCGAGCAGTTGCGCGGCTTCCTTGATGATGCGGGCCTTGTCGGTGCCGACCAGCAGCATGGTGCCGCTTTCCAGCACCGAGGGCCGTTCGGTGACGTCGCGCAACACCAGCAGCGGTTTGCCGATGGCGGGGGCTTCTTCCTGCACGCCGCCGGAGTCGGTGAGGATGAAGTGCGCACGGCCCATGAGCCAGACGAAATTCGGATAATCCTGTGGTGCGACCAGATAGATGTTGGGTTTGTTGGCGAGCATGCCGTACACCACCTCCTGCACCAGCGGATTGAGGTGTACCGGATAAACGAATTGCACGTCCGGGTAACGCTCGGCGAGTTCTGCCAAGGCCTGACAAATATTCTGAAAACCATCGCCGAGGTTTTCCCGACGATGGCTGGTGACCAGAATCATCCTGCGCTGATCATCAAGCACTGCCAAAGGTGAATCAGCTGCTGGCTGCCAATCGGTTTGTTGCTGGTGGGCACGCATCCACAACAAGGCATCGATCACCGTGTTGCCGGTGATTTCGATGTTGTCTTCGGGCACGCCTTCGCGCAGCAGATTGGCGGCGGATTTCGATGTCGGTGGGAAGTGCAGGTCGGCGATGACGCCGGTCAGGCGTCGATTGGCCTCTTCAGGCCACGGTGCGCGCAGATTGCCGGTGCGCAGGCCGGCTTCAACGTGGCCGATGGGCAGTTGCCGATTGAACGCGGCGAGGGCGGCGATGAAGCTGGTGGTGGTGTCACCGTGGACCAGCACGATGTCCGGTTTGACCCGTTCGTAGGCCTGATCAAGCTGTGCCAGCAAATGCTGCGACAAACCGTTGAGGGTCTGGCCCTGGGTCATCACGTGCAGGTCTTCATCCACCGTCAGCTCGAAGGCGTCCAGCACCTGAGTGAGCATCTCGCGATGCTGGCCGGTGGAGCAGATGTTCAGTTGGATGTCAGGCCAGTGACGCAGAACCCGAGCGAGCGGGGCCATTTTGATGGCCTCCGGGCGAGTACCGAAAACCATCATGACTTTAAAAGACATTGACCCCCTCCTGGACTTTGCAACGCTGGGGCGAAACGCCTTTCGCGTGTTCTCTTACTGAGAAATAAAGAAAAGCAGCCGGATGGGAGCTTGTCCAATCAGGTTTGGGGCTTGTTTGTTACCGATGATTCAGGAAGAAAGTGCCATCAGTTGATGGCTTTTTGGATGGAAACTTCAGGAAAAGTCCCATCGGCTTGCGCGTGGGATCGTACAGAGGGTGCGCAGGGTCTGCCGAAGCCAGGTCAGATCATGCGAGGGTTTGCGGGGGGCGGAGGGGGCTTTGGTCCTGCCGATATGCTCGGCGAAATCCCGTGCAAGCGTTTCTTCGGTGCCGATGCCTTTGAGCTTTTTCACCAGCCTGCCGTTCTTGTAGAACAGCACTGTCGGCGTGCCGGTCACTTGCGGATGGCGGGGCGACTCGCTGGTGTTGAGCATATAAATGTCGGCGCGCTGCCGGTACGGCTCGGCTGTCTGACGAAAGATCGGCCCGGCCCATTCGCAGGCAGGGCAGTGTTCGTTGGCGAAATACAGAATCACCGGGCGCCAGGTTTTCAGGGCTTTGCAATAAACCGGAGCCAGATCGGTATTCGATGCGATGGCTTTCATTGAAATCTCCTTTTCAATGACCTTGTAGGTTCAATGACGTTAAAGGAGAGGGGGCAACAAGGTCTACTGTCAGAAATTACAGGTGCGCGTAAAAACCGTGAGTTTTTTCCCACGAATTTACGAGAGCTACCCGACGAGCAAGACAGAAACGTCGGAAAAGAACGCATGATATCTTCAGTCGCATTGAAGTCATGACTCGTTTGGAGTGCTATTTTGGGTGCCACTCAAAGCCCCTTAAGGAGTACCGTCATGGCATACATCATTCTTTCTCACGTAGTTGCGAGTATTTCCGAATTGAAAAAAAACCCGATGGGAACCGTCGCCGCCGGGGGTGGGCAGTCAGTCGCGATTCTCAACCGAAATGAGCCAGCGTTTTACTGTGTACCCGCCAAAGAGTACGAGACGATGATGGCGCGCCTGGAGGACCTGGAGTTTATAGCGCTCTGCAAGGAGCGGGAAAATGACCCGACTATCAAGGTCTCGATAGATGACTTATGAGCTGGAGTGTCAAGGATGAAATCTTGATCGTCACCGTGATAGCTGTCGGTAAACGGGAACGGGGCGATGGTTATAAAGAAGCCGCCAAACGCTGAATTGCTTTTAAAAGCTGAATCCATGTCTCAGGGTTTGCACCGAACCGGATCACCCAAGCCCCAAATGGGAACCTCCTACTCGCGGTGTGTAGCCCACAGTAGCGCGTTCAATCCAAGTTGCGTCTCGCGATAACTTCCCTGTTTGCTGCATCCCATTGATTCCAGAAACATTTCAATCCATTGCAGATTCTCACTGAATCCTGTGGCACACTTTCTGCTGTCTATTCCGTAGTAACAAACCGTGTTCCGGTATAGCGGAATAAACACAAATCTGGAGTGCTTGCCATGCATCGCCGTCCTTCGTTGTTCAAAGCGTGTGTTTTTCTTCTCGCGGCTTCGTCCGCTGTCATGGGTATGGCCCAGGCGGCCGACGGCAAGCTCGACAGTGTGCTGGCCCGGGGGAAATTGATTGTCGGCACCGGCAGCACCAATGCGCCGTGGCATTTCCAGGGCGCGGACGGCAAGTTGCAGGGTTTTGATATCGACATTGCGCGGATCGTCGCCAAAGGTCTGTTCAACGATCCGAGCAAGGTCGAGTTCGTGGTGCAGTCGTCCGATGCGCGGATTCCCAATCTGCTCACCGACAAGGTTGACATGAGCTGCCAGTTCATCACTGTCACCGCCAGTCGTGCGCAGCAAGTCGCATTCACGCTGCCGTACTACCGCGAAGGCGTCGGCCTGTTGCTGCCGAACAACAGCAAGTACAAGGAAATCGAAGACCTGCAAGCCGCCGGCGACAGCGTCACCGTGGCGGTGCTGCAGAACGTCTACGCCGAAGAACTGGTGCACCAGGCACTGCCCAAAGCCAAGGTCGATCAGTACGACAGCGTCGACTTGATGTATCAGGCGGTGAACTCCGGCCGCGCCGATGCCGCCGCCACCGACCAGTCCTCGGTCAAATACCTGATGGTGCAGAACCCTGGCCGCTACCGCAGTCCGACCTATGCCTGGAGCCCGCAAACCTACGCGTGTGCGGTTAAACGCGGCGATCAGGATTGGTTGAATTTCGTCAACACCGCGTTGCATGAGGCCATGACCGGCGTTGAATTCCCGACTTACGCGGCGTCGTTCAAGCAATGGTTCGGCGTAGATCTGCCGTCGCCCGCCATCGGTTTCCCAGTCGAATTCAAATGATCCCGTGAGAGTGGGGCGATTCACGTCGCCCCGCTCAAGGTACTGCTGACTATGAACTATCAGTTGAACTTTGCCGCCGTATGGCGCGATTTCGACACCTTGCTGGCGGGGCTCGGTCTGGGCCTCGAACTGGCACTGGTGTCGATCGCCATCGGCTGCGTGATCGGCCTGCTGATGGCGTTTGCGCTGCTGTCAAAGCATCGCGCCCTGCGGGTGCTGGCTTCGGTGTACGTCACGGTGGTGCGTAACACGCCGATTCTGGTGTTGATTCTGTTGATCTACTTTGCACTGCCGAGCCTTGGGATCCGTCTGGACAAGATCCCTTCGTTCATCATTACGTTGTCGCTGTATGCCGGCGCCTACCTGACCGAAGTGTTCCGCGGCGGTTTGCTGAGCATTCCCAAAGGGCAGCGCGAAGCCGGACTGGCGATCGGTCTTGGCGAGTGGCAGGTCAAGGCCTATGTCACCGTGCCGGTGATGCTGCGCAATGTTTTACCGGCGTTGTCGAACAACTTCATCTCGCTGTTCAAGGACACCTCGCTGGCCGCCGCGATTGCGGTGCCGGAGCTGACCTATTACGCGCGCAAGATCAACGTCGAAAGCTACCGGGTGATTGAAACCTGGCTGGTGACCACGGCGTTGTATGTCGCGGCCTGTTACCTCATTGCCATGCTGCTGCGATACCTGGAGCAGCGTTTGGCAATCCGCCGATAGGAGGCTGCGATGTACGAATCTCCCAGTTGGTTACATGAATTGTGGATCGCCCGTGAACCGCTGTGGCAGGGCTTCCTGACCAGTGTGCAAGTGTCGGCGCTGGCAATTCTGCTCGGCACGATGCTTGGCGTGGTCGCCGGTCTGGTGCTGACCTACGGCAAATTCTGGATGCGCGCGCCGTTTCGTTTTTACGTCGATCTGATTCGTGGCACGCCGGTGTTTGTGCTGGTGCTGGCCTGCTTCTATATGGCACCGGCGCTGGGCTGGCAGATCAGCGCGTTCCAGGCCGGCGCCTTGGGCTTGACGCTGTTTTGTGGCTCGCACGTCGCCGAAATTGTCCGTGGCGCGCTGCAAGCCTTGCCCCGCGGACAGATGGAGGCGAGCCAGGCCATCGGTCTGACGTTCTACCAATCCCTCGGCTACGTGTTGTTGCCTCAGGCACTGCGGCAGATCCTGCCGACCTGGGTCAACTCATCCACCGAAATCGTCAAGGCCTCGACCTTGCTCTCAGTGATCGGCGTCGCCGAATTGCTCCTCAGCACCCAACAGATCATCGCCCGAAACTTCATGACCCTGGAGTTTTACCTGTTCGCCGGTTTTCTGTTCTTCGTCATCAACTACGGCATCGAAATACTCGGCCGGCACATTGAAAAGCGGGTGGCCTTGCCATGACTGAAGCTCAAGTTTCCAACGTTCAAAACGGCCAGCCGCTGCTGGACATCCGTGGTTTGCACAAGCAGTACGGTGCGGTCGAAGTCCTTAAGGGGGTCGACTTGAGCATGCAGCGCGGCAACGTGGTCACGCTGATCGGCTCCAGCGGTTCGGGTAAAACCACGCTGCTGCGCTGCGTGAACATGCTCGAAGAGTTTCAGGGCGGGCAGATCCTGCTCGACGGCGAATCGATCGGCTATGACGAAACCAACGGCAAACGCATCAGGCACGCTGAAAAAGTGATTGCCCGCCATCGCGCAATGACCGGCATGGCGTTCCAGCAATTCAATCTGTTCCCGCATCTGACCGCGTTGCAAAACGTCACCCTGGGCCTGCTCAAGGTGAAGAAGATGCACAAGGACGAAGCCGTAGTGCTGGCCGAAAAATGGCTGGAGCGCGTCGGTTTACTGGAGCGGCGCAATCACTTCCCCGGCCAGTTGTCCGGTGGTCAGCAGCAGCGCGTGGCGATTGCCCGTGCTATCGCGATGAACCCGAGCCTGATGCTGTTCGACGAAGTGACTTCAGCCCTCGACCCGGAGCTGGTCGGCGAAGTACTCAACGTGATCAAGGGCCTGGCCGAAGACGGCATGACCATGCTGCTGGTGACCCACGAGATGCGTTTTGCGTTTGAGGTCTCGGACAAGATCGTTTTCATGAATCAGGGGCGAATCGAAGAGCAGGGGCCTCCCAAGGAGCTGTTCGAACGCCCGCAATCACCGCGTCTGGCTGAGTTTCTGAAAAGCACGCGGTTTTAATCTTTCGTTTTGTAATCAGGAGAAATACCCATGAGCATTACTCGTTACGGCACCGGCAGCACCGCCGCTGGCGGCCAGCCACGCCCATTCGCGCGCGCTGTTGAGGCGGATGGCTGGCTGCATGTGTCCGGACAGGTGCCGGCGGTGGATGGCGAGATCATTGTTGGTGGCATTGTCGAGCAGACCCACCAGACCATGACGAACCTGATCGCGATTCTTGAAGAGGCCGGTTATGGCCTGGAAGACGTAGTACGCGCCGGGGTGTGGCTGGACGATCCGCGTGATTTCAGCAGCTTCAACAAGGTTTTCGGCGAGTACTTCAAGCCCGAACATGCACCGGCGCGGGCCTGTGTGCAGGCGAGCATGATGGTCGACTGCAAGGTCGAGATTGATTGCATTGCGTACAAGAAGAAACCCTGACCAATACGCGGATCGTTCCTACGCTCTGCGTGGGAATGCCTCTCGGAACGCTCCGCGTTCCAAGGGACGCAGAGCGTCCCGGGCTGCATTCCCACGCGGAGCATGGGAACGATCATTAGCGGTAAACTCCCGGCGACTTTGAATGGGAACCACTGAAATGACCGAAGACACCATCAAGCGCCGGGCCCGCGGTCTGGACCGGGCGTTCGATATCCTCGATTTCCTCAAGGAAGTCGGCCAGCCGCTGCGCCCGAACGACATCGCCAACGGCATCGGCAGCCCGAAATCCACGGTCTACGAACTGGTCGCTTCGCTGCTGGAACGACGGATTCTCGAGCCGGTAGGCAAGGACGGTCATGTCTATCTGGGACGGCAACTGTACTTTCTCGGTCAAGCGCATTTGCGCCATTTCGACCTCAGTCGCGAGGCCGATCACGCCCTGCAGGAGATCGTCAGCCAGACCCGTGAAACCGCGCAGATGTGCTTGCTCAACGGGCGCAAATACACGGTGGCGTTGATGAAGGAGGGCGAGCGGCATTTCCGCATTTCCTCCGACATCGGCGAAAACGCGCCGATCCCGTGGACGGCTTCCGGACGCCTGCTGCTCGCGCACTTGAGCGATCAACAGATCATCGACCTGATCGACGAAGACGACTACATCCTGCCCGATGGCGAGCGTTTGCCTCTGGAACGTTTTCTCGCGGAAATCCGGCAGGCGGGTATCGATGGATTTTTCTCCTTCGACAGCGTCGCCGACACCTTCACCCATTGCTTCGCCGCGCCGGTCAAAGACCGCAATGGCATCGCGATTTGCACCTTGTGCATCGTCGCTCCACGGGCCGATGCGAAGAACAATTACAACGACTATCGCCGGGTTCTGATCGAGAGCGCCAACAGCCTCGCCCGGCGTATCAACGAATAACCGCGGCTGCCTGCGGCCGCGTAAAAAGTGAGGAGTTCGACCATGACGACTGCCATCAATACTGCTGTGGAAAAGGGCGACGCGGCCATTGGCGCGCACCTGACGCGCGACGTCAGCCTGCCAGCGCTGGTGCTGCATCGCGAGGCGCTGGAGCACAACATTCGCTGGATGCAGAAGTTCGTCAGCGACAGCGGCGCGCAACTTGCGCCTCATGGCAAAACCAGCATGACCCCGGCACTGTTCAAGCGTCAGCTCGACGCCGGCGCGTGGGGCATCACCCTCGCCAGCGCGACCCAGACTCGTGCCGCTTACGCCCATGGCGTACGCCGCGTGCTGATGGCCAACCAATTGGTGGGCACGCCGAACATGGCACTGATTGCCGATCTGCTCGTCGATCCCGCGTTCGATTTCCATTGTATGGTCGATCACCCGGACAACGTCGCCGATCTCGGTGCCTACTTCGCTTCGCGCGGGGTGAAACTCAACGTGATGATCGAATACGGCGTCGTTGGCGGACGTTGCGGTTGCCGCAGCGAGCAGGAAGTCATCGAACTGGCCAAGGCGATCAACGCCCAACCGGCGCTGGCCCTGACCGGCATCGAGGGCTACGAAGGGGTGATTCACGGCGATCACGCGGTCAGTGGCATTCGGCAGTTTGCCGCGTCGCTGGTGCGTCTGGCGGTGCAGTTGCAGGACAGCGGCGCGTTCGCGATCGCCAAGCCGATCATCACCGCTTCGGGCTCGGCGTGGTACGACCTGATTGCCGAATCGTTCGAAACGCAGAACGCGGCAGGGCGTTTCCTCAGCGTGTTGCGACCGGGCAGTTATGTGGCGCATGACCATGGGATCTATAAGGAGGCGCAGTGCTGCGTGCTCGACCGTCGCAGTGATTTGCACGAAGGTTTGCGCCCGGCGCTGGAAGTCTGGGCGCATGTGCAGTCGCTGCCGGAACAGGGTTTTGCAGTGATTGCACTGGGCAAGCGTGACGTCGCGTTTGACGCCGGTTTGCCGGTGCCGTTGTTGCGTTACAAGACGGGTGTTGTGCCAGCCGTGGGCGATGATGTCAGTGCCTGCAAGGTCACGGCGGTGATGGATCAGCACGCGTTCATGACGGTGGCGCCGGGCGTTGAATTACGTGTGGGTGACATCATTTCCTTTGGTACGTCGCACCCGTGTCTGACGTTCGACAAGTGGCGTGTAGGGTTGTTGGTGGATGAGCAGTTGTCGGTGATCGAGAGCATGGAGACTTGTTTCTAAAGCTTGAGACCGAGTCGCGGCCAATCGCTGGCAAGCCAGCTCCCACAGGGTTCAGTGTTGATTAAAAAATTTGTGAGCGACATGAATCCTTGTGGGAGCTGGCTTGCCAGCGATGAGGCCCGCCCAGACATCCGCGCATCAACGGAGACAGCACAAGATGAACACCCTGAGCCCCTTGGGCCCGAACACCCCGCGCATCGCCCTGATCGGCGAATGCATGATCGAACTGCAGCAACGCGCCGACGGCAGCCTGCAGCAAAGCTTCGGCGGCGACACGCTCAACACAGCGGTGTACTTGTCCCGCGCAATGGGCGACAAGGCCCGGGTCGACTACGTCACCGCGCTGGGCGACGACAGCTTCAGCGATGCCATGTGCCAGATCTGGACCAGCGAAGGTATCGGCCTCGATCTGGTTCAACGCCTGCCGGGTCGCTTGCCGGGCCTGTATTGCATCCAGACCGACGCCAACGGCGAGCGTCGTTTCCTTTACTGGCGCAACGAAGCGGCAGTGCGCGATTGTTTCACCACCCCGGCAGCCGAACCGATTCTGGCGGCGTTGCCGGATTACGACGTGTTGTATTTCAGTGGTATCACCCTGGCGGTGCTCGGTACGAAGGGCCGTGAGCGATTGATCCAGACCCTGATCGAAGCGCGTCAGCGCGATGCGCGGATTGTCTTCGACAACAACTACCGCCCGCGCTTGTGGGCTTCGGTGGACGAGGCGCGTGAGGCCTATCGCAGCGTATTGCCGTACGTTGATCTGGCATTGTTGACGGTGGATGACGAACAGGCACTGTTTGGTTTTGCCGATTGCGATGCGGTGTTTGATGCTTACGCGCAGTTCGGCACCCCGGAAGTGGTGCTCAAGCGCGGCGCCGAGGCGTGCCTGATTCGCTGTGATGGCGAGGCATTTGAGGTGCCGGCGCAGAAAGTCGCAAAGGTGGTGGACACCACCGCAGCGGGGGATTCGTTCAGTGCGGCGTATCTGGCCAGTCGACTGCTCGGCGGGAGTACGGAAGAGGCTGCCGAGGCGGGGCATCAGTTGGCCAGCCGGGTGATTCAGGTGCCCGGGGCATTGATTCCCAGAACCTGAATGCAATCCCTGTAGGAACTGCCGAAGGCTGCGATCTTAAAAACCAGATCAAAAGATCGCAGCCTCGTTTCACTCGACAGCTCCTACAGGAAAGCGATATTTAATCCCGGTAAAACACCTGCACCAGGTGATAGCCGAACTTGCTCTTGATTGGCCCATGCACCGTACGCAGTGGTTTTTTGAAGATCACCGCGTCAATCGCGCCGACCATCTGCCCAGGCCGCACTTCACCCAGATCGCCGCCGCGCTTGCCGGACGGGCAGGTCGAAAATTTCTTGGCCAGTACATCGAACGCTTCACCTTTGGCGATGCGTTGCTTGAGCTGTTCGGCCTCTTCGGCGGTTTTTACCAGAATGTGGCGGGCTTGGGCTTTCATCTTGCGATACCTGATAACGGGGTGACGGCGGGGCGCGGATTATGCCTCAAGTCACGGATTTTGACTGATCATCGTGCGGATCTTGTTCGCCAGCAGCTCAATGGCAAAGGGTTTGGCGACCATGTCCATACCGTCTTCGAGAAACCCTTGCCGCTCGGCGGCCTTTTGCGCGTAACCGGTCATGAACAATATTTTCAGCCCTGGGCGATGCTGGCGGGCGATCTCCGCCAGTTGCCGGCCGTTCATGCCAGGCAGGCCGACATCCGTGACCAGCAGGTCGACCCGCAGATCAGACTCCAACAGCGGCAAAGCGGTTTTCGCGTCTTCGGCCTCAAAGGCCTGATAACCCAGCTCGCGCAGCAGGTCGAGCACCAGCATGCGCACCGCAGGATCGTCCTCGACCACTACCACGGTTTCGCCGGTTGCAGCCGGCGCCGGCTGCTGGATCGGCGCACTGGCCGGGCGTTCCAGCTCCAAGCCCTGCAGGCGTGGCAAGTACAGGCGCACACAAGTGCCTTGCCCCGGGAGGCTGTCGAGGCTCACATGCCCGCCCGATTGCTGAGCGAACCCGTAAATCATCGACAGCCCAAGCCCGGTACCCTGACCAATCGGTTTGGTAGTGAAGAACGGATCGAACGCCTTGGACCTGACCGACGCCGTCATGCCCGAACCGTTATCGCTGACCGCGAGCATCAGGTAATCACCGGCCTTGACCGGCTCCAGCGTGGTGATGTCGCTGCCATCGAGGTAGACGTTGGCGGTTTCGATCAGCAACTCGCCGCCGTCAGGCATTGCATCGCGCGCATTGATCACCAGGTTGAGCAAGGCGTTTTCCAACTGGCTGACGTCGGTGCTGACAGGCCAGAGGTCATCGGCCAGCTGCAACTTGAGTTCGATCGGATCACCTTTGGTCCGGCGGATCAGATCTTCCAGGGAATGAATCAGCTCATTGACGTTGAGCTGCTTGCGATCCAGTGACTGGCGTCGCGAAAACGCCAGCAGACGATGGGTCAAGGCTGCTGCACGATTGGCCGAGGAGACTGCTGCTTCGGTAAAACGCCCGATCTCGTTGGCGCGGCCATCGGCAATATAGCGCTGCATCAAATCGAGGCTGCCGATGATTCCGGTGAGCATGTTGTTGAAGTCATGGGCAATGCCGCCGGTGAGCTGACCGACCGCTTCCATTTTTTGCGCATGGCGCAACGCATCCTCGGCACGCTCGCGTTCGAACATCTCGTTCTGCAGACGCTGGTTGGCCTGCGCCAGTTGTTCGGTGCGGGCGCTGACCCGTTCCTCGAGCGTTTCATTGAGGTTGCGCAGGGCTTCTTCGGTTTTCTTGCGCTCGGTTTCATCGATCACGAAAATGTAGAAACCGTTGACCGCGCCGTCCGCACCGTGACGAGGCAAGTAGTTCATCAAGGCGTGGCGGTTGCTGCCGTCGCGGTGCGTGGTGTACAGGCTGAAGGAACAAGACCTGCCAGCCAGTGCTTCGGCAATGTACGGCGCGCGCAGGAAGTAGGCTTCCTCGCCGATAACGTCGCGAATGGTTCGACCATAGAGTTCTTGCGGTGTCAGGCCATACCAGTCCAGATACGCCGCGTTGTTGAGCCTGAAGCGTTCTTCGCGATCGACATAGCTGATCAGGATCGGCATGGCGTTGATGATCAGCTGCAATTCCGTCTGGCTCTGGCGCAACGCCTGCTCGGTGTGTTTGCGCTCAGTCAGGTCCAGCGCGGCGCCGAGAAAACGCACTGGCCGACCGTGATGGTCCTTGTAGCAGCGGCCCCGGGCAAACACCCAGCGCAACTCGCCATCGGGCTGCAACAGGCGATATTCCTCGGCGTACTCGGTGCCGTGGGTGATGCAGTGCTTGATGCTGCGCGCGATCATGGCGCGGTCTTCAGGGTGCACGCCTTGCAGGTAAGCGCTGATCGGCAGCTGATCGGCTAGGGCCGGATCGACGCCGTGCAACTGCGCAAAGTGGCTGTCAGCGATGAAGCGGTCTTCGCCGATGTCCCAATCCCAGGTGCCGACAGCGTCAGTGGCGGCCAGCGCCAATTGCAGACGTTCCTCGGATTCGCGCTGGGCCTTGAGGCTTTCTTCCGAGCGTTGTTTGAGTTCGAGGGCGATCCGCCGCCGTTCATTGGTTTCGATGGCGGTGACCAGAATGCCCGCCACTTGCGCGGTTTCATCGCGGATCGGGCTGTAGGTCAAATCCAGCCAGAAGTCGGATTCCTGCCCTTCACGTTGCAGGGTAAAGCGTCGCTCGCTGTAGGTGCGCACCTGGCCTTGCAGGACGGCGCTGTAGATCGGGTCGGTAAAGTCTCGAAGTTCAGGCCATACCAGGTGCGCCGGTTGTCCGAAAGCGTGCGGATGCTTGTTGCCGGCGAGCATGGCGAAGCCGTTGTTGTAGATCTGCGTGAGCTGCGGGCCCCAGAGTAACAGCATCGGCATCGGCGAGTGGAGCACGATGTCCACGGCGGTGCGCAGGCTTTGTGGCCAGGCACTGGCATCGCCCAGCGGGCTGCGGCTCCAATCGGTGCGGGCGATCAGCGCCTGAGCATCGTCGTGGGTGGGTACGGCATTCATCGCGTCAGTCCTGCGTGTCGTTCGTTAAGCGGCGTCTACTATTCTTCAGGGACGGTAGACGCTCAATGTACCGCTGCGTCACGGCAGCAGGGCATGTCTGAATATTGGAAGCTTCGCGGGTACTGGTGGCCATGGAAATCGATGCACTGTTAACACGTTTTGCCCGGGAGCACGGCTCGGACTTGTTCTTGTCTACGGGAGCGCCACCCAGTGCGCGTTTTCAGGGGGTGCTGACGGCGCTGAGTGCGCAGCCGTTCAGACCCGGCGAGGTCGCGACCATCGCCAATTCCCTGATGGACGCCGAACAGCGTCAGGAGTTCGACCGCGATCTGGAAATGAATCTGGCGATCTCGCGCGCCGGTATCGGACGTTTTCGGGTCAACCTGTTCAAACAACGCAATGAGGTGTCGATTGTAATCCGTAACGTCAAACTCGACATTCCACGTTTTGAAGACCTCAAGCTGCCGCCGGTGCTGCTCGAAGCGGTGATGCTCAAACAGGGGCTGATCCTGTTCGTCGGCGCCACCGATTCCGGTAAGTCGACGTCACTGGCGGCGTTGATCGATCATCGCAATCGTCACAGTAGCGGGCATATCGTGACCATTGAAGACCCGATCGAGTACATCCACCGGCACCAACGGTCGATCATCAATCAACGCGAAGTCGGTGTCGACACGCGCAGTTTTCATGCCGCACTGAAAAACACCCTGCGCCAGGCACCTGACGTGGTGCTGATCGGTGAAATCCGCGACCGCGACACCCTGGAACATGCGCTGGCATTTGCCGAAACCGGGCATCTGGTGCTGTCGACCCTGCACGCGAACAACGCCAATCAGGCGCTTGAGCGAATCATCAACCTGTTTGCCGAGGAGCGCCGGCCGCAGTTGCTGCATGCTTTGGGCAACAACCTCAAGGCCTTTGTTTCTCAGCGATTGGTGCGCACACTGGACGGCCAGCGGCGGGCTGCGGTCGAGTTGCTGCTGGGGACGCCGACCATCGGCGACCTGATCCGGCGTAATCAGTTGGGCGAGCTCAAGGGCATCATGGAAAAATCTACCGAGCTGGGCATGCAGACGTTCGATGGCGCGCTGCACGCACTGGTGCTGGAAGGTGCAATCAGCGAAGACGAGGCGCTCAAGCATGCCGACTCGGTGAACAACCTGCGCCTGCGCTTGAAATTGCAGGCCGATGCTGCACCGGCGCCACCCACCTCGGGTGAGTGGGGCTTGATGGAATGAGCGGATTCAGTCGTCGAGTTCAGGGCGCTGGCGAAACTGCTCCAGCGCCTCGGGATTGGCCAGCGCGTCGGTGTTCTTGACCTTTTCGCCGTGCACCACATTACGCACGGCCAGTTCGACGACCTTGCCGCTGATCGTGCGTGGAATATCGCTGACCGCGACTATCTTCGCCGGCACATGCCGTGGTGTGGTATTGGCGCGGATCACCTGCCGAATCTGCTGTTGCAGAGGGTCGTCGAGTGTTACGCCGTCTGCCAGACGCACAAACAACACCACGCGCACGTCGTCTTGCCATCGCTGACCGATGGCGACGCTGTCGAGCACTTGCGGGACTTTGTCCACCTGACGATAGATTTCCGCGGTGCCGATACGTACGCCGCCGGGGTTGAGTACGGCATCCGAGCGGCCATGAATCATCATGCTGCCGTTGGGCAATTGTTCGGCGTAATCACCTTGCGCCCAGACGCCGGGAAACAGACTGAAATAGGATTGCTGCAGTTTGCTGCCATCCGGGTCATTCCACAGGCCGATCGGCATCGCCGGGAAATGCCGGGTACAGACCAGTTCACCTTTCTCGCCGGTCACCGGTTGACCGGCGTCGTTCCAGACTTCAACGGCCATGCCCAGGCTCTTGCCCATGATTTCGCCACGACGCACCGCTGACAGCGGATTGCCATTGACGAAGCACGAGACAATATCGGTGCCGCCGGACATCGACGCCAGGCACACGTCGGTTTTGAAGTCGCGGTAGACGAAGTCATAACTTTGCGGCGACAGCGCCGAGCCGGTGCACAGCAGGGTTTTCAGGCTGCGCAGATCATGGCTGTCGCGCGGTTTGCTGCCATCGCTTTGCAGGGTCGCGAGAAACTTTGGGCTGGTGCCGAACACGCTGATGCGTTCATCGTCGATCAGATCGAGCAACCGCTGATGATCCGGATAGAACGGCGAGCCGTCGTACAGGACTACTGCGCTGCCGACCGCGAGGGCCGATACCAGCCAGTTCCACATCATCCAGCCGCAGGTGGTGTAGTAGAACAAACGCTCGCCGGGGCCAAGATCACAATGCAGGCCATGTTCCTTGACGTGTTGCAGCAACACGCCGCCGGTGCTATGCACAATGCATTTCGGCACGCCGGTGGTGCCACTGGAATACAGCACGTAGAGCGGATGATCGAACGCCACCGCGACGAAATCCGGATCGCCGCCGGGTTGATAAAAGTCATCCCAGAGCGTCACTTCGGCGCGTGTCCGGTAATCGGCGAGGCGCGCTTGCGGGCGTGCGTAAGGCACGACAATAAGCTGCTTCAGTGTTGGCAGCCGTTGGAGAATTTCATTGAGCTTGGTGGTTTGGTCGATCTCTTTACCTGCATAGCGATAGCCGGCGCAGGTGATCAGCACCTTCGGCTCGATCTGGCCGAAACGGTCGATGACGCCGTGCGTGCCGAAATCCGGCGAAGAGCACGACCAGATGGCGCCGAGGCTGGTGGTCGCAAGCATCGCCACCAGCGTCTGCCAGGTATTCGGCATGCACGCGGCCAACCGATCGCCGAGGCCGACGCCGCAAGCCTGCAAACTGGCCTGGAAGCCGGCGACATGCTCGGCCAGTTCGGCCCAGCTCAGTTGCTCGCGCTGGCCGTTTTCCGCCACTGCCACGACCGCCACGGCATCGTCACGGCGGCGCAGCAGGTGTTCAGCGAAGTTCAGGGTGGCACCGGGAAACCATTCGGCGCTGGGCATTTGTGCACCTTCACGCAGCACCGCATCAGGTTGAGTGTGAAAACGGATGTCGAAGAAATCGACGATGTCCTGCCAGAATTGTGGACGCTGCTCGATGCTCCATTGGTGCAGAGCAGGGTAGTCGTCGAGATTCAGCGCATGACGCTGATTGACCGCGCGCCGGAAGGTGTCCATGCGCGATTGGGCGATACGGTTGGCGTCGGGTTGCCAAAGGATGTCGGACATTGTTTGCCTCTTGTTTTAGCTTCAGATCCAGACACGGGCAGGCACACTCCACAGGTAGTCAGCAGATTCCAATTTTACCCTGCACCTGTGGGAGCGTGGCTGGCCCGCGATGAACGTTAACGCGGTCTTTCAACCGACTACTGCGCCAACCACCCACCATCAATATTCCACGCCGCGCCCCTTACCTGGCTACCCGCCTCACTGCACAGAAACAACACCAACTCGCCCAAATGCTGCGGTGTGACGAACTCCAGCGACGGCTGCTTTTCAGCGAGCAGGTCATGCTGCGCCTGTTGCGGATCGACACCCTTGGCGGCGCGATCATCGATCTGCTTCTGCACCAGCGGCGTCAACACCCAGCCCGGGCAGATTGCATTGCAGGTGACATTGCTGGTCGCGGTTTCCAGGCCAACCACTTTGGTCAAACCGATCACCCCGTGTTTGGCCGCGACATACGCAGCCTTGCCGGTCGAACCGACCTGACCGTGCACGGAGGCAATATTGATGATCCGCCCCCAACCTTTCGTGCGCATGCCCGGCAGGCTCAAGCGCGTGCTGTGAAATACCGACGACAGGTTGATCGCAATGATCGAATCCCAGCGCTCGACCGGAAATTCCTCGACAGCGGCGACATGCTGGATGCCAGCGTTATTGACCAGAATGTCGACGCCGCCGAACTCACGCTCGGCGTAGGCGATCATCTCGGCGATCTGCGCCGGGTCGCTGACATCGGCCGGATGATGGCCAACCCGGCCGCCGAACTGGCCGACTTCGGCGATGACGCTCGTGGCATCACCAAAACCGTTGAGGATCAGGTTGGCCCCAGCCTTGGCCAGACTTAACGCAATACCCAGGCCGATGCCGCTGGTGGAGCCGGTAACCAGTGCGGTCTTGCCGGAAAGAGTGGTCATGAGTACCTCACACAATGCCAGTGGCGTAGAAAGTGCCGATCACGACGAAGACCGCAAGGGTCTTGATCAGCGTAATACAGAAAATGTCTTTATAGGCTTCGCGGTGGGTCAGGCCGGTGACCGCGAGCAGGGTGATCACCGCGCCGTTGTGCGGCAAGGTATCCATGCCTCCACTGGCCATCGCCGCTACACGGTGCAGCACTTCCAGTGGAATGTTCGCCGCGTGCGCGGCGCTGATGAACTGCTCGGACATCGCCGCCAGCGCGATACTCATGCCGCCCGACGCCGAACCGGTGATCCCTGCCAGTAACGTCACGGTGATGGCTTCGTTGACCAGCGGATTGGGAATCTGCTTGAGCCAGTCAGCCAAGACCAGAAAGCCCGGCAGCGAAGCGATTACAGCACCGAAACCGTATTCCGACGCAGTGTTCATCGCCGCCAGCAACGCGCCACTCACTGCGCTTTTGCTGCCCTCGGCGAGCTTGCTGCGAATCGCCTGAAAGCCGAACGCCAACACCATCAGAATGCCCACCAGCAAAGCCGCCTGCACCGCCCAGATTGCCGTCAGCTTGGCTATTTCGGTGGTAACCGGCGTAGCCATGCCCGGTAGCGCGAGGCTGTGGGTCTTGCCGTACCACTGCGGAATCCACTGGGTGAACAGCAGGTTCATGATGCCCACTGCCAGCAGCGGCGACAGCGCAATCCATGGGTTCGGCAGTTTCAGGTCTTCGGCTGTTTCCGGTTCGTTGCGCAACTCGGTCCCGTAGCCTTCACCGGCGCGCTGCGCCTTGTTGCGCTGACGTTGCAGAAACAGCATGCCGGTGCAGAAGACGAAAATCGTGCCGATCACGCCCAGCCACGGCGCCGCCCAAGCGGTGGTATTGAAGAACGTGCTGGGGATGATGTTCTGGATCTGCGGGGTCCCGGGCAGGGCATCCATGGTGAACGAAAACGCCCCGAGGGCGATGGTCGCCGGGATCAGGCGTTTGGGGATATTGCTCTGGCGGAACATCTCGGCGGCAAACGGATACACCGCAAACACCACGACAAACAGCGACACACCACCGTAGGTGAGCAGGGCGCAGACCAGTACGATCACCAGCATCGCCTGTTTGGTCCCGAGCAGACGAATGGCGGCAGCGACAATCGAGCGTGAGAAGCCCGACAGCTCAATGAGTTTGCCGAACACCGCACCGAGCAGGAATACCGGGAAATACAATTTGATGAAGCCGACCATTTTCTCCATGAACACCCCGGTAAAGGCTGGGGCGACGGCAGAAGGATCGGTCAGCAGCACGGCGCCGAGGGCGGCGATCGGTGCAAAGAGAATAACGCTGTAGCCACGGTAGGCCGCGAGCATCAGCAGCGCGAGGGCTGCCAAGGCAATGATCACACTCATGGTGTGTCTCTCCAGAATTGTTATTTTTGTGGTTGAAACGGGTGCAGGAGAGGCTAAAGCGAGATTTGTGCCAGGTATATAAGTTATTGAAATATAAAGATATTAGGTGTTTTTGTGGGGCGTGTTTCAATGGGTTGTCTCCGTTTGGAGACTTTTTCGGCAGATCAAAAGATCGCAGCCTTCGGCAGCTCCTACACTGGATTGGATGAACCTCCGTAGGAGCTGCCGAAGGCTGCGATCTTTTGATCTTTAAATGGATAATCTCAAATCAGAGATCAAGTCTCGTTATTGAGACTCGGCAATCCCCAACGCAACCATTTTCTTATACAACGTCGACCGCCCAAGCCCCAACCTTGCCGCCGCTGCCGGCACTTTCCCCGCGCACTGCGCCAGCGTTGACTGGATCAACTGCCGATCAAAGCGCTCGCGAGCCTGCGCATAGGTTTCCACGGGCAGCGTTTCAATCGTAGGCGCAGAGCTGCGCTCAACCTGAGTCAACGTGCCGATGGCGGCGCGAATATCGCTCTCTGTCAGCATCAGGTCATCGCTAAGCAACGCCGCCCGTTCCAATACATTGCGCAGTTCGCGAATGTTTCCCGGCCAGGCATGCTGGCCGAGCAGTTGCAGCGCATCGTGGTGCAATTCGTGCTGGCTGCGCAGTTCTTCCAGAATCGCTTCGCTCAGTGCCGGCAGATCATCAAGACGCTCGCGCAATGGCGGCACCTGGATCGGCAGTACGTTGAGGCGGTAATACAAGTCGGCGCGGAACTCGCCGCGTTTGATCGCCGCTTGCAGATCCGTCGACGTCGCGGCAATCACTCGCACATCGCTCTGGATCACCTCGTTGGAGCCGACCGGTTCAAACTCTTTTTCCTGCAGTACGCGCAGCAGCTTGCTTTGCAACGGCAGCGGCATGTCACCGATCTCGTCGAGAAACAGTGTGCCACCCTGGGCAATCTGCAGTTTACCGGTGCGGCCCTTGCGGTCGGCGCCGGTAAACGCGCCCGGTGCGGTGCCGAAAAATTCCGCTTCCAGCAATGCCTCGGGAATCGCCGCGCTGTTGATGCTGACGAACGCCTTGTGCGCCCGTGGCGAAGCACTGTGGATCGCTTGCGCGAGCAACTCCTTGCCGGTGCCGGTTTCGCCGAGCAGCAATACCGGCGAATCGGCGCTGGCACTGCGTCGCGCACGACGTTTGACTTCAAGGCTGGCCGCGCTGGTGCCGATGAAGTGGGCGAAGTTGTATTTGGTCTGGCGGGCGCGCAGCAGCGAACGCGTCGAGGCCAGTTCTTCCTGCATGCTCAGGTAGCGCTTGAGCATCGGCGACAAGGTGCGTAATTCATCGAACAGGGCAAAACCGATGGCGCCGATGACGCTGCCAGCATCATCGTGGATCGGCAGACGCATCACCACCAGCGGCTCTTTCGGGGTGTCCTGCATGTCCAGCAGGATTGGCCGCCCGGTGCGCACCACTTCGCGCAGCAGGCTGCCGGGGATCACGCTTTCGCAGGGTTTGCCGATGGCTCCGGCAGCGGACTCGAGGCCAAAGCGACGGGCGTAACGCTCGTTCATCCAGACGATGTTGGCATCACGATCGACAATCACCGTGCCTTCGCTCGATTGCTCGATGATCTCGAACAGCGAGCGGATCGCCAGGGTGCGCACCCGTTGGTAGTCCTTGAGGCTTTCGGTGGAGTTCATGTGCAGACAGATCCGGAATTCGGGTTGTTAATGGCGGCCTCATCGCTGGCAAGCCAGCTCCCATAAGGTTCGCGATTGTTCACAGATGGGGTGCGCACCCGTGAAACCTGTGGGAGCGGGCTTGCCAGCGATGGCCGCGACTCGGTTTTACGTCTGGCGCCGATCATGCCTGGCGCGGATGTGCCGCCGCCAACAGCTCTCGGGTATACGGATGCTGTGGCGCATCGAACACCTCATGACTGGCACCGCGTTCGACCACTTGGCCATCCTTGATCACGATCATGTCGTGGGCGAGGGCGCGTACCACCGCCAGGTCATGACTGATGAACAGATACGTCAGGCCATGCTTTTCCTGAAGATCACGGAGCAGGGCGACCACTTGTTTCTGCACCGTGCGATCGAGTGCCGAAGTTGGTTCGTCGAGCAGGATCAGCGCCGGTTTCAGTACCAGCGCCCGAGCGATCGCAATGCGTTGTCGCTGACCGCCGGAAAACTCGTGTGGGTAGCGATGGCGGCTTTCGGGGTCGAGGCCGACTTCCTTGAGTACGCGGATCACTTGCTCATCACACTCATTGGCCGTTGACTCGCAATGCACCTCAAGCCCTTCGCTGATGATTTGCGCCACCGACATGCGCGGGCTGAGACTACCGAACGGGTCCTGAAACACCACCTGCATCTGTCGCCGCCAAGGCCGCAGTTGCTTCTGGTCCAAACCATCGAGCGCGGTGCCCTGGAAACGGATACTGCCCTCGGAATCGAGCAGGCGCAGGATCGCCTGACCCAATGTCGATTTTCCCGAACCGGATTCACCGACGATGCCCAGAGTCTTGCCGCGCTGGATACTCAGGCTGATGCCGTCCACTGCACGCAGGTATTGCTTGCGCTGAAACAGCCCGCCACCGATGACAAACTCGACTTTAAGGTCTTCGACTTGCAGAACATTCTCACGCTCATCACGGGGCAACGCTTGGCCGTCGGGTTCGGCGTTGAGCAGCACGCAACTGTAAGGGTGTTTCGGCTCGGTAAACAGCGTTTCGCACGGTGCCTGCTCGACAATCTGCCCGGCCTTCATTACGCAGACGCGCTGAGCGATGCTGCGCACCAGATTGAGGTCGTGACTGATCAACAGCAGGGACATGCCCAAACGTTGTTGCAGGGATTTGAGCAGCAGCAGGATCTTGCGCTGCACCGTCACATCGAGTGCGGTGGTTGGCTCGTCGGCAATCAACAGTTCCGGTTCGCAGGCCAACGCCATGGCGATCATGACGCGTTGCCGTTGGCCGCCGGACAACTGATGCGGATAAGCCTTGAGCCGCTCCTCGGGTTTCTGGATGCCGACCAGGCCGAGCAATTCAAGGATGCGTAACCGTGCCGCCTTGCCGCCAAGGCCACGGTGGAGCAACAGGGTTTCGCCTATCTGTTTTTCGATGGTATGCAGCGGATTGAGCGAGGTCATCGGCTCTTGAAAGATCATCGCTATACGGTTGCCGCGCAGTTCACGCAACACCTTCGGGTCGGCCCCCACCAGTTCCTGGCCACGATAACGAATGCTGCCAGTGGTTTGTGCATCGCCTTCAGGCAGTAGTTGCAGAATCGAATGCGCGGTCACCGATTTGCCCGAGCCTGATTCGCCGACCAGTGCCAGGCACTCGCCGGGACGAATATCCAGGCACAGGTCGCGCACCACGTTCTGGCCATGGAAAGCGACATTGAGGTTACGAATTTCAATCAGGTTGTCAGTCATGGTCACGCTTCAGGATCGTGGGTCGAACGCGTCACGCAGCGCTTCGCCGATGAACACCAGTAAGGAAAGGATCAGCGCCAGGGTGAAAAACGCCGTCAACCCCAGCCAGGGCGCCTGCAGGTTCTGCTTGCCCTGACCGATCAGTTCGCCCAGCGAAGCGCTGCCGGCAGGCATGCCGAAACCAAGGAAATCCAGTGCGGTCAGTGTCGAGATTGCCCCCGTCAGAATGAACGGCAGATAACTCAGCGTCGCGTTCATGGCATTCGGCAGAATGTGCCGGACAATCACTTTGCGGTCAGTCAGGCCCAATGCGCGCGCAGCTTTGACGTATTCCAGATTGCGCCCACGGAGAAACTCGGCACGTACCACATCAACCAGCGCCAACCATGAAAACAGCGCCATGATCCCCAACAGCCACCAGAAGTTCGGCTCGACGAAGCCCGAGAGGATGATCAGCAGGTACAGCACCGGCAACCCTGACCAGACCTCGAGCAAACGCTGTCCGAGCAGGTCGACCCAGCCACCGTAATAGCCCTGTAACGCACCGGCCGCAATGCCAATCAGCGCACTGACGAATGTCAGCATCAAAGCGAACAGAATCGATACGCGCGCACCGAAAATCACCCGCGCCAACACGTCTCGCGCCTGATCGTCGGTGCCCAGCCAGTTGACGCCCGTCGGTGGGCTTGGTGCCGGTTTGTTGAGGTCGTAGTTTGGCGTGTCGTCACTGAACGGAATCGGTGGAAACAGCAGCCAGCCGCCGTCCTTGCGAATCAGGTTCTGCACATAGTCACTGCGGTAATCGGCCTGAAACGGCAATTGGCCACCGAACTCCTGTTCGGTGTGGCGCTTGAATACCGGGAAGTACCACTGGCCCTGATAACTGACCACCAACGGCTTGTCGTTGGCGATCAGTTCGCCGCCCAGCGTCAGCACAAACAGACCGATAAACAGCCACAACGACCACCAGCCCCGGCGGTTTTTCTTGAAACGTTCGAAACGCCGGCGACCCAGCGGCGAGAGCTTGAACATCAGGCATTCCTCGCGGCGAAGTCGATACGCGGGTCGACCAAGGTGTAGCAGAGGTCGCCGATCAGTTTTATCAGCAGGCCGAACAGGGTGAAGATGAACAGCGAACCGAACACCACCGGATAGTCCCGCGATACTGCCGCCTCGTAACTCATGCGGCCGAGACCGTCGAGAGAGAAAATCACTTCAATCAGCAACGAGCCGGCAAAGAACACGCTGATGAACGCCTGGGGAATGCCCGAGACCACCAGCAGCATTGCGTTACGAAACACATGCCCGTACAGCACGCGGCGTTCGCTCAAGCCTTTGGCGCGAGCCGTGACCACATACTGACGCGTGATTTCATTGAGGAACGAGTTTTTGGTGAGGATCGTCAACGTTGCAAAGCCGCCGATGACCAGCGCAGTCACCGGCAGCACCAGGTGCCAGAAGTAGTCGGCGATCTTGCCCAGGGTCGACAGCGAATCAAAGTTGTCCGAGACCAGTCCGCGCACCGGAAACCAGTTCAACGACGTACCACCGGCAAACACCACGATCAGGAACATCGCAAACAGAAACGCCGGCATCGCATAACCGATGATGATTGCCGTGCTGCTCCAGATATCGAAATGGCTGCCGTGGTGCACGGCTTTGCGAATGCCCAGCGGGATCGACACCAGATAGGTGATCAGCGTGGCCCAGAGTCCGAGTGAAAGGGTTACCGGCATTTTTTCGAGAATCAGGTCGGTGACCGTGGCGCCTCTGAAGAAGCTTTTGCCGAAGTCCAGCTGCGCGTAGTTTTTCAGCATCAGCCACAAGCGTTCATGGGCCGGCTTGTCGAAACCGTACTGTTTTTCGATATCCTTGATCAGTTGCGGATCGAGGCCACGACTCGCCCGAGAGGTACTGCTCATGGTTTCGCTGGAACCGCCGCCGACATTGCCACCGCCGATCCCTTGCAGGTGCGCAATGGCCTGCTCCACCGGGCCACCCGGCGCGGCCTGGATGATGACGAAATTGACCAGCAGGATAATCACCAGCGTCGGAATGATCAGCAGCAGGCGCCGTAGTATGTAAGCCCACATCAGTGCGGCCCTCCGGGTCTGCTTCGACTGATTTTTTCAGCGGTCATCTGTTGATTGGTCAGCGCCGTGCTGCTGATCTCCCACCAGCTATCGATGGCTTCGTCATTGCTGGCTTGAACTGTCGGTATGCCAAAGCGGTTCCACCAGACGGTCGACGTGCCTGGCGGGTAGTAATTGGGAATCCAGTAGTAATTCCATTGCAACACCCGGTCGAGGGCGTGCGCGTAATGCAGCATGTCCGATTGGGTAGAGGCGCGGATCAGTCCGTTGATCAACGTGTCGACTGCCGGGTTTTTCAGGACCATGTAGTTGTTGGCCCCCGGATCGTTGGCCGACGCGGAACCGAAGTAGTTGAGCAGCTCGCCTCCAGGCGCGGTGGTGACCGGATAGCCAGTGACGATCATGTCGTAGTCGCGGCTCATCAGGCGATTGACGTACTGCGAGGAGTCGATCCGGCGGATGTTGAGGTCGATGCCGATCTGCTTCAATGTGCGCTTGTACGGAAGCAGCAGGCGATCCATGCCGTTCTGACTGACCAGAAACGTGAAACTCAGGGGCTCACCTTCAGCATTCACCAGTTGATCGCCGTCCGGTTTCCAGCCAGCCTGTTCAAGCAGTTCGAGGGCTTGCAGTTGTTTGTCGCGGATGATGCCGCTGCCATCGGTTTTCGGCGCTTGGAAGACTTTCGTGAAGACTTCGTCGGGGATCTGTCCACGCAGCGGTTCAAGGATTTTCAACTCGGCGGCATCGGGTAAATTTCCCGCGGCGAGGTCGGTGTTGGAGAAGTAGCTTTGCTGACGGATGTACAGGTTGCGCATCATCTGCCGATTGCTCCATTCGAAATCCCAAAGCATGGCCAGCGCCTGACGCACACGACGGTCCTGGAACATCGGTTTTTGCAGATTGAACACAAAACCCTGGGCCGATTGCGGGGCCTCGGTGGCCAGGTGAGCTTTCTGCAGACGTCCGTCGCTCAACGCCGGGCTGTCGTAGCCGATCGAGTATCCGGTGGCGGAGAACTCGCGGTTGTAGTCGTAGGCGCCGCCGCGCAACACCTGGCGGGCAACGTCGGTATCGCCGAAGTACTCGATGCTGAAATGGTCGAAGTTGTACAGGCCACGACTGACCGGCAAGTCCTTGCCCCACCAGTCGGCATTGCGTTCGAAGGTGATGCTGCGCCCGGAATCGACCTTGCCGACGCGATACGGTCCGCTGCCCAGCGGCGGTTCATAACCGCCACCGCCGGCGAAGTCGCGACTCTTCCACCAATGCTCGGGGAATACCGGCAGGGTCGCGATATCCAGCGGCAGGGTACGGTTTTCGTTGTTCTTGAAGTCGAAACGCACGGTCAACGGTGCTTCCACTTCGACGCCTTTGACGTCGGCAAACTGAGTGCGATAACGCAGACTGCCCTGTGTCATCAGCAGATCGTAGGTATAGCGCACGTCTTCGGCGGTGATCGGTTTACCGTCGGCGAAGCGTGCCTTGGGATTGATGAAGAAGCGTAGTGAAAGCCCGTCATCCGAACGCTCGATCTTTTGTGCCACCAGACCATAGACGGTGTAAGGCTCGTCCATCGAGCGCTGGGCCAGCGGCGAATACAGCAGGCCGTCGATCTGCGTGACGCCGATGCCTTTGTCGATATACGGCAGCAAATGGTCGAAGTGACCGATTTCTATTGCCGAGCGGCGCATTGTCCCGCCTTTCGGTGCTTGCGGGTTGGTGTAGTCGAAATGGCTGAAACCGGCAGGATACTTGGCGGGTTCGCCATACACGGTCAGCGCGTGTTGCGGTGCTGCATTCACACCGCAGGCGCCCGACAGCAGGGCGAGGGCGGTAAGCATCAATGTTGGGAAAACCAGTCGCATTGTCAGCCTTGGAACCGGGTAATCGATAAGCGCAAGTTGTACGCGAGAGGCGCGCCAGTCGCCAGCCGTATGTGTAACTGAAACACAACGGCCCACCAAAAGGCGGGCCGTTGCAGAGCAATCGGACGACGAATCAGTCCTGACGGCTGGTGACTTCCAGCAGGTGATAACCGAACTGGGTCTTCACCGGGCCTTGCACGACGTTGATCGGTGCACTGAAGACCACGGTGTCGAATTCCTTGACCATCTGGCCAGGACCGAACGAACCCAGGTCGCCGCCCTGACGGCTGGATGGGCAAGTGGAGTTGGCCTTGGCGACTTCGGCGAAATCAGCGCCGCCTTCGATCTGGGCCTTGAGTTCGTTGCACTTGTCTTCGCTGGAAACCAGGATGTGGCGGGCAGTGGCTTTAGCCATGGGGAAAATCTCCGATCTATTTCAGTAAAGTGTGGAGCCTACCGGATTCAGTGGGTGAATTCTCGGCAAAGTTCCATTCAGTGGGTTCGCCCCCGATTTACAAGTGCACGGCCTGCAGGCGCATGGCGTGCTCTATATAGAGGTCGATCGGATCAGGTGTGAGTGATCGCAAGACCTTGGGCCTGCGCAGGCTGTCGAGGTGATCGAAAGGATAGTCCGAACGGATCACGCTGCCCAGATGCGAGCTGTAGCGACCGACGAGTCCGTCGTTCTGCCAGGCTTCGGTGCAAAAGTGTCCGGAAAAGGCCCGGCACACGGCATGTAACGGGTCGAGCGGACGAGGATTGGCCAGCGGATTTTCTGGCAGTGTGCCGCTCCACGAATAGTACCGAACGCCATTGACCTGTTCCGCACCTTGCCCTCCCCAGACAGGAGGCAGACCTTGCGGGTATTTACGATTGAAACGCGCAACACCTTCGGTGGTCAACGCGTTGAGTGCTGCTATGGCGTTCTGCGGCAACGCGAGTTGACCGCTGAGCAACGACAGGAAGTTCGCGAACTGCGTGGCGATTTCCTCGGCGAGATGTTCCGGTATCTGTCCGGGAACCAGCGCTTTGCGCAACAGGTCAGCCAGTTCCGAGCCATGATTTGGGCCGCTGACCGAAGTGACGGATGCGACGCTGCTGGATGCCAGTGCGGCAGCGTAACGGCATGCCAGGGCACCCTGACTGTGCCCGATCAAATTGACCTTGCCTGCTCCTGTGTCTTTCAACACCCGCGCGATCTGCATGAGTAATTGCTGGCCACGAACTTCGTTGTCATGAGTGGCCGATAGCTGCGGCACAAACACTCGGTTGCCCGCACCCTGCAATGCCTGCTTGACATCTTGGAACAGCTCGAAACGGCCTATCCGCTCAAAACCGAACAGGCCGTGGACCAACAGGATGGGATAGCGAGTTGTTGCATTCCGTTGCATGTTCCTACCTCTTTTCCAGACGTTCATAGGTGATTCCGCCGGATCACTGTAAATCACGTTGTCATGCAGTCGGTGTCCGAAAATACCGCAGTATTGAAGTGAAAAAGGACTAAAAGCTGTACGACATTTCAGCTCTGTTTGCGGGCATGGTCGGAACATTCAGCAATCTTTAGCGCTATTTTGACGGGTTCAATACCTGTGCCTTACGCCTTCAGACGCATTTCCCTCCGCTATGGAGTTGTCGAGGCTGACATCGAAAGCGCAAGCGTTGCTATTTAATGGCTCTCATTCGACGTTGTTGTGATCAGCGACGTTTTATCCAGGGAATGGAGCCACGAATGACCATGTATGACGCTAATACCGATGCTTGCAAGACGCTCGCAACAGATACCTCATTGCTGGATACCCATTCAGCCCTGCAGCCAAAACTGAGTTTCCGGGTGCAAGGCGAGACACTCGAATTCAGCTATCGGCCATGGCCTGTTACGGAGGCTGCGACCGTCCGGCATTTGCCTGCGCCGGCTCTCGAAGTTCTGGAGGGCGGAATGATCGATCCCTCACTGGACAAGGCCTTTGTTCGGGTTGCGCCTTACCCGCAGATGAAATGTGGTGACAAGCTGGTCTTGAATTGGTGCGGTCTCGATGCTGATGGACTGTCCTACGAATCTGTAACTTCGCGTTTTGTCAGTGCCGCGCAAGTGGGGCACGAGGTCGTGTTCGTCATCAAGGGTGTGCACATCGCCATGCTGGAACGCGGCTCGGTGGAAATTCACTGGACGCTGTTCAGCGTCAATCTGCCTGAGCCGATTTCATCTGATCGCTTGCAATTGAACGTAGGTGATCCCGAACCTGATCTGCTGGCACCACTTATCGAAGAGACCGTAGGCGGGACACTCGATCCGGCGCGTGTCGAGAAAGGTACAAACGTGATTGTGCGTCCGTATGCACGGATGGCCGTCGGGGACCGGATCCTGCTTGGCTGGCAAGGTGCAAAAAGTGAAGAGACGTTCAGTGATGAGTTGATGGTCGAAGCTTTTGCCGTTCGCGAAGAGCTTTCTTTCTGGATTACCCACGAACACTTGGCCTCGCACACCGGACAAACGGTAAGCCTCAGTTATCAGGTCATATCGGCAGAGGGTGAATTGAGGCAGTCGGCGATCTTGAGAATCCTGATCGCTCCCCTCGTTCGAGGCGAGCTGGCGGCACCGCAGGTTCTGGATGCGGAGGGTGGCGAACTTGATGTCGCCGATTCCATTGATGGCGTGACGGTGGTCATCGTCGATGCTCAGGCAGAGGAGGGCGAGTTGGTGTACCTGCGCTGTGATGGTGAGTATTTCAATCACCGTGATGATCGCGACATCACCCGGGAAACCGCCGGGGAGCCTCTGGTGTTTATTGTGCCGCACCGATTCTGGCGGGAGCACCGGGAAACGGTGGTGCAGGTGTCGTATACGGTGGAGCGACTGGATGATGTCAGTCAGGCTTCCAGCGCTACCCGCATACGTGTTCGTGCGTAATTTCCGTGCGGGCTGATCAGCCTTTCAGCCTTTGCGGACCAGGTGTCCGCAAAGGCTGTTGGCGAGGTCAGGCCTGAGATTGCGCGCGAAGGCGTTCGGCGGCGTTCAGCAGCAAGCGCTCCGTTGCGGCGAAACCCAGGCAACCGTCGGTAACCGAGACGCCATAACGCAAAGAGGTACTGAGTGGCTGGCAACCTTCGAACAGGTGAGACTCGATCATCATGCCGATCAGCGAACGGTCACCGTGCAGGCGTTGCTCCACTACATCGTTGAATACATCAGGCTGGCGCAACGGGTCTTTACCGCTGTTGGCGTGACTGCAATCGACCATGATCCGGCTCGGAATCTTCAGGCGGGTCAAGTCGGCATGGATCCGGGCGACACTTTCGCGGTCGAAGTTTGGCCCTTGATGGCCGCCACGCAGTACCAGATGGGTATCAGGATTGCCTGTGGTCTGGACAATGGCTGGATGTCCCTGGCTATCAACGCCGAAGTGTCGGTGCGGGTGGGAAGCGGAGCGCATCGCATCGACTGCCACGGTCACGCCGCCATCGGTGCCGTTTTTGAAACCGACCGGCATGCTCAGGCCGCTGGCCATCTCGCGGTGGATCTGCGATTCGGTAGTGCGTGCACCGATCGCGACCCAGCTGAGCAAATCGTCAAAGTATCCGGCTGCCATGGGTTGCAGTATTTCAGTGGCGATTGGCAGCCCGCGGCGGATCATTTCGATCATCAGCTCGCGGGACAGCGTCAGACCACCGGCCATGTCGTCACTGCCGTCCAGATGTGGATCGTAGGCCAGGCCTTTCCAACCGATGGTGGTGCGCGGCTTTTCGACATAGGCGCGCATGACCAGCAACATCATATCGCTGACTTCGTCGGCGAGGCGTGCGAGTTTGTCTGCGTATTCAATGGCGGATTGCGAGTCGTGGATCGAGCAAGGTCCGACGATCACCAGCAGGCGCTGGTCGTCGCCATCAAGAATGGCCCGCACCGCTTGGCGGTGGGCGGCAATCTGCTGACTCAGGGCGCTGGTCAGAGGCAATTGCTGTTTGAGTTGCAACGAGCTGGGCAAGCGCAGAGTCAGTGCTTCGTTGGCAGAATCAAGAGTGGAAAGTGGCAGGGCAGAAACGGACGAGTTCATATTCGGTCTTCCTGGGCAGGCGGCGGGTGTTTCCCGCTCGCTCGGCCCTATTGGGGTGTTCGACAGTTGGCCGTATTGGCTACGTGTGTGTGCTTGCCACCTGTAGGTGACCGATCGGAGGCGGCAGGCTGTCCCGAGCGGAGGCTGGTAAATCGCCAGGCGAAAAAACGGTCGTAACGGTAATAAGTGGCGTAGGTCATGTCGTAATCCTCAAAGTGTCTGGTGTGTTGCTGGAAAATTTGTGCCTGAAAAAACAAAACCCCCGGTCGGGAGGCCGACCGGGGGTTGAGATTTCTCAGGTGGCGACCCGTCTTCATGGGCGCCGTGTGGGGTATCAGGCGCGCTAGTGGCTAAACCAATACCCAAAATAAAAGCTTGCAGGAGCGCAGACGTCATTCACCCGGGCAGACGAAACCGAGCGCGAGGCGCTTGCGGTACGTAGCTGTGAAAGGGTGTTGAACATGGTCTGTCTCCGATGAATGCGCCGAGCTTACTAGAGGCAGATACGCATCAGCAATCAGAAAATGCTATCGATTGCACAGGACAATGCCTATCGCTTGAGCGCCGCAACAGTTGTGACACACTCTGCGCTTTGCCTGAAACCAAGGACGAAACATGACAACTCTGACCATCGCTGCTGCTCAATCGGTTTCCATTGCCGGTGATCCCGCCGCAAACATTGTCCGGCACATGGAATTCATCGAATTGGCGGCGCTACACGGTGTCGAGTTGCTGGTGTTTCCCGAGTTGTCGCTGACCGGTTATGAGGGTGAAGTGGCGGCGGCATTGGCCATTGATCCGCAAGACGCCGTGCTGCAACCGTTAAGGGATCTGGTACAAAAACGCGGCATCACGGCTGTCGTCGGCATGCCGATTCGTCAGGAGGGCAGTTCGGCAGTATTGATTGGTGCCTTGGTATTGGGCGCCAATGGCACGCTTGGGGTTTACAGCAAACAGCATCTGCATTGCGGTGAAGAGCTCATTTACGCCGCCGGGAATGGTGGCGCAGCCCTGCATATCGGCGCGGACACGGTGGCCCTGGCTGTCTGTGCCGATTTTTCTCACGCCAGCCATGCGGCGGCCGCTGCCGAGCTGGGCGCCGGTCTGTACGCTGCGGGCGTATTGATCGGCGAGAAGGGCTACGAACCTGACACCGCGATGCTGCAGGGATATGCCCGGCAACACTCGATGGTGGTATTGATGGCCAACCATGGCGGTCTCACCGGAGGCTGGCAATCGGCCGGGCGCAGCGCCGTGTGGTCTGAAGACGGCATATTGATCATTGCCGCTCCCGGTGCTGGCGATGAATTGGTGATCGCTCGTCGCGAAGGTGGCTCATGGCAGGGGCAGGTCGTCAGTCTCGCGGGGGCTGTATGACCTTTCAAATGCGCCGGGCCACGCAGGATGACCTGGCATTTGTGCGAACTTTGACCTGCGAGAACATGCTGCGCTATTACAATGATTACGATTTGTTGTGGCAGGATGAGGCGTTCGACGTTGCCTGGGTCGGACGTGAGAACTGGTTGATGATCCGTGAGGAGGCGCCCTTGGGGTTTTTCAGCCTCAGCCGCGATGCGCGGGCGCTGTATATCCGTGAACTACAGGTGACGCGGGCGTTTCAGCGCCAGGGCGTGGGTTCCTGGGCGATTGATCAGGTTATTGCCATGGCTCGCCGCGACGGCAACCCCGCTGTGCGTCTAACGGTATTCAAAAATAATCTGGCGAAAAACTTGTATCTGAGAAAAGGCTTTGCAGTACAGGGTGAGGACGAGTGTTTCCTGAGGATGCAGCTCGATATCGGTACACCTGTGCTCTGAAACCCACGGCTGGCAAGCCCTCAATGATGAATTGAAACTTTTTAAATGCTGCTTGCCGCTAGGTCTGTCTGGCAGTTTTTGCTAAGGTGTCCGGCATCCCAATAAGACCATATCGCGAGGTGTCTGCTTGATTAGGGTGCTAGTGGTCGATGACCACGATCTCGTTCGTACAGGCATTACACGGATGCTGGCCGATATCGATGGCTTGCAGGTGGTGGGTCAGGCCGAGTCAGGTGAAGAGTCCCTGATCAAGGCGCGGGAATTGAAACCCGACGTGGTCCTGATGGACGTCAAGATGCCCGGCATCGGCGGTCTGGAAGCCACGCGCAAACTGTTGCGCAGTCAGCCGGATATCAAGGTGGTTGCCGTTACCGTGTGTGAAGAGGATCCTTTTCCTACAAGGTTGTTGCAGGCAGGCGCGGCGGGTTATCTGACCAAAGGCGCAGGGTTGCCGGAGATGGTTCAGGCCATTCGCCTGGTATTCGCCGGCCAGCGCTATATAAGCCCGCAGATCGCTCAGCAGTTGGCGATCAAATCCTTCCAGCCGACCAACGATTCGCCGTTCGATGCCTTGTCCGAACGGGAGATTCAGATCGCATTGATGATTGTCAGCTGTCAGAAGGTACAGATCATTTCCGACAAGTTGTGTCTGTCGCCGAAAACCGTCAACACTTACCGTTATCGCATTTTCGAGAAACTCTCGATCAGCAGTGACGTCGAGTTGACGCTTCTGGCGGTGCGTCACGGCATGGTTGATGCCAGCGCCTGATCATGACTGAAGCATTCGATTCCGGCGCCTTTCTGTCCACCGTCAGCGGGCGCCCTGGCGTTTATCGCATGTTCGACAGCGACGCGCGTCTGCTGTATGTCGGCAAAGCCAAGAATCTCAAGAAGCGTCTGGCCAGCTATTTTCGCAAGACCGGGCTGGCACCGAAAACGGCAGCACTGGTCGGGCGTATCGCCCAGGTCGAGACGACCATCACTGCCAATGAAACCGAAGCGCTCTTGCTTGAGCAAACGCTGATCAAGGAATGGCGACCGCCGTACAACATTCTGTTGCGCGACGATAAGTCCTACCCTTACGTGTTTCTCTCCGACGGACAATTCCCACGTCTGAGCATCCATCGCGGCGCCAAGAAAGCCAAAGGCAAATACTTCGGCCCGTATCCGAGTGCCGGTGCCATTCGCGAAAGCCTCAGCCTGCTGCAAAAAACCTTTTTTGTTCGGCAGTGTGAAGACAGCTACTACAAGAACCGTACCCGGCCATGCCTGCAATATCAGATCAAACGCTGCAAGGCACCCTGTGTGGGACTGGTCGAGCCTGAGGTCTATGCCGAGGATGTACGTCACTCGGTGATGTTCCTCGAAGGACGCAGTCATGCACTGACCAACGAGCTGTCAACGGCGATGGAAGAGGCGGCGATCAACCTTGAATTCGAGCGCGCCGCTGAATTGCGTGACCAGATTGCACTGCTGCGTCGGGTTCAGGATCAACAGAGCATGGAAGGCGGCACCGGCGATATCGACGTCATTGCGGCGTTCGTCAACCCGGGCGGTGCCTGCGTTCATTTGATCAGCGTGCGCGGCGGACGGGTGCTGGGCAGCAAGAATTTCTTCCCGCAGGTGGGTATTGAAGAAGATGTCTCGCAGGTCATGGCGGCGTTTCTTGGCCAATACTTCATCAGCAGTCCGGAGCGCGACCTGCCAAGCGAATTGATCGTCAACGTCGTCCACGAAGATTTTCCGACACTGGTCGAGGCGATTCACGAGTTGCGTGGCCGCGAACTGACCATCAGTCACCGGGTGCGCGGAACGCGAGCTCGCTGGCAGCAACTGGCTGTAACCAATGCCGAGCAGGCACTGGGTGCACGTCTGGCCAACCGTCAGCACACGGCTGCGCGTTTCGAGGCTTTGGCAGAAGTGCTGAACCTGGAGGAGCCGCCACAACGCCTGGAGTGTTACGACATCAGTCATTCCAGCGGCGAAGCGACCGTCGCGTCCTGCGTGGTGTTCGGCCCGGAAGGTGCGATCAAATCCGATTATCGTCGCTATAACATTGAAGGTGTTACAGCAGGCGACGATTACGCTGCCATGCACCAGGCCTTGACCCGACGCTTCAGCAAGTTGAAAGACGGCGAGGGCAAGTTGCCGGATATTCTGCTGGTGGACGGTGGCAAGGGGCAGTTGTCGATGGCCCGCGACGTGCTTAACGAACTGGCCGTGCCGGATCTGATCCTGCTCGGCGTGGCAAAGGGTGCGACGCGCAAGGCTGGTTTCGAAACTCTGTATCTGAATGATGCAGCGCACGAGTTCACCTTGCGCGGCGACTCGCCGGCGCTGCATCTGATTCAGCAGATCCGCGACGAGGCTCACCGTTTTGCAATTACCGGACACCGCGCGCGTCGTGGCAAAACCCGCCGTACGTCAACGCTGGAAGGCGTTGCGGGAGTAGGGCCGACCCGTCGACGCGATTTGTTGAAACATTTTGGTGGATTGCAGGAGCTGACTCGTGCAAGCATCGAAGAGATCGCCAAAGCCCCGGGGATCAGTAAAAAGCTCGCAGAGTCGATTTATGCAAACCTGCATAGCGAGTAGAATGCCCCTTCACCTCGTAGCCAGTTGTGCCGATGAATATCCCTAATCTGATTACCGTTCTACGCGTCCTGCTCATTCCGATCTTCATTTTGCTGTTCTATCTGCCTTACCAATGGAGTTACATGGCCTCCGCCTCGGTGTTTGCCTTCGCGGCAGCAACGGACTGGCTGGATGGTTATCTGGCTCGCCGACTGGAGCAAAGCACGCCGTTCGGAGCGTTTCTCGATCCGGTTGCCGACAAGCTGATGGTCGCCGTCGCACTGGTCCTGCTGGTGCAGGAACACGGCAATCTCTGGCTGACACTGCCAGCGGCTGTCATCATTGGTCGCGAGATCGTCGTTTCGGCATTGCGTGAATGGATGGCCGAACTCGGTGCCCGTGCACACGTTGCCGTATCGAACCTGGGCAAATGGAAAACCGCTGCGCAAATGCTCGCGCTGGTGATCCTGCTGGCCAATCCACGGGACTTCACCTTCTGGGTCGTTCTCGGTTACGCCTTGCTGATGGTCTCCGCCGGCCTGACGCTGTGGTCGATGGTTCAGTACCTGCGCGCTGCCTGGCCGCATCTGAAGACCGATGTTGAAAAGAAATAAAACTTTTTTGAATCAAGGGGTTGACGGAGCTTCTTAATTCTATAGAATGCGCATCACCAAGCGGGAATAGCTCAGTTGGTAGAGCACGACCTTGCCAAGGTCGGGGTCGCGAGTTCGAGTCTCGTTTCCCGCTCCAA